>DATKMK010000056.1:0-8342 GCA_035541895.1 Binatia bacterium | reverse complement strand
AACACGCTGGTGCTCGGGGCGTACGACACCTCGGGCAGCCTCGCGCTGCCGAACGGCTCGCGCCTCGACGACGTCGTGATCTGGGCCCGCACGCTGAGCGCCGCCGATGTCGCCGCCCGCTTCGCCGGCGCCCCGGCGCCGTGACGCTTTGGTGCGCAGGGCGGAGCACTATGCACCCCTGCTCCGAACGCCGCGTCTTCGTACGGGCGCGCAGCCGTGCCGCCTTCCGGTTTGGTTTTGCAGGCCGCGACCGCGTCTAGTACACACACCGCATGTCGCCGTTGCCGCTCGAAGGCGTCCGCATTCTCGCGTTCACCCAGCTCGGCGCCGGACCGTTTGGCATGACCGTGCTCGCGGATCTCGGCGCCGAGGTCATCAAGGTCGAAGACCCGACCATCGGCGGCGATGAGGCGCGCAACGTGCCGCCGGGGGCACGCGACGGCGACTCGGTGTACTTTCAATCGCTCAATCGCAACGCCAAGTCGCTCACGCTCAATCTGCGCGTGCCCGAAGGCAGGGCGCTGTTTCATCGCCTGGTGAAGGTGTGCGACGCCGTGTACTCGAATCCGCGCGGTGATTTGCCGGCCAAGCTCGGGCTCGACTACGCGAGTCTGAAGCACGTCAATCCGAAGATCGTCTGCTGCGCGCTGTCGGGGTTTGGAAAGACCGGACCGATGCGCGCCGATCCGGGTTACGACTTTCTGCTGCAGGCGATGGCGGGTTTCATGAGCCTGACCGGCGATCCGCACGAGCCGCCGACCCGCTCCGGCATCTCGATCGTCGACTTCGCCGGCGGCTTGATGTCCACCGTCGGTCTGCTCACCGGCTTGTTGCGCGCGCGCAGCACCGGCGTCGGTTGCGATGTCGACGTGAGCCTGCTCGACACCGCCGTGTCGATGCTCAACTACCTCGCGGTGTGGGTGCTGAACACCAATCTGAAGGTCGAGCGGTTGCCGGACAACGCGCACCAGACACTGGTGCCGTCGCAACGGTTTGCCACCAAGGACGGCTATCTCGTCATCATGTGCATGAAGGAAAAATTCTGGACGCGCCTCGCCGAGCGAACGGGTCTCGCGCATCTGCTTGACGATCCGCGCTTCCGGACCTTCGCCGATCGTCTGGCGCATCGCGACGAGTTGATTCCGATCCTCAACCAGGTGATGCGCACCAAGACCAGCGCCGAGTGGGTCGCGCAGCTACGCGGGCACGTTCCCTGCGCGGCAGTCGCGACCATCGAAGAGGCGTTGCAAAACGATCAAGTGCGCGCGCGCGAAATGGTGATCGGGTACGAGCATCCCCTGTTCGGCACCGTGCGGCAGGTCGGTTGTCCGATCAAGATCGATGACGTGCAGCCGCGTTACGGTCCGGCGTCGGCGTTGGGCGCGGACACTGAGCGGTTGTTGCGTGCATGGCTCGGCGCATCGTCCGAGGAGATTGCAGCGCTACGCACCGCAGGAGCAATCTGATGAGGCGGAGCGGCCTCCACCCTGACCCTCCTCCGTTGCCAGAAGCGGCAACAGAGGAGGGAACCTTTGTCGAGATCGGGCAGTTCGTTGCGGCGCGACGCGAGGTAGAGCGGTGCCGCCCTCAGGTCCCCTCCTCTGCGAAGCGGAGGAGGGCCAGGGTGGAGGCGTCGTAGCAATGGACCTCGCCTTCTCCGCAACCGAAGAAGCCTTTCGCGCCGAGCTGCGAACGTGGCTGTCGGCAAACCAACCGCGTGACGATTTCGAACCGGCGTCGCTGGCCGACGAAGTCGCGTACCTCGTCGAGTGGCAGAAGCGTCTGCATGCCGGCGGCTGGGTCGGCGTCCATTGGCCGCGCGAGTGCGGCGGTCGCGGCGCCACGGTGATCGAGAACTATCTGTTTCAGGCCGAGATGGCGCGGGCACAGGCGCCGGAGATCATCAACCGCATCGGCGTCAATCTGGTCGGGCCGACGTTGATCGCGCACGGCACCGATGCGCAGAAGCAGCGCTACCTGTCGAAGATCCTCGGCGCCGAAGAGATCTGGTGCCAGTTGTTCTCCGAGCCCAACGCGGGATCGGACCTGACGTCGCTGCGCTGCAAGGCTGAGCGCGACGGCGACTGGTTCGTCGTCAACGGCCAGAAGGTGTGGACCAGCTACGCGCAGTTCGCGCGCTGGGGCATCTTGCTGGCCCGCACCGACGCGAGCGCGCCGAAGGCCAAAGGCATCAGCTTTCTGATCGTCGACATGCACAGCTCCGGGGTCACCATTCGTCCGCTCAAGCAGATGACCGGCAGCGACGAGTTCAACGAGGTGTTTCTCGAAAACGTGCGCATTCCCGCCGACAATCTCGTCGGCGAGTTGAACCGGGGCTGGGAGATCGCGCAGACGACGCTGAGTCACGAGCGCGGGACCTCGGCGCGGCAACTGGTCGTGCATCGGATGCTGCTCGACGACTTGATTCGATTGGCACGCAGCCGCGCACGCAACGGCGAGTCTGCCGCGCACGATCCGACGACCCGCCAACGCCTCGCACAAGCCATCATCGAGGTCGATCTCGTCAAGCTGCACAACTGGCGCACGCTGACCAACCTGCTGCGCCACGGCAAGCCGGGACCGGAAAGCTCGCTGGTGAAATTGTTTTGGAGCGAGATGAGCCAGCGCCTGCACGACACGGCGATGGAAATCCTGGGCGCCGACGCCCAGCTCGTTGCCGGCGATCGGCGCGCCGTGGCGCACGGCCGCTGGCAGCGCTCGTATCTCTACTATCGCTCCGGCACGATCTTCGCCGGCACTTCGGAGATCCAGCGCAACATCATTGCCGAGCGGGTCTTGGGCTTGCCCCGCTCGCGGTGAGTCTCGGCAATCTTGCGTCTGACAACGTCGGGCGTATGCTCACAGCGCACACGCCAGCCGACGGAGGAACGAGCATGCCCAAGGCGATTCCTGCAGCATTTGAAGATCTCACCAAGAAGAAGGCCCTCGCCCATCTCGCGACGGTGATGCCGGACGGCAGCCCGCAGGTGTCGCCGGTGTGGTTCGACTACGACGGTCGTCACATCCGGGTGAACTCAGCGCGCAATCGGGTGAAGGATGAGAACATGGAGCGCGACCGTCGCGTGGCGTTGTCGGTCGTCGATCCCGACAATGCGTATCGCTGCGTGATGATCCGCGGCCGGGTAATCGAGATCACCGAAAAAGGCGCCGACGCACACATCGACGCACTGGCCAAGACCTACCTCGGCGTCGATGCGTATCCGTTTCGGCGCCCGAACGAACGCCGCGTGATCTACGTCATCGAGCCGACGCAGGTGTCGGTGATGCCGTAGGGGGTTCACCGGATGATTAAGGTTCGCAAGGCCGCTGATCGCGGCCGCACCAACGCCGGCTGGCTCGACAGCCGGCACACATTTTCGTTCGGTGAGTACTATGACCCGGCGCAGATGGGGTTTCGCGTGCTGCGGGTGATCAACGACGATCGGGTGGCACCCGGTGGCGGTTTCGCAACCCACGGCCATCGTGACATGGAGATCATCACCTACGTCTTGGACGGCGCGCTCGAACACAAAGACAGCCTCGGAAACGGCTCGATCATTCGACCCGGCGAAGTGCAGCGGATGAGCGCCGGCACCGGCATCACCCACAGCGAGTTCAACCATTCGAAAACCACGCCCGTCCACTTTCTCCAAATCTGGATTCTGCCCGAGCGCTCCGGATTGGCACCGGGTTACGAACAGCGCCCCATCCCCGCGGACGCGCAGCGCGGGCGACTGCGTTTGATTGCTTCGCGGCAGGGTCGCGACGGCGCGGTGACGGTCCATCAGGATGTGCGCGTCTACGCCGGGACACTCGCGAAGGGCGAGCGCGTGTCGCATGCGGTCCCCAGCGGACGCCAGCTCTGGCTTCAGGTCGCGCGCGGCGCGCTGAGCCTCAACGACCAGTCGCTGGTCGAAGGCGACGGCGTCGCGATCAGCGACGAACGTCAAATCGAGGCTCGCGGCGAACGCGACGCGGAGCTACTCTTGTTCGACCTCGCATAACCGCACGCTTGCTTCGCGCAGCCAATCGGCTGCCCTTGCGCATTTGACCGCGGTTCCGCTGCCGGTTTAGTGCGAGACGGGAAAAGGGGGCTCTCATGCCGACAGACGCGGCGGCGCGCGCACTCAGGATTCTTCGCGACGGCGGGCAATTTCAGTGGCACGTCATCCCGTTGCTCCTGCTCGTGCTGTACGTCTACGCCAACGAGATCGAGCGCAAAAACTGGAACGTGGTCTTCGCCGGCCTTGCGCTGTGGGGCATGGACTGGTTCAACGAAATCTGGAACGCGCTGGTATTCCACTTCACTCAATACGCGCCGCTGTGGGCGACACCGGGTCGCAGCGCGTACGTCATTCTGATCGGGCTGAACATCGAGATCTGTTTCATGTTTGCGATCATGGGCATCGTCGTCACAAAGACGCTGCCGGTCGATCGCAGCCTGAAGATCTTCGGCATCCCCAATCGCTGGTTCATGGCCGTCGTCGCCGCCGCGTTGAGCGTGCTCGTCGAGTTCGTCCTCAACGCTGCCGGTCAACTCACTTGGGACTATTGGTGGTGGAACGTGCGCACGCCGTGGCTGATCTTCCTGTTCGGCTACCTCACGTTCTTCGTCGTCGCGTTCTGGGTGCACGACATGCCGACGATCCGGCAGAAGGCGGCAACGGTCGGCGTCCTCTACGCGTTCGATCTCGCTTGTCTCGTCTTGTTCATGGGCATTCTGCGCTGGATTTGATGCGGCTGGATTCGAACCCGTCCGGTTGTGTCAGCTCCACCGCACGACTACGCTGTCGTCACATTGGAGGTGCACGATGGCGGACGAGAAGAGCTCGTCGGATCTCAGCCGGCGCAAAGTCCTGAAGCGGGCCGCGACCGTCGCCGCCGCGGGCGGGGCGGCGGCGGCATGGTACGCCGCCTGGAAAAACAGCACCTACCTGTTCCTGCTGCGCTCGGCGCCGACGCAGGCCAAGCGCGTCGATCCGGCGTGGCACGGCTCGACGGTCCGCAGCTACCGCCCGCTCGGCACCACCGGCATCCACATGTCCGACATCTCCTTCGGCGGCGCCGGCATTGATGACCCCGACGTGGTCACGCGGGCGGTCGAGCGCGGCATCAACTACTTCGACACCTCGCCGGACTACGCCAAGACCGGCAGCGAACAGGTGATCGGCAAGGCGCTCAAGCCGCATCGTCAAAAGGTCCACATCGCCTCGAAGTTCTGCACCGCGGACGGTCACCTCCCGGTCGATACGCCGGTCGCCGACATCATCAAGGCGGTCGAGGGTAGTCTGCAGCGGTTGCAAACCGACTACCTAGACGTCTGCATCATTCACGAAGTGAACAGCCTCGATCGCCTGATGGCGCCGAACTTTCACGAAGCCTACGACCGCTTGCGCGAGCAGGGAAAGGTTCGTTTCCTCGGCGTCAGCAGCCACACGCCGAACCTCGAAGAAGTGATGCGTCACGCCGTCGACTCGGGTCGGTTTCATATGTTGCTGGTCGCGTACAACTTCAACAACTGGCCCGACCTCACCACCATCTTCCACGACGCCAAGCAGCGCGGCATCGGCGTGGTCGCGATGAAAACGCTCAAGGGCGCGCAGGCAAGCGTGCTGAAGGATTTCAGCGATCCAGCGCAGGCGTTCAGCCAAGCGGCATTCAAATGGGTGCTGGGCAATCCCGACGTCAGCGGCTTGGTCGTGTCGATCCGCGACCACGAGCAAATCGACGAGTATCTCTATGCGTCGGGCCAACGCCCGACCGATTCCGACCTCGCGCTGCTGGAACGCTACGATCAGTTGATCGCCGCCGAGTATTGCCGGCCCGGCTGCGGCGAATGTCTGGATCGTTGTCCCTACGGCGTGCCGGTCGACGACATGTTTCGCTACGCGATGTACTTCGAGAACTACGGCCGCACCGCCGACGCGCGCGCCAAGTACGCCGCGCTCTCGGCCGACCACAACGCGTCACGCTGCGCGAGCTGCGCCGCCCCGTGCCAAGCGGCATGTCCGTTCGACATTCCGATCCGCACGAAGTTGACGCGCTTTCATTCGTTACTGACGGCGGTCTGAGCCGCCGGGACCACCGGATACACAGTGGGCGGCTCACCAGCGGTGGGAGAACTCCTCCGCCCAGCCGATGAGGTTGCGCACCGGCAACTCCTGTCCGTCGAAGCGAATCGTCCCGCGCCAGCGACCGAAGGCACACACGCCGCCGCTCCGCACGATGCCGAGGTTGAGCATCGGACAGTGGGCCGTGAACGGTTCGAGTGTGAGATCCACCATGCCCGAACGCGCGGCGCGCACGTGCCACGGTTGCATCCAGTTGCTCGGATCGTACCGCCAGACGAGATCTTCCATGATCTTGTACAGACGGCCGTCGACGCAGAGGCCGTTCTCATTCATACCGGTGCCGGTCGTCCACTTCGCGCCGACGTTGACGCCGATCAATCTGCCGTTCTGCACGCCAGTGGCAACGCCCCAGTTCCAGAAGGATCGATACGGCCAGATGCCGCGGCCGAAGTCCTGCACCGCGTGGCACTCGGCTGGATCCATGGCGTAACGCGCTTTGCCGACCGTGATCGACCCCTCGCACGGCAGCGTGTTGTGCTTGGAGTTGAGCTGAAACCGCTCGCGCGTCCACGGCACCACGATGTTGAGACTCTCGTGGCCCCGCGGCCGTCGCACGATGAAATCGGCGACGACACGTTCGCCGGATTTGGTCGTACCGGCGAAGTCGACCTTCATATCACCGCCGTCGTTGACGTTGGCATACTCCATCGTCGAGCCGCGGAAGGAGACCGTGCGTTCAACGTGCTCCGGCATGACGATCGATCCTGAACGCGTCCGCGCCATCGCGCCGATCGACTGCTTGGTTTCGAAGTCAGTGAACGTCATCTGGCAGAACGCCGCATAGTCGATGTCGGCCAACGTCACCGAGAATACGAAACGTGGACCAATCCAGTTCCAAAAATTCCATCGTTTCTTGCGCGGCCAGTGCCCGCTGAGATTCGCGCGCACCAACGGCGTGCGCGACCAGCCGACGGCGGCGGGATTGAGTACCCCGCGCGCATCGCACAAATCGACCGCAGCGGTGAGTTCCGGTTCGTCGTACGCGCGCAGATAGTCCCCGGGGCGCATGCGGTCGGCAACAATCGGCATGAAATCCGGCAGCGACGAAGTCATCGCTGCTTGATGCCTCAATGCGGCGGTCTTCGGCAAGTGCGAACCCTTGACTAGTATAGCCCACAGCATAGGAAGGCAGCGTGTTCGAACTCGACGAGACGCAGCGGATGTTCGAGAGCGCCGTGCGGACATGGTGCGAGGAACATCTTGCGCCGGCCGTGCCGGCGCTCGAAGCGGGGGACGTTCTTCCGTACGATCTGCTCCGGCGGATGGGTCGCGAGCTGGGCATCGCTGCCACGCTCGAAGCCGTCGGCCAGCGGCGCATCGCGAGGCTGCGTGGTGACGCGTCTCGTGAAGCCGACGACGCAGCCGCGGGCGGACTCGGCGGCGATCCGATGTTGACCAGTGTGCTGCTCAAAGAGATCTCCCGCATCTCGCCCGGATTCGGGATGGCGTTCATCGCGACCTTAGGCTGCGCGATGGCGATCGTGGCGCAAGGGTCGGCCGAGTTGATCGAACGCTGCGCGTTGCCGGTGTTGCGCTTCGACTGGATCGGCGCGTGGGGCCTCACCGAACCGGGGGCCGGCAGCGATGCCTTCGGCGGCATGCGCACCACCGCAACGCTCGCCGGCGACGAGTTGGTGCTCAACGGTCAGAAAACATTCATCAGTAACGCGCCGTTCGCGGATGTGTTCACAATCTACGCGCGCATCGACATCGGCGAGACGCTGCGCCCGATTCGCCCGGTTGTGGTCGAACGCGGCACCGCAGGGCTGGAGACCGGCAAGCCGCTGCGCAAAATGGGCATGCACGACTCGCCGACCGGGGAAATCTTCCTTCGCGATTGCCGGGTACCGCGCGCAAATCTGATCGGCCACCTCGACACCAAGGCGAGCGCTCGCGGCGGCGCCGCGCTCGAAACCCTGAACATGGAGCGGTCGGTCATGCCGGCGATGTGCCTCGGCATCATCGAGCGCTGCGTTGACGAATCGGTTCGCTACGCGAAGACCCGCGAACAGTTCGGCCGCCCGATCGCCGAGTTCCAAGCCATCGCTTTCAAACTCGCTCGGATGGAGCTGGCGCTGGAGAACGCGCGCAATCTGGTCTTCAAGCTCGCCTGGGCGCAGCGGGCTGGCAAGCTCGATGCGCGGCTGGCGTCACTCGCCAAGCTCTACTGCGCCGAAGAGGCCGTGCGGGTTTCACTCGACGCGATTCAGA
>DATKMK010000055.1:0-48033 GCA_035541895.1 Binatia bacterium | reverse complement strand
GTGTTCACCGATAGGGGAGACGGTAACGCCAGACTTGAGCTGCTGCCGAGCCGAGGTGAGGCAGGTGAATATACTCTGCGCGCAGCGGTCTTCGATGAGGGTGGGGGCGTCGATACCAGGGACACTCACTTGGTGGTGATCGAGGCACAGTCTGAAGGAGACGCCAATTGCGGTACACGTTGAATTAGAAGTCCGATGATCCGTACACTGTCGGTTTTCAGCAGCATTGGACCCCCGTTGATCAGAAGCATTCCCCCCGGGGGCTCAGTGACGCCGAGTACAATGGCCTAGCTTGCTGCCTGCTGTCCACTCCGTTCGGTTCGTACCGCCACCGAGTCGTGGCGAAGATCGCTGCGTGCTTACGCCCGCTCCAACCGCGCGACGCACTCAACGTGCTCCGTCTGCGGCAGCATGTCGTAGGGCTGCACGGCGGTCGTCGCGTAATCGTGCGCGGCGAACCAATCGAGATCGCGCGCCAGCGTCGCCGGGTCGCACGAGACGTACAGGACGCGGCGCGGCGCGCAGGCGACGATCGCGCGGCGCGTCGCTTCGTCGGCGCCTTTGCGCGGCGGATTGAGGGTGATCAGATCGATGCGATCGAGTTGCGCGGCAACCGACGGCAACACCTCGGCGGCTTCGCCGGCGTGAAACCGAACGTTGTGGAAACCATTGATGCGGGTGTTCGTCTTGGCATCGAGCACGGCCGGCTTCGATGCCTCGATGCCGACGACGTGACCCGCCCCGGTGGCGAGGTGGAAACTGATGGCGCCGACGCCGCAGTAGAGATCGACCGCAGTGTCGCTCGCGGTCGGCGCTGCCCACTCGAGGACCCGCTCGTAGATTTTGCGTGCGATGGGAATGTTGGCTTGCAGGAACGCTCCCGCGCGGCTCTTGAGCTTGAGGAACCCGACGCGCTCGACAAGATCGAGGTCGCCGTCCAACGGGACGAACTCGGGGCCGAAGATCACGTTGCCCGCATCGGGATTGACGTTCTGTACCACGCTCGCGAGTCCGCGGATGCGACCCAGCGTCCGCACGAGCTGGCGCGCGCCCGGCAGCGAGCGCTCGCGTGTGACGAGAATCAGTTGCGCCCGCTTGGTCCAGGTGCTGACGCGCACGACGACGTAGCGCAGCAGGCCGGTGCGCGTGCGTTCGTCGTAGATCGGGATGGCGTGCCGCTCGATCGCGGACGCCGCACCGGCGAGCACCGCTTCGATCAGCGGGTGATGCACCGGACAACGCTGAATGTCGACCACATGATGCGAGTCGGGCCGGTAGATGCCCAGTAAGAGGTCACGCCGAATCCGGCGCGCGACCAACTTGGCTTGATTGCGATAGCCGAAGGCTTTCGGCGACCCGATTACCTCCGGCACGTCGAGCGACGCTACGCTCGGGTACCGCGCCAGCGCGGCGCGCACGGTCTCCCGCTTGCGCGCGAGTTGCACCCCGTACGGTTGGCCGATCAACGCGCAGCCGACGCAATCGGGATAGTGCGGACAGGGTTTCTCGCGCCGCATGGGTCAAGCCGACTGCGGTCGCCACAGTTTGAAGCCCGCCAACTCGAAGTCATGATCGAAGCCCAGCGCGGCGGTGCAGCGGGTGGCGCTCATCAGCGCGAAGCTCACGGCGTCGGTGTAGCTGACGCGTTGGTCGGGAAACTTGGCAAGCCAACGAAGCGCCGCTTCGTGATGTGTGCTCGTGGCGAACTCGACGACGAGGCGTTCGCTCGCTGCGATGCGGTCGAGCACCCGCAGGGCGGCTGCAATGCCGACGTGGACCAGGATGAAACAGCAATACTCGCTCATGATGGAGTTGTCCACTGACGGACTGTACGGTCAGCTGGCACCAAAGCCGCCGCTATCCTATTGTTTGCGACGACGCCCATGTCGCTGCTGACCGTCCACAAGAGTTTCATCATCGGCGCGATCGCCGTGATCCTGATCTACGGCTGGTGGGAGGTGGGGAACTATCTCTCCAATGCCGACCTCGGGGCCGTCCCGCGCGCCCTGGCTGCGCTGGCGTGTGCGATTGGTTTGGCGATGTATCTGCGGCGCCTCGGTCGCGGAACGGTCGCGGCAAAACGGGGATAGAGTTCGCTCGCCGGCTCAGCCCTCGGCTTTGACCTTGCCCACGTCAGCCAGCAGCCGGCGACGCAGCCACGCCGGAACGACGATCAACACCACCAGCAGCACCACCGCCGCGATGAACCTCGGCGAGCGGATGTTGACGACCGAGCTGCCGAACATGCTGTAGGCCAGCGCGCGCGGAGTGAGCCCTGCGATCACCGCGACGATGAATCGACCCAAGCTGATGCGCGACAGGCCGGCGCCGTAGTTGATCGCGGTGATCGGCACGATCGGAATCAGGTTCAACAGAAAGACGAGCCCTGGTCCCCAGCGCTCCTCGTGCAAATCGGGGAAGCGATCTTCGATCCTCGTCTGCACGAACTCTCGTCCGAGTGCGCGTGCAAGTGCGAAGGTGATCACGCCCGCAACCGTCCCGCCGATCACGGAATACATCGTGCCCCAGGTCGCCCCGAAGGCCAATCCACCGCCGACGAACAGCAAGATGGTTGGAAAGAACAGAAACGGGCGCAACGCCCAGGCGCCGATGAACACCACCGGCGCCAAGGGTCCCCAGCTCGCGATCTCCGCGCGGATGGCATCGGGCGTCAGCGGCAAGCCGGCACGCGTTCGCCACACCGCTACGACGCCGGTCGCCGCCACGAGCGCCATCAACACCGCGAAGCGCAGGGCGGGGTGCAATGTGCGAGGCGTGCTCACCTACCCTCACCACTAACGGTGCCGAGTGCAAGAGGCAAGCGACGCCGCGATCGTCCGGCTGTACGTCGCGTGGCGGAGTGTGCGAGTTGCCGCGCCTCACCCATCCGAATGCGCTCGAAGAATCCCTAGTGCGGTTCGCTCATCGCGCACGCTCTGCTAGGGTACGAGGTCATGCGTCGCGCAATCCGTTGGTCGCTTGGGCTCTGTGCGCTCGCGTGGCTCACCGGGTGCACCCAAAACGTGTTGCGGCCCTTCAGTCTGTCGCATGGCCGTTTGCACGCGTTGCTGCTCAACGGCGGCGGTGACACGGCAAACAACTACCAATCGCATCTGGCCAACATCCGCATGCTCCTCGACCTCTTGCAGCCCGCGGTTCGCCACGACGACATCGTGATCTTCAGCGGCGACGGCGCCGATCCCGCGCCCGATCTGGCGACCCGTGACGATTCGGTGGATCCCGACCATTGGTTGCTGCCGCAATCGGGACTCGAGCGCGTGCTCCGTCCGCCGACCCGCTACGTCAACTCACAGATCGACGGCTTCACGCTGAGACCGGCGACCAAGAACGCCTTGCACGATTGGTTTGCACACGACGGGAGGCGCTTGCGCGACGGCGATACGTTGCTGCTGTACGTGACCGACCACGGCGAGCGCCGCAAGGATGCGGCGGACGACAACACCATCACCTTGTGGGGCGAATCGCTCAGCGTGAGCGAGCTACGAGAGACGTTGGCACAACTCGATCCGCGGGTTCGTGTGGTGATGCTGATGTCGCAATGCTTTGGCGGCGCGTTCGCGCAGCTCATTTTTTCCGCGGATGGCCACCGGCTGGCGCCCGGTAACGTCTGCGGCTACTTCGCGGTGACCGCGGACCGACCGGCGTACGGCTGCTATCCGGAGAACCGCGGCCAGGAGGGCGTCGGACATTCGTTCGAGTTCATGCGCGCGCTCGGGGATCTCAAGCGATTCCCCGACGCGCACACTCGCGTGCTCGTGACCGACGACACGCCGGACGTCCCGTTCAGCACGGTCGACTTCTGGCTCGATCAGCGACTGTCGCAGCTCGCCGAGGCCGAGGGCAAGGAAGAATTGGCGGCAGTCGATGCCCTCCTCAGCGAAGCGTGGCAGCAGCGCGAAGCGTGGGAGCCCGATATTCGCTTGCTCGATCACATCGCGCACCGGTTCGGCATGTTCAGCCCGCGCTCGCTCGCCGAACTGAAGATCCAGGCACAAGCGCTGCCGGATCTCAGCCGACAGCTAGGTCTGTATGCCAGCCGCTGGCATGAGGCGCTCAACGCGCTGCAAGTCGACACGCTGGTGAGCTTCATCGACGCTAATCCGATGTGGCGCGATCGGCTCGATCCGAAACACCTCGCAGAGGCAGATGACGACGCGCGCAGCAGCACGCGCATCGAGTTGCTCGGCGGGTTGGGGGCGTTTGCACGCGCCGATGCCGACCGCTTCAATCGGCTGCACTCACTGCGCGACAAGACTGACGTAACGGCAGCCGCGGCCTATCGCAACGAGGTGCGCGTTGGCGCCGTACTGCGGTTGAGTCAGCGCCTGATCTCGATCGCCGGTCGTCAGTACGTCACGCGGCACGGCAGTGATGAGGATCGTGCGGCGCTGCAACGACTCACCGCCTGCGAAGATCTCACGTTGCCGGGTCAGCCGGATGCCGGCGCCGCCACGATGGTCGCGGAGCCCACGCCGTTCCCGCCGCTGGCGGACGAGCAGCACGTCGT
This sequence comes from Binatia bacterium, assembly GCA_035541895.1. Lineage (GTDB taxonomy): Bacteria > Desulfobacterota > Binatia > HRBIN30 > JACQVA1 > DATKMK01. The sequence continues at coordinate 43,505 of DATKMK010000055.1, read as the reverse complement.
TCAAGCCGCCATGCCGGCATGGATCGGCGTCCAGTACCGTCCGCTATCGGAGACACCGCAGCAGCATCAACGAGTCGGCCGCGGTGCGGTTACGGTGATGACCGTGTATCCCAACTCTCCCGCGACCGACGCAGATCTTCGCGTCGGCGACATCATCACCGGCGCAGACGCCGATCGGTTCACCGAGCCACACCAACTGCGCGAATGGGTCATGCGTAGCGACGTCGCTACGCCGATGCGGCTGCAGATCGTGCGGAACAATCGGCTGATGCAGGTCACGTTGCGACCGGGTCCATTTCCGCTCGAGCTGCCGCAATTGCCGGGTCCGCCGCAGGTCGGCAGCGCGGCGCCGCCGGTCAAAGTCGAGTTGGTCCAAGGCGCTACGAGACTGGTCGCGCATCGCCCGCGTCTGCTCTTCTTCTGGGCGACATGGTGCACGATCTGCCACAGTTCGCTGAGCGAGTTGCTGGCCTTCGGCCGCGAACGCGGGATCGAGATCGTCGCCATCACCGACGAGGAGCCCGACAAGGTCCGCGAGTTCTTGCGCAACTTTCACGAGCCGTTTCCGACCATCGTGGCGACCGATCCCTATCGCGCCACGTTTCAAGGTTTCGGGGTGAGCGGCACGCCGACCTTCGTGTTGATCGACGACCACGGTGTGGTGCAGCACTATCAGTCCGGCTACACCCGCGCGGCGGGCCTCACCATCGACGGATGGAAATGGCAGGGAAACGCCGCGGGCGGCTGATTCATGAGCGAGCCGGTTTCGCAAGCCGAAGCGCGATATTTGCGGGCGGCCCTGATGATGGCGGAGGTTGCACGCCGCTTTCTTGCGTGGATGGAAGCCGCGGCGGAGCAACTGGCTCCGGAGCGTTCGACGGCGCTGGCGGCGGAGATGACTCAGTTGTTCCGCGACGCCTTCGCGACAGCGCGCTCGGCCGTCGACGCCGCGCCGCCGCCGCCTGACCTTGCGGCGTTCGCATCCGGGGTGCGTGAGGGCTTTCATCACGCCGAGACCGCGTTCGAATCGTTCGCCTCGTTCACTGCCGCGCCGCCGCCCGAACGGATTCCGCGCGTCCTCGGCGCACTGCACGAATTGGCGCAAGCCCAGGCAAGCTTCTATTTCTTTCGGCAAGCGTTACCGCCGTTCGCCGACTTCTGGCAGCTACCCGGTACCACCGTGCCGGATGAGCCGGCGCGCCGTGGCGACGGGTCGACCACCGGCGTCATCCGTGTCAGCAGCGGCGGCCACCATGGCGGTTTCGCGTTGTATGTTCCCGAGTCCTACACCGCGGAACGGAGTTGGCCAGTGATCGTGGCCTTGCACGGCGGCTCCGGCAACGGCCCCGACTTCCTGTGGACCTGGGTCCGCGAGGCCAAGAGTTTGGGATACCTGTTAGTCGCGCCGAGTGCGGTAGCGGACACGTGGGGCGACATCGAGGAACGCGGCCTGCTGGAAATCTTGGCGTGGCTGTCTCAGCAGTATCGCATCGACCGCGAGCGGATTCTCCTCACCGGCTTGTCCGACGGCGCGACCTTCACCCTGTTGTATGGACTCGCGCATCCGCAGGTCTTCCGAGCGCTCGCACCGCTGTGCGGCGTGCTCCATCCGGCAAATCACGCCATCGGCAATCTCGATCGCGCGCGCGGCGTGCCGATCTATCTGGTCCACGGCGCGCGCGACTTTGTGTTTCCGGTGCAACTGGCGCGCGCCGCGCGGGAGACCCTGGCCGCCGCCGGCGCGGTCCTAACCTACCGCGAGCTGCCGGAACTTTCGCACACGTATCCCCGATCGGAGAACGTGCGCATCCTCGATTGGTTCGCCGCGTTGCCGGCGCGATGAATCACTCCGCCGGAAGCAGCATCACCGTCGCTTCGGCGACGGCCTCGATGGCACCGCGAGTGAACAGCATCGGATGATATTCGCCGCGTGCCCACAGCGGCGCGAGGTCGCTGTAGTGTGGGCTCTCGGGCTGACCGCTCTGGCCGATGGGGTGAATCGCGAGCGAGGCGTCGGGATTGCCGAGGTCGACGATCTGCCGGTACGACGCGAGGGCGACTTGCCGATAGGAGAAGCGAAAATTCTGACCGGTGTTGTTGGGGGTGAAGCCGTCGCCCGGCATTTCGAACGGGCCGACATTGAACAGCCGTTTCAACGCGGGTGTGCGCGCGGCGCCGTGAGCGAAATAGATTGTGTGCAGGCGGCCCCAGCGCCAGGCGCCGACGTCCTCGCCGAATCGCTGCTGCAACTCGGCCACCGCCTCACGCACGCAGCGGCGCAGCACCGCGTCGCGCAGCTCCGCCGCGCTCTCGCTGCGGATGCCGGCGGCCGCGGCGAGCCAAAACGCGTCGGGGCGCTCGAGTAACCGCATCGCCGAGAGCAACACCGCGCTGCTCTGGTCGACGTAGTGGTGAAAGAGATCGCCCAAGCGTGGACGAAACACGTTGGCGAACCAGCGATGGAGCGTCGCTTCGTACAACGCCGCCGCCGCGCTGCCGCGGTCCAAGACGAAGTTCCACCCGCCGAACAGCTCGCGGGCGATGGCCGCGGCGTCATCACCGTCGCCGTCGACCGCTCCGAGCACAAACGGGACGATGCTCTGCGCGGGCAGCGACAGAACGTCCGACTGCAGTTCGGCCATGTCGCCGACGCTCCAGCGCCGTTGCTCGTGCAGGCGGCTCTTGATGCGTGCCGCGCGAAAGCCGGCATCCCACTCGTGCGACACCGGATGCGGCGAGCTCGCGCTGGTGGTGCGTTGGTTGGCGGTGGCGATGAAGTGATCCGATGCATTCAACGTCTGTGGGCAATGCTCGAACGGCGCGAAGCCGTCCCATTCATAGTCATCGGTCCATCCCGGCACCGGCACCAGTCCCTTGCCGCACCGCCGAATCGGGTAGCGGCCGGCGGCGACATGGCCGATGTGGCCGTCGACGTCGGCGTAGAGAAAGTTCATCGGCGGCGCCGCCCACTCGCGCAGCGCCCCGGTGAACTCCTCCCAATTCGCCGCGCGATTGATGCGCAGCACGCCCATGAACACCGAGCCGGGTTCGTACGCCGTCCAGCGCAGCGCCAAACCGAGGCGTCTGTCGGCCGACGTGTGCACGATCGGGCCGTGACGCGTGATGCGGATCGTACGGCGCTCCGGTTCACGCGCGCCGCGCACAGCGAACGCCTCCTCGCCGGTGTCCGCCAGCGCCCAGCCCGCCGGCGTGCGATAGCGCAACGGATCGTTCGGATCGAATTCTTCGATGTACACGTCCTGAATGTCCGCGGACGCGTTGGTGAGCCCCCACGCGATGCGGGCGTTGCGGCCGATCACGATCCCCGGCTGTCCGGGCGTCGAGCATCCGGCGACGTTGTAGAACCGCTTGCCGTCATAGGTTGGGCCGATCAGATGCATCTCGTACCAATGCGACGGATGCGCGATCCCGAGATGCGGATCGGACGCCAGCAGCGGCTTGCCGCCGAGGGCCTTGAAGCTGTCGACCGCCCAATTGTTCGAGCCGACCGCGGCATCGCCGGCTGCTTCACCCGCCAACCAGGGAGCACCCGGTGCCAGATCGAGATTGCGTGCGCCGAGTTCGCCGTCGGCTGGATAGCCGAGGGATTCGAGGTGATCCGCAACCGCATCGGCACCGAGCCAGCCGTAGTCGAGCCCGTCGGGGACCTCGATCGCGACATCGGGATCGGTCGGCATCAACTGGCGCGCTCGCTCGACCCCGAGCCGGGCGATCAGGCGCGCGCGGAGAATCTTCCGCGGCCAGATGCCCCCCTGGTTGTAGGCCACGGCCCGCGTGAGCGCGTCGAGAAACGTCCACGGTTCGGGCGCGAAGCCGACGAGCTGAAACTCGATCGGCAGGCGATCGAGATGGTCGGCGACAAATGCGTTGACGCCGGCGACGTAGGCCTCGACGATGGCGCGGGTCTCCTCGTCGTAGCTGTCCCATTCTTGCGCCAGTCCGCGCTGGAATCCGAGCGTGCGTGCAAACACGTCGCGCTTGAGTGCGCCGGGTCCGAACACTTCGGCCAATCGCCCCGACGAAATGCGCCGGCGCAGCTCCATCTGCCACAGCCGATCCTGCGCGTGTACGAACCCCTGCGCAAAGAACAGATCGCGCGTACTCTTGGCAAACACGTGCGGGACACCCCAGCGATCGCGAACGACCTTGATTGGTTGTTCGATCCCGCGCAGCCGAATCTCGCCGGCGACTTGCGGCAACACGCGTCGCGCTTCGCTGCGCAACGCCTCCAGGTCCGACGCATCTATCGCCACGGCTCCCTCCGTCAACCGAGTCTATCGCCAAACGCCAGCAATTGCTTCAGGATTTTTGCGGTGGCGCGCGTGCCACCCTATGGATTGAGCAGCGGCTCGACGTCGTCCCACTCGGTCGCCGGCGAAGAGCAGGTCATGCGACGGCAGACGTAGACCGTCGGCTTACCGTCCACCGCACCTTTGCCTTGCAATGGTCCGGGCAACGAGGGGGTCGCCGGCGAATCAACGAGCGTCAGCGTGCGGTTGGGAAGATAGGTTCGACGAATTCGTTGGAGCAGCACCGCGCCGGTGTCGGGCGGCGCAACCACGACAACCTCGTGCGGCTGCTGCGTCGCGAAGTCCAGCGCGCACAGCATGTTGGCGAAGCCGAAGGGCTGCTGGGCCATCTGGCCGGCGTACACGCGCAGCGCGGTCTCGGCGCGATCAAGATACAGTGCGGTCTCGGTGTAGCGATGAAGACGCAGGAGATCATGCGCCGCCACCGAGTTCCCTGACGGGATCGAGCCGTCGAACGCGGGCTTGCTGCGCAGGATGAGCTGTTCGTGATCGTCGCTGGTGAAGAAAAATCCGCCCGCGTCCGCATCCCAGAAATGAACGAGCATCGAATCGGCGAGCATGCCAGCGCGTTCGAGATAGCGCCGATCCTGCACGGCTTCGAACACGTCGATCAACGCCGCGATGAAGAACGCGTAGTCGTCGAGGTAGCCGTTCAACTTGGCGACGCCATCTTTGAACGTGCTGAGCAAGCGGTCGCCGCGCTGCAGCGCCGACTCCACGAACGCAACGCCGTCGACCGCGGCTTGTCGATAGCGTGCGTCGTCCAGCACCTCCGCCGCTTTGGCGAACGCGCTGATCATGAGCGCGTTCCACGCGGTCAGCACCTTGTCGTCGCGTCCGGGTTTGACTCGCCGTTCGCGCGCTCCGAACATTTTGCAGCGCGCCTCGGCCAACAGCCGCTGCGCGTCTGAGACCTCACGACGGAACATCTTCGCGAGATGCTCGACTTCAAGCGTGACGTGCAGGATGTTGCGGTGCTCAAAGTTGCCTTCCTCGCTGATGTCCCAGTAGCGGCGCACCACGTCCGCCGCGTCATCGCCCAACAGCGCGCGCACCTCGGTGACATCCCACAGAAAGAACTTGCCTTCTTCCCCTTCGCTGTCGGCGTCCTGCGTCGAGTAGAACCCGCCGGCCGGATCTCGCATTTCGCGCAGGACGTAATCGAGGGTCTCGCGCGCGATGCGGGCGAAGAACTCGTCGCCGGTGAGCTGGAACGCCGACAGATAGAGCGGAACGAGTTGGGCGTTGTCGTACAGCATCTTCTCGAAGTGCGGCACCAGCCACCGCTGGTCGACCGAGTAGCGGTGGAAACCGCCGCCGATCTGATCGTAGATGCCGCCGCGCGCCATTTGTCGCAGCGTGTGGAGGGTCATGTCGCGGTAGCGCTCGCCGCCCCCGTTGCGATGGACGCGCAAGAACAGATCGAGCGCGGCTTCGTTGGGAAACTTGGGCGCCTGGCCGATCCCACCGTAGGTTTCATCGTATGCGCGTGCCAGCGCGGCGGCACCGGCCGCCACCACCGTCGCGTCGAGCGCTTGGGTCGACGCCTGATGCGTGTCGACGCCGTGCAACGCCGCCATCAATTGCCCGACGGTCTTTTGTACGTCGTCCGGCTTGTTGCGATACGCATCGGCAACGGCAAGCAGCACGCGCTGGAAGCTCGGGAGCCCGTGACGATCTTGCGGGGGGAAGTACGTGCCGCCGTAGAACGGCTTGCCGTCGGGCGTGAGAAACACGGTCATCGGCCAGCCGCCGCGTCCGGTGAGCAGTTGCACGGCGTTCATGTAGATGTGGTCGATGTCCGGCCGCTCTTCCCGATCGATCTTGATGCTGACGAAGTGCTGATTCATCAGCGCCGCGGTCGCCTCGTCTTCGAACGACTCGTGCTCCATGACGTGACACCAATGACACGCCGAGTAGCCGATGCTGAGGAGAATCGGCTTGTTCTCGCGCCGCGCCTTGTCGAGCGCGTCCGCGCCCCACGGGTACCAGTCGACCGGATTGTGCGCGTGCTGGCGCAGGTAGGGACTCGACTCGTGGATGAGACGATTGGTGTGCTCGGGCACCGCGACTCCTCTTGTTCGGACGCACCATCCGCCTTGTGCGGGTGGGGGTCAAGGCGTGCTGGCCTGACTGACGGCAATGCGATAGCGACGGGTCGTGAGCGTCACGTCCGCTGCATTCCACGTCGGCACTGCGTCGTGGACCGATCCGAGTCTGATCGCCACCGGCGCGTTCTATCCGCCCGACGTCACCACCGCCGAAGATCGGCTGCGGTTCTACGCCGAACAGTTTGATACCGTGGAGGTCGACGCGACCTACTACGCGCTGGTGTCCGAGCGCAACGCGACGCTGTGGGCAGCGCGAACGCCTGACGACTTCACCTTCCACATCAAAGCGTTTTCGTTGCTGACGACGCATGCGGCCGACACCAAGCGGCTGCCGAGCGCGCTCAAGGCGCTGCTGTCGCCCGCCGAGCTGGCGCAGCCTCGGCTCAACCGTCCGAGCGACGCGGTGCGCGACCTGGCGTTCCAGATGTTCGCCAGCGCGCTCGATCCGTTGCGCGTCGCGGGCAAGCTGGGATTGCTGGTGTTTCAGTTTCCGCCGTGGTTTACGGCCACGCGCGCGAACGCCCGCTATGTCGAGCAGTGCCGCGCGCGCTTACCCGATTCGGCCCTGGCGATCGAGTTCCGCCACGCGAGCTGGCTGATGCCGGAACGGCAGCCACGGACGCTCGATTGGCTGCGCGACCACCAACTCACCTATGTGATTGTCGACGAGCCGCAGGTAAAGGACGCCGTGCCGCCGGTGTGCGCGGTCACTGCGCCCGACGCGTACGTCCGCTTTCACGGCCGCAACGCCGAGGCGTGGCGGAAGAAAGGGATCACGGCCGCCGAGCGGTACAAGTACCTCTACGCCGAACGCGAGTTGGCGGAGTGGGCGAGCAAGTTGCGCGATCTCACCGGCGTGCGCCGCGTGCACGCGATCTTCAACAACTGCTACGCCAACTTCGGTGTGATGAACGCGACGACGATGAAACAGATGCTGTCGCGCCGGTAGTCCGGTCGATACGCTATCCGCAATCAGCCCCTATGCGCGAGGCGCCGCTCGCTCGCTTACTGATCGCCGTCCTCGTTGCGATCCTGGAAATACCGGCGCAGCCATTGCTGCATGGCAGGCTTGTCGGAGTTCCAGCGCCAACAGCCGGCGGTGTCGAGCGCGATATCGGTGAAGGGGTCGAAGTCGAATTCGTCCAAGCGCGCATGGCGCGCGGCGTGCTGCCGAGCCGCGAAATCGCCGTGCCAGAGATGGTACACGCGGCCGTCGACGTACCCGACGCGACCACGCACGCGATCGAAGAACGGCTGCGCCCACGCCATGAAGTGGACCGCTCGGCGCGCGTTCATCTTGGTGACGGCCATGCCGTCGGCGAAACGGCCGTAGGCGGCGCAGGCCATGACGCGGTCGCCGTTTCCAACGACGCAGACGTCGTAGAGCCCGCCGGAATCGAGCACCTCTCTCCGCGCGGCCCAGCCCAACCCGGTTGAAGCGCCGCGGTACACACCTGCACCGGCGATGCGAAAATCATCCGCGGTCGCCGCGCCGCGCGCGGCACGCGAGGCGATCGATTCCGCCGTGAACAGCGCCGGTGACGCAGCGAGCGCATCGGCCTGTGCATCGCGATCGAGGTTGACGCGTTCGCTGAACACCTGCAGCAGCGGGTACTCATCGAGCAACTGCGCGGCGCGGTCGGACCATCGGTCGTCGGCGAAGATGATGTCGCAATCGAGCCACGCGATCCGATCGCAATCACGCGGCACTGACTGCTGGGCAAGGTTGAGCAGGCGTTCCTTTTGCCACAGGACGTCGTGCCCCCGCAGTTGGATCAAGACGTCGGCATCGTCACGGTTCAGCTCGAACCCCGGTCCGTACGCCAGTTCGACCGTGATCAATGGGACCGCCAGACGCTGCCGAAAGATGCGATAGTTGAGCAGCCGGCGGCGGTAACCGACGGGATTGAAGTACGCGGTGATCGCCCACAGTCTCCCCATGCGATGTCAACGAGCGGCGGATGACCTGGCTCGCTTGACCCCGAACTGCGTGATCAACAGCGCCGAGCCGGTCATGGTCACGCCCTTCAGGAAGAACGACGTCTGGATTCTGCGCATTTCGGGGTCGGGCGCGGTGATCATCAACACACCGTGGACCGTAACGGTCACCGGAACCAGAAAGATTGCAATGAGCCACCCGCCGAGACGCGGATACTTGTTGGTCACGATCATCGTCGCCCCGATCAGTTCCACGATGCCGGAGATCATCACCCAGAACGGGCGAAACGGAATCGCCGCGGGCATTAGTTTCGCGTAATCGTCGAGCGCGGTGAAATGCGTCACGCCCGACAGGAAGAAGATCAGCGTGAACATGATCCGTCCGGTCATTGCGATGGCCGGGTGCAGAACGACCACGTCGTTGGATTCGGTCGCATCCATAGATCCCCCCGCGTCTCAGGATGATGTCGCCTTATCGGAGCCACGGAGTTGGCGCAAACGGATGGGAAACCGAACACCGGCAACCGACCTACGGCCGCGGGATATCCGGCAACCAACTCGCCGGTTGCTGCGAGAACAACGTCTTGGCGTCCCAGTAGTCACGCCAGAGCGTGATCTTGCCATCGCGGAACTTGAACACCGCCGCCACCGGCAAGGTGGCGCGCTCGCCGGTCTTGTGGTGCCAGACCTCGGTACGCTCGACCAAGATCGTGTCGCCGCCCTCAACCAATTCGTGAATGGTAGTGGGGATTCGTTCGAGCATCCCCAGGCCCATTTCGAGCTTGGCCCGGATCGCGTCAGGGCCGACCACCGTCGCGTCGGGATACGGCATGTCGTCGTAGCGACAGTCGTCGGAGCAGTGACTGGCGACCGCGGCAAAGTCGAGACGGTCGAGATCCACGAAGAGTTGGCGCAGGCGATTCGCATTTTGACTCATGCGCAGGTCCTCCCCCGTTTGGGCTAGATCTCGTAACCAGGTGGGTGGATCATCGCAAGTCCGAGCAACTTTTCTTCGACCAAGGCGTTGTTGTAGCCAGAACGAGGGCCTCACGATGACCTCTTCAAACGGGCGGCGTTGCTTCAATGTCACTGGATGGACGATGGCGGTGATGCTCGCGATCTCGGCCGCCAGCGGAATGGTGCGCGCCGACGACGAAACACCCATCGCCCGCACGCCCCCGCGGCTGAGCCTCATCCAAGGCGAGGTGTCGTTCTGGCGACCGAACGCAACCGACTGGGAACGTGCCAGCGTGAACCTGGCACTGGCGCCGGGCGATCAGCTCTACAGCGCCGAGAATTCGCGTCTCGAATTGCAGATTGGCGCGCGCGCGTTCGTGCGTGGCGACGGCGATACGCAGCTCGGCGTGGTGAATCAGGAACCCGATTACCTCCAACTCAAGCTCACCAACGGCCGGATGATCGTTGACCTGCGACAGCTCGACCGCGGTCACACGGTCGAGGTGGACACACCGGCAGCCGCATTCACGCTCGACCAAGTGGGATTCTATCGGATTGATGTCGACAAGGACCGCACCCGCTTCATCACCCGACGCGGCGGCCAGGCCAAAGTGACGCCATCGGGAGGTCAAGCCATCGAAATCGAGCCGAACGAAGAGGTGGTGATCGAAGGCACCGGCACGCCGCGGGTTGCAACCAACCGTGCGACGCCGGTGGACAATTGGGACCGTTGGAACTACGACCGCACCGATCAGATCTTGGCCGCCGACAGCGAGCGCTACGTGCCCGCGGGGATGTACGGCACCTACGATCTCGATCGTTACGGCTCGTGGCGCGTCGTGCCGACGTACGGGCGCGTCTGGGTACCGGCGAGTGTTGCACCCGGTTGGGCGCCGTACAGCACGGGCCGCTGGATCTACGACCCGTACTACGGCTGGACCTGGGTCGACGACGCACCGTGGGGTTGGGCGCCATATCACTACGGCCGCTGGGTGTATACCGACTCGTATTGGGCGTGGGCGCCGGGACCGATCGCGGTCGCGGTGCCGCCGGTCTATGCGCCGGCACTGGTCGCGTTCTTCACGCCGGTCGCCGGCGTCAGCGTCGGCGTCGGGGTACCCTACGTCAGTTGGGTTGCGCTCGGGTGGGGCGAGCCGCTGTATCCATGGTGGGGCCCAACCTTCTTCATCGGCTATCCGTGGTGGGGCGGATGGTGCGGCCCGCACCACGATCACGATGATCATCACCACCACGATGGCGATCATCATGGCGGTCACGATCACTACTATCAGAACGTCGGCGTTCACAACGCGGTGGTCACGGCGCGTCGCGAGCAGTTTCACGGCGGCGGATTCACGCGCGTTGCCAATACGCCCATGCACGCCATGCAACCGGTGCACGGCGCGCTGCCGATTGCGCCAAACGCGGCTCGCGCCGGCGCGTGGAGCGTCCGACCTCCGGCCGCATTGGTGAGCAAGCCGGTAACCACCGCACGGCCCGCCGGAGGTGGCCCGGTGCTATCGTCACGCGTTGGTTCGACCGGTCCGGTTCCATCATTCGCCGGTCGTGGTCATGCTTACGACGTGGCTCCGCGCGCCGCGACGCAACTCTTCGGCAACCGGCCACCGGCGATGCAACCGCCGGCTCCTCCGCGAGCGGGGCAGCATGTGTTCCAACCGATGGCCAACCAGCCGAGGTTCACCACGGGTTCGTTGCCGCGCGGAACCTTCTCGGCGCCAGCCGTCTCGCAACCACGCAATGATCGCCCCACCGGCGCGGGACGTGTTGCGAGCAACGCGCCCGTGGCGCCGCCACCGCCGCGCGCAGCACACGGCTCGTTCTCGTCGCCGGGGCCCTCTCGATTCGGAGCGGGTGCACCGTCGGCCGTACCGCCGCGTTCGCCCGGCTCTGTCGCATCCTCGCGCGCGCCCGCTCCCTACCATGCGGTACCTGCGGGTCCGGCTCGTGCCGGGGTCCCCCATTTCGCCGGCGGGCCACGTGGCGCAGCTCATTCCGGATTTCATGGCGGCGCGCGGGGCGGACGTTGAACGAACGCCACCGATGAGCACCGATTCGGACCGCGGTCGGTGCGTATCGGTGTTCATCAGTGGTTACGCTCCCTGCGGTGCTGAGTGCTGGTTGCGCAATACCGTGCCCGGGCGTTCGCCCGTGTCTTCGCCGTTGCGCATCAACACTCGGCCGTTGACGATCGTGGCGTCGTACCCTTTTGCGGCTTGATGAAAGTGCGGAGCGCTCGCGGGCAGGTCGTGTCGAATCTCGGGTAAACAGAGATCGAGACGATTGAAGTCGATGATGTTGATGTCCGCGTGCGCGCCGGCGTGCAGGACGCCGCGATCGCGCACGCCCCACATCTCCGCGAGGTCGACCGTCAGCTTACGCACGGCAATCTCCAGCGGCATCAGCTTGCGCTCGCGTACCCAGTAGGCGAGCAAAAACGTCGAATAGCTCGAATCCGAGGTCTGACTGGTATGCGCGCCCGAATCGCCAAGACCGACGGTGCTCAGCGGATGCGTCAGCATCGCCGCGGCGGCGTCAAGATCGAAGTTGTACAGCGGCACGAGAAAGTAGGTGCTCAAGTCGTGCTCGATCAGGAGATCCAACATGACTTCGAGCGGATGTTTTCCCAGTCGTTGGCCGATCGCGACGACACTCTTGTCTGGCGTGGTCTCATAGGCGCGGACGCCGGCGTCGCGTAGCGGGAACACGTTCTCGACGCGCGCCATGCCGCCGAGAATGTCGCCGGTGGTTTCGTGGATGCCGGTCAGCAGCGTGGCTCGTACGGCAGGATCGCGTAGCAACCGGCGCAGCTCGTCGATCGGTTTGCCGATCAGATCGCCGGCCGCGGGGAACATCGCCAAGGGCGAGACCGCCGCGCCGATTCCCAGCAGAATGCCCACGCTGCGGACGGCGACCTGCGGGCGGATGTTCGCGCCGTGCAGCCGGGCCGCGTCGGCGCGCTCGAAGACTCGGCGCCAGCGATCCGGATAGGCAAGGTTTTGGATGGTGCAGAGGCTGATCGGCCGTCCGCACGCACGCGCGAGCGGCTCCATCCACTCGAACTCGCGCTCGGTACCGTCGGCGTCCTCACCCGCGCCGCCGTAGGGAACGACCTCGAACACGCCGGCACCGAACTCGGCGAGTGCGGCGGCGATCGCCGACAACTCGCGGCGATCGGCAAAGGTGCCAGGGACCGGGTCCCAGGCCGGAGTGCGATGCATCGTCGTGCGGCCGGTGTCGAATCCCAGCGCCCCCGCCCGCATGGCGTCGACGACGCACGCGCGCATCTGGGCCAGTTCGTCATCCGTCGCCGCGGCATCGGTGGCGCCGCGTTCACCCATCGCGAAAATACGCAACGGCGCGTGGCTGATGTGCGCGCCGACGTTCAATCCAAGCGGCTGGCGCGCGAGCGCATCGAGGTACTGCGGAAAGCTTTCCCAGTTCCACTTGAGACCGGCCTTGAGAGCAACTTGCGGAACATCCTCCACGCCCTCCATCAGAAACATGAGGTAGTCGCGATCGCGCGGCTTGCAGGGAGCAAACCCGACGCCGCAGTTGCCGACGACCACCGAGGTGACGCCGTGCAAGTGCGATGGTGAGCCGAGCGGATCCCACGTGATCTGCGCGTCGAGATGCGTGTGCACATCGATGAATCCGGGTGTGACGATCTTGCCCGTAGCGTCGATGACTTCGTGCGCCGGCCCGTCGTAGCGCCCAATTCCCTGGATGCGATCGCCGGCGACGACGATGTCGGCCTCGAACGGAGTGCCGCCACGGCCGTCGACTATGGTGCCGTGACGAATGACGAGATCAGGTTTCACGTTTTCGCTCCCACTGCAGCGGAGGATTACTTCGCTCGCGCGGCTTCGCGCAAGCCGGTAGAGTTGTACCTCTCTAGGCCGCGAGCACCGGCGGTGACAACGCTCAGGAGCCGGACGGTGAAGTCGTCATGGCCGTGTAAGTACACTGGCGCAACAATGGGTGTATGAAGATCCTGACGCCCCCGAAGCAATGGAATCATTCGGAGCGGACAAATGAAAATTGATGCGATCGGTAAAGGTCCCGGCCCGCGAACTCGATCGAGGAGGACGCGCACATGAGCACGCTGGATCGACGCCTCATGACGCTGCTGACGCTTGTCGTCATCAGCGGATGCTCGGCAATGAAGGGTACGCCGTTCGACCCAAGCTTGGTCGGCCGCGACTACTTTCTTTGTTGCAACATCGCCTTCAGTACCGAGTTCGCCGCATCGGATGCGAACTACGGTCGCTACCGTTCTTCGGAGGGTTACGGCGTTGGCCCGAGGCTGGCCGCTGGAACGCGGGTGCACGTGACCAAGGTCGGCAGCTCGGCGATCACGTTTCAGCCGGCCGACTCGCAGACCACCTATATGCTCATTTTCCGCTACGGCCAAAAGCAGCTTTCCCCCGGTCAGTACTTTCACAACATCTTGCGCGACACGAACCCGATGGAAACGCTCGCGAATGCGCCGCGATCGATTGCCGACGCGATCCACGAAAGCAAGCTGGTGCAGGGCATGACGAAGGAGCAGGCGCTGATCGCGCGTGGCTACCCGCCCGCGCATCGCACGCCGAGCCTCGATGGCAACGAGTGGATGTACTTCGACACGCCGGGCTTCGTCGACCGCGTCGTCTTCGCCGACGGCACGATTCAGTCGATCACACGCGGACCGGCACCGGAGTAGCGTCGCACATGCTTGAAAACCTTTGATCAAAGATCGACAATCCTGTCTGCATGGAATCCGCCGGTACCTACCTCGGTCACCCGCCTTTGATCGTGCATCTCGAACCGGTGCTCGATCTCTCTGACGATCAGTTCTTTGAGTTCTGCCAGATCAACCGGGACCTGCGCATCGAGCGCAGCGCGCACGGAGAGCTCATTGTCATGCCACCAACCGGAGGGGCAACCAGTGAGCTGAACGCGGAGATCACTATGCAGTTGCGCGCCTGGGCAAAGCGCGACGGAAGCGGTGCGACGTTCGATTCGTCCGCAGGATTCCTGCTGCCGAATCGGGCGGTGCGTTCGCCGGACGCTGCCTGGGTGAAACGCGAGCGACTCGCGTCACTGTCGCGCGAACAGCGACGGAAGTTCATTCCCCTGTGCCCGGACTTCGTGATCGAGATCCGCTCGCCGACCGATAGCCTGAGCACCCTGCAAGAGAAGATGCAGGAGTATCTCGGCAACGGCGCGCAACTCGGATGGTTGATCGATCCCGAGCAGCGGCGAGTCTACGTGTATCGACCGCAGGTCCCCGCCGAAGTTCTGGAGCGACCACATTCGCTGGCGGCCACACCGCTTCTCCCCAGCTTCGTGCTTGATCTGCACGAAGCCTGGAACGACAACGACTGAGTCCATCGCGTCGATGGCCGCGTTCTAGCTCTTGCGCACGGCCGTCCGTCGGCGGCATTCGATTTGACCGCACCGCCCCTCTTCACATACGCAGCGGCGATGCTGAATGCCGCGGCGCCTGATCGCCATCCGCTCGATCTGCTCGAGCGCGGGCTGTCGCTGACCGACGCGACGATGTTGGTGGTCTCGTCGGTCATCGGCGTGGGGATCTTTCTCACGCCCGGGGCGGTGGCGAACGTGCTGCCGTCGCCGCGTTTGTTCCTCCTCGCGTGGCTGACCGGCGGACTGTTATCGCTCGCCGGTGCGCTCGCGAATGCCGAGCTGGGCGCGATGTTTCCGCACGCGGGCGGCGACTATGTCTACCTACGCGAGGCGTACCATCCGGCGGCGGGATTCATCGTCGGCTGGCTGTCGTTCTTTGTGATCTACGCCGGAACCGTCGCGACGCTGGCAACCGGCTTCGCCGAAGGGCTCGCGCAATTCGTCACGTTGGATGCTTCAGGAAAGACGCTGGCGGCGGTCGTCATCACGATCGCCACGTCGTGGATCAACTACATCGGCGTGCGCCGCGGGGCGCGCTTCAACAACGTGACCGGCTACATCAAAATCGCCGCGATGGTGGGAATCGTTGTCGTCGGTCCGATGATGGGGCGCGGCGACGTTGCGCAAATTTTCCAGCCCTCCAGCACGAGCGTATCTGTCAGCCACTTCGGTCTGGCGCTATCGCCGATCCTGTTTTCGTATCTCGGCTGGAACGCGTCGGTCTACGTCGCCAGCGAAATCCGCGATCCCGACCGCAACGTGCCGGGCTCGCTCTTCATCGGCTTGGCGATTTGTACCGCGATCTATCTGCTCATCAACGGCGTCTATCTCTACGCTTTACCGATGAGCGCCCTGCGCGGCGAAGTGCGCGTCGGCGAAGCGGCGGCCCGCGCGCTGTTCGGCGACGCCGGCGGGACGATCATGGCGGCATTGGTGCTCGCCTCGGTGCTGGGCTGCCTCAATGCAACCATTCTCGTTGGGCCGCGCATCGCCTACGCGATGGCGCTCGACGACTTGTTCTTCCGCGGCGTGCACCGCGTGCACGAGCTGTACAAGACGCCGCACATCGCGATCGCGGCGCAGGCGCTGACGGCGCTCGCCTTGATCGTCGTGCTGCAGAGTTTTCCCAGCGTGCTTGATTACACGACCTTCGCCATCGTGTTGGCGACCATGGCCGACACCGCCGCGTTGTACGCCCTGCGCTGGCGCCAACCCGACCGCCGGCGCCCCTACCACGCCTGGGGCTACCCGCTGGTGCCGGCGCTGTACTTGATCGCCAACGCCGCGATCGCGATCTCGATGCTGACGGGCCGGCCCAAGGAATGCGCGATCGCCCTAGCGGTCACGGCGACCGGCGTGCCGTTCTATGTGTACTTTGTCGGCGGCAACCGAGCGGGGCGTCGCCGCTGAAACGTTGGTGGTGGGTCACTTTGAACGGACGCACCCTAAAGGGTGCGCCCACAGGTTTCCCGTTCCTCTTCATGTAGCCGCAGGCTTCAGCCTGCGCTCCGATGCTGGAAGATACGACGGGAAGGACGGACCCCAAGAGGCTGTGGCTACATGGCGGCGCAGGCCGGATTGACCTGCCCCGCCTCTAGTCGCTATGTCGATTGCATCTCACTTCGAAGGGGATCAAGCATGAGCAAAGGCAATCGCGTGTTCATCATCGGCGTCGGCATGACGAAGTTCGAGCGCTGCGAGCGTGACGTGCGCGAGCTGACGCACGAAGCGGGCACGCAAGCACTGAAGGACGCCGGCGTCGAGTTCGATCAGATCGAGCAGGCGTTCTGCGGCTACGTCAACGGCATGAGCACGATGGGCCAGCAGTGCGTCTACAACATCGGCATGACCGGCATCCCGGTGTACAACGTCAACAACAACTGCTCGACCGGCTCGACCGCCTTGTTCATGGGCTACAACGCGATCAAGTACGGGCAAAACCAGTGCGTACTCGCGCTCGGCTTCGAGAAGATGCAGAAGGGGCCGCTGGAAAATCAGCTCCAAGGCTTGCAAGAAGTCGCCAAGGAAACCGCTGAGAAAAAATCTGCTCCCATCGCCGCGCGGATGTTCGGCAATGGCGGCCGCGATCACATGGAGAAGTACGGCACCAAGCCCGAAACCTTCGCCAAGATCGCCGTCAAGAATCACCGCCACTCCGTGCACAACCCGCGGGCGCAGTACCGCGAAGCCTTCTCGCTCGAAGAGGTGCTCGCGTCGCGCATGGTCTACGAGCCGCTCACGCTGTTGCAGTGCTGCCCTACCTCCGACGGCGCCGCCGCCGCCGTGGTGGTGTCGGAAGATTTTCTCCGCAAGCACCCGCATCCGGGTGCGATCGAGATTCTCGGCATGGCCATGGCCACCGACAAGTTCGAGGACTTCGCCCGCGGCAACATCGGCATGATCGGTATGGGGATGACCGAGCGCGCCGCCAAATCGGTGTACGAACAGGCGGGGCTGGGACCGAACGACGTGCAGGTCAT
This sequence comes from Binatia bacterium, assembly GCA_035541895.1. Lineage (GTDB taxonomy): Bacteria > Desulfobacterota > Binatia > HRBIN30 > JACQVA1 > DATKMK01. Next base: position 26,258 of record DATKMK010000055.1, on the reverse strand, counting down.
CGAGCTGCACGACTGCTTCAGCAGCAACGAGCTGATCACGTACGAAGGTCTCGGTCTCTGCAAGGAAGGCGAAGGCGAGAAGCTGGTTGAGGACAACGCCTGCACCTACGGTGGCCGTTGGGTGATCAATCCGTCAGGCGGACTGCTCTCGAAGGGACACCCGCTGGGCGCCACCGGACTCGCGCAATGTGCCGAGTTGAGTTGGCAGTTGCGGGGCCAAGCCGAACAACGTCAGGTCGAAGGCGCAGAGGTCGCGCTGCAACACAACCTCGGCCTCGGCGGCGCCGGCATCATCGCGATGTACCGTCGCGCCTAACGAATGCGGAATTCGGAAGTTCGGGCTCCCACGATTCCGCATTCATCATTCCGCACTCCGCACTACGGACATCCGTTGAGTGCGGCGTTCACCGCCAAGACTAATTCGTCGACGGTCACCTGACTGCTGTGATCGGCATCGGCAGCGGGGCAGAAGTCCGGCGTGAGCGTGCCGAGCGCGATGCGCACGGCCACGACCAGCTCATCGACGCTGACGATTCCGCTGTCGTCGCAGTCACCGACGCACGATCCGGGCACCCGAGTTGCCGTGGGCGTTGGACTCGGTCCGAACGTGATCGTTGACGTCGCCGTTGCGGTATCTGTTGCGGTGAACGACGGTGTCGCCGTGGTCGTCGCCGATGCGGTAGGCGACGGCGCCGGGGTGTTGGTCGGTGTCGGGGTGTCGGTGGGCGTCGCCGTGTCCGTCGGTGTCGATGACGGGCCTGCGGCGATGACGGAGACCGCGAACCTGGTCGACTTGGCATTGTCACCGGAAGTCGAGCCGTTCTGATTCACACTGTTGCCGGCGCCATAGAGCGTGACGTCGGCGGGTGACGCCGGTGCGATGAAGTTGAAGTCCCACGCCGCCTCGTCGTTGCCGTCGATGGTCTTCGGGCTGGTGTGGGTGATCTCCTTTGCGGAGAGCTGTTCCCTCTGCCCCGCGATCGTCGCTAGCTGTCCGCTGCTCACCGAGACGTCGAGTCCCGCGGCCCTTTGTCTGGTGGATGCGTTCGAATGGACGACGAAGCGAAGCGTCGTGGTCGAGCCGGTGGTCACGGTCGACGGCCCCTCGAATCGAACCGACGGCGCAGTTCCGCCGCCGTGACAACTCGTGCAGATCGTGCCGCCGCCCGCCTTCGGATTGCCTGAAAAGCTGGAGATTCCTCCCGAGTATGCTCCCGCACTCCGCGCCAGCAGCGACAGCGCGAGAGCAATAGTCAGCGGGAACCTGACGGCGACGAAGTTGAATCGAGCGGGCCTGACTTCGATGCTTGCCATAGCGACCGGCCATGTCTGCGGGCCAGGAGGAGCTGAGTCAAGCGCGGTGGAGGTGGGAACGGCGTTGCGATAGGGTCGGTGCTCAGCAAGAGTGAAGGGCCATGAGACCGCAAGCAGTCTTGTCGTGGAGCAGCGGGAAAGACAGCGCCTGGGCGTTGCACGTCCTGCGGCAGCAGAACGAGTACGAGATCGTTGGTCTGGTCACGACCATCAACGAGGCGGCGGATCGCGTGGCGATGCACGCAGTGCGGGCTGAACTGCTGGCCGCACAAGCCGAAGCGGTCGGGCTCCCGTTGTGGCCGGTGCCGATCCCATCGCCGTGCAGCAACGAGCACTACGAAGCGGCGATGCGCCGGGTTGTCGAACGGGCACGCAGCGAAGGCGTCGACGCCGTTGCGTTCGGCGATCTCTTCCTCACCGACATTCGTGTCTATCGCGAACGCCAACTCGCCGGTACCGGTTTGACGCCGCTGTTCCCCTTGTGGCTGCAACCGACCGATGCGCTGGCGCGGGAGATGATTGGCAACGGTTTGCGCGCGGTGCTGACCTGCGTCGATCCCAAGCAACTCGAGGCACGCTTTGCAGGCCGCACGTTCGATACGCAGCTCCTCGACGAACTCCCGTCGGGGGTGGATCCGTGCGGCGAACGCGGCGAGTTTCACACCTTCGCCTGCGCTGGCCCGATGTTTCGTCACGACATCGCGGTAAGGACCGGTGAAATTGTGACCCGCGACGGCTTTGTATTTGCCGATGTACTGACGTCCGACCACTAAGAGGAGGCGCATGGAGTTCGCGATCCAAGTCGCCGGCGGGCAGGTTCGCCACAACCAGACCGGCATCGAAGCGATTGTCGAGGAAGCGCAACTGGCCGAAGCTGTCGGCTTCGGGACCGTCTTCGTGCCCGATCACTACTGCTTCGAAGCGCTCGGCGTGCTGCAGCCCGATCGCGCCGCGTATGAAATGTCGTTGGTGATGGCGACGCTGGCGCAGCGTACCAAGACCATCAAGATCGGCAGCCATGTTGCCTGCATGTTGTTTCGCCACCCAGCGATGCACGCGCGGTTGTTTGCGCAAATCGATGAGGCCAGCGGCGGGCGCGTGATTGCCGGCGTCGGTGCCGGCTGGACGCGCGCCGAGTTCGTGATGATGGGCATCGACTTCCCGGACATTTCCGAGCGGCTCAAGATCATGGACGAAGCCGTCGCAGTGATGCGCGGTCTGTGGCGCGACGAGCCGTTCACCTTCGCCGGCAAGTACTTTCGAGTGACCGGTGCGGTCTGCCTGCCGAAGCCCGTGCAGAAGCCGGCGCCGCCCCTGATGCTCGGCGGCAGCGGCAACGGCATTCTCCGGCGCGCCGGCGAGTGGGCGGACATCATTCACATGGTGCCGGTGATCGGCGCCGCCGGGACGACGACGCTGGAGGAAGTGCGCAAGTTCAGCGACGCGGCGCTCGCCGATAAGCTCGCGCGCGTGCGCGCGGCCGAGGTGAAAGCCGGGCGGCCGAAGGGTTCCACACGCTTTGCCTCAACCATCTTCAACTACGCGATGACTGATTCGCCCAAGCGGACGCAGCAAATGGCCGAGCGTCTCGGCGGCGTGTTCGGCCTGTCGGCGGACGATCTGCTCAAGCATCCCATCGCGTTGATGGGCACACCCGAAGAGATGATCGCCGAATTGCGCCGGCGCGAAGCCGTGCACGGGCTGTCGCTGCTGGCGATCAATTTCAGCGGCCTCGATCAGATTCGCGAATTCGGCGAGCGAGTCATCGCCAAGATGTGACGGGGCTACTGGGAGGATCGATGACGACGATACTGATGACCGGCCTGTTGCTGGTCGCGATGGCAGCGAGTAGTCGCGCGGCGACGTTTCCGCCCGACGTGCAGGCGGCGCTGCGCTCGCAGAGCGAGATCTACGTCGCCACCAAACGCGCCGACGGTTCGCGCAGCAAAGCCGTACCGGTGTGGTTCTGGTGGGACGGGAAGGTGGTGTACTTCACCACCAGCCCCGACTCGCACAAGGCCAAGCGCATCCGCAAAGGCAGTTCCGTATTCGTGGCGGTCAGCAAAGACGGCCCGTTCTTCGAAGGGAAGGCCGAAGTCATCAATGATCTTGAGCTGGTCGAGAAGCTCGGCGCCGAGTATTCGAACAAGTACTGGATCGCCTGGCTCGGCCTCTTCCGCCCCCGCCCGGAGCGAGTGAAATCCGGGAAGACGGTGGCGGTGAAGGTGGTGTTCGACGTTGCGGGGTGAGTGCGGCTCACGGCGCCAGATCGAGCAGATCTTTGAAACCCGACGGCTGGTGCGGGCCGATGACGAGTTGCTCCAGGATACCGATCCCGCGGCGCTTTCCCAGCGTGGCTTCGCAGATGGCTTGGATGTGGAGGTAGAGCGGGATCGCCGGGTCGACGTCCTTCAGTGCCCACGACTCGCCGCCGACTTCGTTCTCGCCCACCCACATTCCGTGGCCCCATTGCGGATGCTGGTAGCCGAGCCCGATCATGTAGAAGTTGTAGAGCGGCTTGAGCGCCAGCACCGACTCTTCGCCGGAGCGGCGTCGCAGGATGATCTCCGCGTGCTTGGCGTGGCGAGTGCCGGATTGCCAGTCGATGCGATAGTCGACCGACTTCATCATTTCGACCTCGCCGCCTACCGGCGCGATCATACCGGCTTCGTGCCAACGTGAGCCGTCGGCCTCGTCGTTGACGTCGAAGTGGGTGCACAGGTCCTCGAAGTTGACCGGCGACCACAGCCAGAAGAATTGAAACGGTCCGGGTGCGCCGGCCTCGCGTTCGCCCACCGGGCGAATGCCCCACGAGCGATCGCGCGAGCCCCAGAAGCGGTCGGGGGTGACGCGCACGGTCTCGCCGGCGATCGTCAACGTGCCCTCGACCGCGACATGTTGGGTGAGGCGCGTGTAGTCCATGAACACCCGACCGTCGATGCGGCGGAAGAAGCGCGGCTCTTCGATGACTCCGGCCCGAGCGGTGAGGGTGAGATCGCCGCTGATCTCGAACGCATTGGGCTGCACAACCAGCCGGAATGTTCGCAACGGTTGAATTACCGAGATTGCGATGGGGCCCACGGTGGTTTCCATCCGGTCGGCTGGTGCCCGACGGGAGGCGCGCACGACGTACTGGCGGCCGCGGTGGATGACATTGAACGCGGCGTCCATGACGTGACGGTTGGGGTACTGTCCCATCGCCGCGGCGAAAAACGTGCTGCCGTCGCGCGCGTAGCCGTTGAAAAAGAAGCGGTCGTAAAAGTTGCGGTCGCTGGTGCCGACGCAGGCGATGGGTTCGGGGGTTTGGTGCACCGGATAGTCATCGGCAGAGGTCAACAAGGGCGTCTCCTTCGCACCGGTTCCAGACCACAGCGCCGGCGGAATCGCAATGACCGAAAGCAGGAACCCCCCGACGACGGATCAAATTGACTTGCACGGAATCGTGTGGTGTTAATGTGCCCTTACGCCACGGACACATCAGGGGTCCCGGACCATGAACGTCGAGGCCGCGGGCCGCGGGGGAGTCAATGAAACGCACCTACCAACCGAGCAACACGCGCCGCAAGCGCACCCACGGGTTTCTCAGCCGGATGGAGACCGCCGGCGGGCGCGCCGTGCTCAAGCGCCGGCGCGACAAGGGCCGCAAACGGCTGACCGTCAGCATCCCGCCGAAGCAGCCGCGCTGAGCACCAACGGGTCGAGCGCCCGCCTGCCGAAACGCTGGCGGGTCCGCGACCGTCGCGAGTATGCCTCGCTGCAACAGGATGGTCACCGCCGCAGCACGCCGCACTTCGTGGTGGTGTCGCGACCGCGGACGGAGGGCACACGGTTGGGCATCACCGTCAGCCGGCGGGTCGGGGGCGCGGTGCAGCGCAATCACGTGAAGCGCCGCGTGCGCGAATGGTTCCGCCGGCTGCGGCACCGCATCCACCCGGCGCAGGATCTCGTGATCATCGCCAAGCCCGGGGCCGCGGCACTGACCGGCGCGGAAATCGCCGCCGAGCTGACCAAGCCGTTGCGACTCGAATGATGGACAAACCTGCCGCCCACATCCTCGGTACTTCGCCGGTAGCGCCGGTCGCATCGGTGGCGATTGTACTGATTCGACTATACCAACTGTCTCTTGCGAGCTGGTTCGGACCGCACTGCCGCTTCGCCCCGTCCTGCTCACATTATGCGATGGATGCGCTGCGCCGTTACGGCCTTTGGCGCGGGTTTGCCCTGGCTCTCCGGCGGATCGGCCGCTGCCATCCGTGGCAGGCAGGCGGGTGGGATCCCGTCCAGTAGTTCATGGAAAAGCGCGCGCTCATCGCGGTCGCCATCTCGTTGGCGATCCTTGTCATATATCAAGAGGTGATACTGAAGCGGCTATACCCTCCACCTCCCGTGCAACCAGAGGGCGCGGCCGAATCGATCCCCAGTCCGGTCGAGCGGAGTGCGCCCCCGAATCTGCCGGCGATCGAGCCGGCGGCGGAGGTCCCGCGGGTTGCGGCAGCGGCCGGGGGGCGCGACGTAACCATCGACACCCCGCTGTATCGGGCCGTGATTACCACCGGTGGCGGCCGCTTGAAGAGCTTTCAACTCAAGCGCTACCGCACCAGCGTCGCGCCGGACTCGCCGCCGCAGGAAATGGTCTACATCGCCGGCGGCGAGTATCCGTTGGGCGTGCAGCTCCGCGGCAAGGAGAGCGCTAGCGATGTGGACGTCGTCTACCAAAGCGATCAGGAGGCGCTCCAGGCGCGAGATGGAGAAGCCGCTACGCTGACGCTCACCGGCACGCTCGGCTCCACCCACATCACGAAGAAGCTGACGTTCCGTGGCGATGCCTACTTGATCGGCTTGGACGTGGCCGCAAACACCGACGTGCCGTACGGCGAACTGGGCATTACCTGGGACAAGAGCATCGAAGCGATGCCGGTTGCGGGCACCCTGCGGCTCTACGAACAAGTGTCCCTCCTGCAGGCGAAGAAGGTTGTGCACGAGCCGTTCGACAAGCTCGCGGAAGGGATGATCCTCGAGAAGGACATCCAGTGGGCCGGCTACGATGGGCGCTACTTCATGGCAGCGTTGGTGCCCGCGAACGGCGAGGCGATGCGGCTATGGTTGAAGAAGCGCGAACACAACGTCGAGACCATGTTGCTGGTGCCGCCCCAAGACGGGCGCCTGACGGCCCAGTTCGATCTCTACATCGGCCCCAAAGACGTCGACACGTTGGAGGCGACCGGCCATTCGCTCTCGCGCGCGGTGGATCTCGGCTACTTCGCGGTGATCGCGGTGCCGTTGATGCACGCGCTCAAGCTCTCGCACCAGATAACGGGCAACTACGGGCTCGACATCATTTTGCTGACCGTGGTCATCAAGGTGCTGTTCATTCCGCTGACTCGGCGCAGCTTCAAATCGATGAAGGAGATGCAAAAGCTGCAGCCGCAAATGGCCAAGATCCGCGAGAAGTTCAAGGATCAGCCCGATCAAATGAACAAAGAGATCATGGAGCTATATCGGCGGCACAAGGTCAACCCGCTCGGCGGGTGCTTGCCGATGGTGCTGCAAATCCCCGTGTTCATCGGGCTGTACAACGCGCTGTCGCACGCGATCGAGCTGCGCCACGCGCCCTTTTTCTTGTGGATCAACGATCTGTCGGCGCCGGACCGTTTGGGCACGCTGGCGATTCCATTCGTGTCTCCGCCGGGAATTCCGGTGATGACGCTGCTGATGGGCGCAAGTATGTTCGTCCAGCAGTGGATGACGCCGAGCACCGGTGATCCGCAGCAGCAGCGGGTGATGATGATCATGCCGCTGATGTTCACCTTCATGTTCGTCAGCTTCCCCGCCGGGCTGACGCTGTATTGGCTGGTGAACAACGTGCTGACGATCGGGCAGCAGTACGCGATCAACCGCCCCGAGCGGTGACAGTCGAAGGAGCCCGCATGAATGTCGTGGAGGTCGAAGGAACCACGATCGACGAGGCGATCGAGAGTGCCTTGCAGCAACTGGCTGTCACGCGCGATCAAGTTGAAGTCGACATCATCGCGAGCCCGACCAAGGGCGTGTTGGGCATCGGCGGGCGCAAGGCGAAGGTGCGCGTCAGCCGTCGCCAGCCGGTTGTGTTCGAGACGGAATCGGCCGGCAATTCCCAACCCCCGAAACGAGAGGGTCCTGCGACGGTTGATACCGGGCTGGCGGCACGAGCGCGGGCGCTGTTGCAGGACATCCTGGACCACATGGGCTTCGCGGTGACGGTCGATGTTGCCGAACGCGACGACACCATCGAATTGTCGATTCGCGGGGACCAAAGCGGTGTGCTCATCGGCCGGCACGGGCAGACGCTCGACGCGCTGGAATACTTCCTCCATCGCGCGTTGGGGCGCGACGATGCCGCGGCGCATCTCAGCGTCGACTGCGAGCAATACCGCGTGCGTCGCCGCTCGATGCTCGAGGCCATCGCGGCGCGCCTGGCGCAGGAAGCGAAGAATAAGCAGCGGGCAATGAGCATGGAATCGCTCAGTCCGCGCGATCGTCGCATCGTCCATCTCGCGCTCGAGGACGAACCCGGCGTGACCACGCGCAGTTCCGGCGAGGGCCACTATCGGGACCTGTTGATCCTCCCGGACGGCGCGCCGCCGCCGACCGTCCCGCCGGGCGAACGACGAAACGCGCGCCCCCCGCGCCGGGCGGCCCGCACCGGCCCTCGCTGACGTACGTCGGCGAGCGCAGCGTGTGTTGCTATGTACGCTGCCGACACCATTGCTGCGATTGCCACGCCCCCCGGCGCGGGGGGCATCGGCATCGTGCGGGTCAGCGGGCCGCTCGCCGGCGACATCGCGCAGCGCCTGTTTGCACCCGCGCGTCCATCTGACTGGAAACCGTTTCACCTGGCTCATGGCACGGTGCGCAGTGCGGCCGGCGAAGCGCTCGACGACGGGCTCGCCGTCCGCATGCGCGCCCCGCACAGCTACACCGGCGAAGACGTGCTCGAGTTGCACTGCCACGGGAGCCCGATCGGCCTGCGGCGGGTACTCGCCGCCGTGCTGGCGTGCGGCGCCCGGATCGCCGAACCCGGCGAGTTCACCCGGCGCGCGTTTCTCAACGGACGCATCGATCTGACCCAAGCCGAGGCGGTCGCCGAATTGATCCGGGCCCGCACCGATGCGGGCGCCGCTATCGCGGCGGAGCAAATCTTCGGTCGAGTGTCTTCAGAGCTAGATCAAATTCGCTCAGAATTAATTAGCATTAGAGTACAACTTGAAGTACAGATTGACTTTAGCGATGAAGACGTTGCCATCGCACCGCAGGCACTGTCCGACTCGATCGCCCGGGCCCTCGGCGATGTGCAGCACCTCGTCGACTCCTACGGCCACGGGCGCCTCGTTCGCGAAGGCCTGCGGGTCGTGATCGCCGGCAAGCCGAACGTGGGAAAATCCAGTCTGCTCAACGCCTTGCTGCGTGCGGATCGGGCCATCGTAACGGCGATTCCGGGGACCACCCGGGACATCGTCGAAGAGTCGGCTGACTTCGACGGCGTGCCGGTGGTGCTCAGTGACACCGCCGGCCTGCGCCCGAGCGCCGATCCGGTGGAGGCGATCGGTGTCGAACGCGCCCGCGCCAAGGTCGCCGACGCCGACGTGGTGGTGGCGGTGTTCGACGGGTCGCGGGCGCTCGACGAGCAGGACACCGACGTGCTGGCGTTGGTTGCGGATCAGCGATCCGTGGTGGCGGTGAACAAGGCCGATCTGCCCCCGGTGTATGACGAATCCACGCTCGCCGTGGCGGATACACCGGTCGTTCGCATTTCGGCGCTGACCGGTGTGGGTTTGGACGAGTTGCGTAAGGCCGTGGTGCGCCGCGTCGGCGAGCATGGCGAGTCGCGGTCGGAAGCCCCCACGATTTCTGTCGCTCGCCATCGCGATGCCCTGCTGAAGACGGGGGATAGTCTTCGTCTCGCGCTCGACGGTCTGCGGCGGGGCATGCCGCCCGACTTGATCGCCGTCGATATTCAGAATGCCGCGGACCATCTCGCCGAAATAACCGGCGTGATTACGTCCGAAGATGTGCTAGATCGTATCTTCTCGGAGTTCTGCATCGGCAAGTGAGGTTTCACGTGAAACACAGGAGTGCGGATGGGACCGTTTGCAGCACCGTTTGACGTGATCGTTGTGGGCGCGGGCCACGCGGGAATCGAGGCCGCGCTGGCAGCAGCTCGCATGGGGTGCGCGACGCTGATGATCACGCTGAACCTCGATCACATCGGCCAGATGTCGTGCAATCCGGCGATCGGCGGTATCGGCAAGGGCCATTTGACCAAAGAGATCGATGCCCTCGGCGGCGAGATGGCACGCGCGATCGATGAGACCGGCATCCAATTCCGCCAACTCAACACCCGCAAAGGTCCCGCGGTACGAGCGTCGCGCGCGCAAGCCGACAAGGCCGCGTACCGCCAGCGGATGAAGACCCGACTGGAACGCGCCGAGCGCCTGACGTTGTACCAGGGCAGCGTGGTGCGACTGCTGATCGAAGACGGGAAGGCAGTCGGTGTGGAGACCCAACTCGGCGAACACATCGCGGGCCAGCGGGTGATCTTGACGACCGGAACCTTCCTGAACGGTCTGATTCACGTGGGGCTGACGAACTACGCCGGGGGTCGCGCGGGCGATGCGGCAGCGGTGGGTGTCAGCGCGCAGCTCGCCGGGCTTGGCTTCCGGGTTGGACGGCTCAAGACGGGGACATGCCCGCGGATTGACGCGCGCACTATCGACTACTCCCATCTCGAAATTCAACCCGGCGACGACCCGCCGATTCCGTTTTCGTTTTCGACCGACCGCATCACCCAAAGCCAGATTCCGTGTCACATCACGTACACCAACGCCCGGACACACGAGATCATCCACCGCGGCCTTGATCGCTCGCCGCTGTTCAGCGGGCGCATTCAGGGGCGCGGGCCACGCTATTGTCCATCGATCGAAGACAAGGTCGTCCGCTTCGCCGACAAGGATCGCCACCAGATTTTCCTCGAGCCGGAAGGCCGCGACACGGTTGAGGTCTACCCCAATGGCCTCTCGACCTCGTTGCCGCTCGATGTTCAGATCGCGATGGTTCACACGATCCCGGGGCTGGAAAACGCACGAATCATGCGCCCCGGGTACGCAATCGAGTACGATTATTGCGATCCCACGCAGCTCAAGCCGTCGCTGGAAACCAAGCTCATCAGCGGTCTGTACCATGCAGGTCAGATCAATGGGACGACCGGCTACGAGGAGGCCGCGGCCCAAGGTCTGATGGCCGGCATCAACGCAGCGTTGAGTCTCAGGTCCGAGCAGCCGCTCATCCTCGGTCGCGAGCAGGCGTATATCGGGGTCATGATCGATGACTTGGTGACCAAGGGGGTCGCCGGCGAGCCGTATCGCATGTTTACCTCGCGAGCCGAGTATCGGCTGCTGTTGCGCGAAGACAACGCGGACCTGCGTTTGGGTGAAATCGGCCACAAGCTCGGCGTGGTCGCTGAGGCCGATCACGCGCGTGGCTCGCGCAAGCGAGAGCTGGTCGATGCCGAGGTCGACCGGTTGGAGAACACGCTCCTCAACCCAAGCGACTGCCTGAACGAGCACCTTGGGAGGCTCGGCAGTACGCCGCTGCGCAATCCGGTCTCGCTCGCGCAGATTCTCCGGCGGCCGGAGATCCGCTATCAAGACCTTCTCGCTCTGAGTGGCGTGCCGCGCGAATCAACTGCCGCCGATGTCGCCGCTCAAGTCGAGGTCACGGTGAAATACGCCGGCTACGTTCGACGGCAAGAAGACGGGGTGCGGCGATTTCAGCGTATGGAAAGAACCGTCATTCCCCAGGATCTCAATTTCGAAGCCGTCGACGGGCTGTCGCGCGAGGTGCGCGAGAAACTGGTCACGATCGCCCCTCGCACGCTCGGCCAAGCGGCGCGAATTTCGGGAGTGACGCCGGCCGCGGTCGCATTGCTGGCTGTTCACCTCAAGCGGCGTGGTCACGCCTGATGCCGTTGAGCCCGGCAGAGCAGCGCGAGCTGCAATCGGTGGCGCGGCAATTTGGGATCGAGTTGCTGCCGAATCATGTGGATCGGTTCGGCCGCTACCTCGATGTGCTCTTTCAGTGGCGCACCCATGCCCGACTGGTCTCGCAGCGACAAACCCGTTCCGAACTCATCGCGAAACATATCGCCGATTCGTTTGCCCTGGTCGAACGGCTGCGTGGCCGTCGCCTGATCGCAGACGTCGGCAGCGGCGCCGGGCTGCCCGGAATACCGCTGGCCTTGGTGTTGCCGGCAGCGCACGTCACGTTGATTGAATCAAATCAGCGCAAGGCCAATTTTCTTCGCGAGGCCGCTCGCCTGTTGTCGCTCCCGAACGTATCGATCGTCGAAACCCGAGTCGAAAAGTACGCTCCCGATCAGCAATTCGACGCAGTGGTCTCGCGAGCCGTCGGGACGATCGAGGATCTATTGCGGGCCTTCCGTCACCTCGTGCGGCGCGATGGAATCGTGATCGCGATGAAGGGTCCGGCGGTCGATGCGGAGATCGATGGAGCCAAAATCGCGGCGCTCGGTTTTCGCGTTCACGGCCGGGTTCCGTATCGGCTGGTTTCCGGTGAAAGCCGCCTGTTGGTCGAGTTGCGTTTCACGTGAAACACCTTCACTTGATCACCCCCGTGTGGTACGGGAGCGCGTGAGAGGCGGGACGCGGCGGTGGGTCGCATCATCTGCATCGCAAATCAAAAAGGCGGCGTCGGAAAAACTACAACCGCGGTCAATCTTTCCGCCGCGCTCGCGCTGGCAGGCCACACGACGCTGCTGGTTGACCTCGACCCGCAGGCGAGCGCGACAAGCGGCGTAGGGCTCCGACCCGGCGACCTCGCGGTAACCGTCTACGACGTGCTGATCGACGGGCAGGCGGTCGCCAACGCAATCAGCGAATCGCAGATCAATCTGTTATCGGTCCTGCCTTCGAATCGCGAGCTCATCGGTGCCGAAATCGAACTCGTGCCGATGCTGGGCCGAGAGTACCGGCTGGCGGACGCGCTGAAGTCGATCCGCAGTTCCTACGCCTACGTCATCGTCGATTGTCCGCCTTCGTTGGGACTGCTGACGGTGAACGCGATGACCGCGGCAGATGCCGTCCTCGTGCCCCTGCAATGCGAATACTACGCACTCGAGGGTCTCACCGCCCTGGTCGATACGATTGAGCGGATCCGTCAACGGCTCAATCCCGCATTGCGTCTCGAGGGATTGCTGCTGACGATGTTCGACACTCGGAATAGTCTCAGCCACCAAGTGGCGCTCGAAGTCCGCAGTCACTTCGCCGCCGACACCTTGACTACGGTGATACCCCGAAACGTGAGACTCAGCGAATCTCCGAGCCATGGCTTACCAGCGGTGATTTACGATCCGGATTCCCGCGGGGCGCAGGCGTACTTCGAATTGGCGCGCGAACTCGAAAGCCGAGAACGACGCGAAACTGTTCAGGTGTTGGAAGGAGGGTGACGGGATGGAACTGAAGCGCAAAGCACTCGGTCGCGGTTTGGGCGCACTGATACCGGTTGATAATGTAGTTAGTTCTACTGACAAGAACGAAGTTCTTCTATCCGAGATACGAGCAAACCCGCTGCAGCCGCGCGAGGTATTTTCGGAGAGCGGCATTTGTGAGCTAGCCGAGTCGATTCGGCGCAAGGGCGTGCTGCAACCATTGGTGGTTCGCCGCGTCGCCGAGGGCTTCGAGCTCATCGCTGGCGAGCGGCGATTCCGCGCGGCACGGCAGGCCGGATTGGAACGGGTGCCGGTCGTCATCCGCGAAGCGAGTGACGATGAGCTGCTGGAACTCGCTCTGATCGAGAACATCCAGCGCGAAAATCTCAATCCGCTTGAGGAAGCGCGTGCCTACAGGCGGCTGATGGATGAATTCCACCTGACCCAGGATCAGGTCGCCGAGAAAGTGGCGAAAGATCGCTCAACCGTCGCGAACGCGATCCGACTGTTGCAGCTTCCCGACGAAGTGAAGCAGCAGATCATCGACGGTACCCTGTCCGCTGGACACGCTCGTACACTCCTCAACGTTGGGTCTCGACGAGAGCAAATTGCAATCGGCCGCCACGTTGCGACGGCTCGACTGAGTGTCCGCGAGACTGAGCACTACGTCCGCAAGCACCGTCAACCGCAGACGACCCCGGATCATCGTGCGCTTGAAGAACAGCTCACCCGCACGCTCGGAACCAAGGTGAAGATCCACCTTCACCACAGTGGCCGCGGCAAGATCGAGATGCAGTTCTACTCGGTTGCCGAGCTGAACGGCCTGGCCGACCGTCTCAGCAACCGCCTGCAAGCTGCAACAAACTTTTGACAAGTCACGCGAGCCGGTGGTATAAGCGCCCCGCTTTTCCACCCCACTTGCCGGAGTGTGCGAATGGCCTTGTTTGGCAAAGAGGACCGGGCGCAACGCCCTGAAGACACCCATCCGACGGTCGGCCAAAGCCCGCGGAGCTACGTCGAGTCGACTCCGTCCACGAGCGAGGCGCAGCCGCAAACGCTCCTCGGTAAGGGCAGTCGAGTCGAAGGAAAGCTCACGTTCGAGGGCAGCGTCCAGGTCGACGGCACCGTCGACGGCGAGATTCAAGCTCAAGAAACGGTGATCATCGGCGAAAGTGCCGTCGTTTCAGCGCAGGTCGTCGCCAACACGATTATCATCAAGGGCAAGGTGAGCGGCGACGTCACCGCCCGCAAGCGAGTGGAACTGCGCGCGCCCGCAAAGTTGCTCGGAAACATCGTGACGCCGAGTCTGGTAATTCAGGAAGGCGTGGTGTTCGAGGGCCACTGCACCATGGGTGGCGCCGAGACAAAATCGGACAAGTCCGACAAGAAGGTGGCGATCTTTCCCAAGGAGGATCGCGGAACCGTCGCGGTCCGCATGTCGTCGGAGGCTACCAACTAAACGTACCGCCTAGCGGCTTGAGTAAAGACCGCGTCCCTTCAGTCACACCGAGGCGCTGCAACGAGCGCCCTCCGTCGCGCGGCGAGCATCGCAGCGGTGCGCCGCAACGAAGGTCGCGACACAATCTCTCATGTTGACGTTTCCACCGGACTTCTCTTTCGTCATCCAAATCGTCTCGTTCCTACTCTTGTGGGCCGCGTTGAAGCGACTTGCGTTCGACCCGATGCTGCAGCTGCTCGAAGAGCGCGAGAAGCGTACGCGCGGCGGCATGGAAGAGGCGGAAGCCCTACGCAACGCGGCCCAGAACGCGCAAGAGCGGTATGAGGCCGATTTGCACGGCGTCCGGCAGGCGGTCCTCGCTGATCGAGACCGCGCTCGTCAACGCGCCGAAGCCGAGGGCCAGCAACAGTTGGCGGCAGCGCGCAGTGACGCGGAGGCCGATCTGGCCGTGTTGCGCGCCGACATCCGGTCTGAGGTGGAACGCGCCCAGGCCAGCCTTACGGCCGAGGCGCGAGCCATCGCGGCGCTGATGGCCGAGCGCGTCAGCGGCAGGAGCCTGGCCTAATGCGCCGTCGGGTTCGCAGCGGCTCGCTGCTCGCGGCCCTGCTGTGGCTCGCGCCCATCGCGGCCATCGCCGGCGAGCACGACGAGGGTCACGAGCACGGCGGAATTCCCTGGGGCACGTTGCTCTTCAACCTCATCAACTTTTCGATCTTCTGTTGGATCATCGCCCGCTTCGCGCTCCCGGGCGCGCGCAATTGGGTCCGCGCCCGACACGATCGCATCGTCGAGGAGCTCAGCGCCGCGGCCAAAGCACGGACCGAAGCCGAACAACTCAAAGCTCAATGGGAAGCGCGGCTGCAGGCGCTCGATCAAGAGATCGCCGCAATCCGCGAGCAGGCGGCCGCTGACTCGGCGCACGAGCGCGACCGCATCCTCGAAGCGGCGCGCAAAACCGCAGAGGGCATCCGCAACGACGCGCGCCGCACCGCCGACCAGGAAGTGCGCCAGGCGCACGCCGCGCTGCGCGAGACCGTCGCGCGCGAAGCGGTCGCGTTGGCCACCCAACTGATTCGCGACCGCCTGACCCCCGCAGATCACGACCGCTTCGTCAGCGAGTTTTTGAATCAGGTGAAAGCATGAGCGGCAAAGTCGCGCGGCGTTACGCCAAGGCGTTGTTCGCGCTCGCGCGCGAGGCACGTACGATCGAGTCGGTCGCCGCGGAGTTGAACGAGCTTCGGACGGCATTCGGTGATCCGACCGTGCTCGCGGTCTTGGCCAGCCCGACGATGACCGCGGCACGCCTCACCACGCTGGTCCAACAACTCACTCAACAGCTCCGAGTCTCCGAGCTGACGGCGAATTTTCTCATGGTGCTCGCGCACAACCGCCGCCTCGATCAACTGCCGGGCGTGTGCGACCGCTTCCAGGAATTGCACGATCGCGCGCTCAACCGGATTCGCGTCAGCATCCGCAGCGCGACGGCGCTGCCGACCGAGCGCCTCAACGCGATCGTCGCCAACTTCGAAAAGGCAACCGGTAAGACGGTCCTCGCCACGACCGTGACCGATCCGGCCTTGCTCGGCGGCGTGGTCGTCGAAGCCGAAGGCAAGGTCTACGACGGCAGCGTTCGGACGCAACTCGATCGCCTTGCGGACGAGATCACCGGCGCCAGCACCTATTTGTAGTCAGGAGGTCCAGCCTCGATGGAAATCCGCGCAGCGGAAATCAGCGACATCATCAAGAAACAAATTCAAGGCTACGAACGCGCCGTGGAAGTGCGTGAAACCGGCCGCGTGTTGTCGACCAGCGACGGCATCGCCCGCATCTACGGCCTCGACAAGGCCGCCGCCGGCGAGCTGCTCGAGTTCCCGCACAACGTCTACGGCATGGTGCTGAATCTCGAAGAAGACAACGTCGGCGCTGCGGTGTTCGGCGAGGCCCAGGAAATTCACGAAGGCGACGAAGTGCGGCGCACCGGCCGCATCGCCGAAGTGCCGGTCGGCGATGCGTTGCTCGGGCGCGTCGTCGATGCACTCGGCCAGTCGATCGACGGTAAGGGTCCGATCGAGTCCAAGGAATCGCGCCGCATCGAGCTGAAGGCGCCGGGCATCATTGCGCGGCAACCGGTGAAGGAACCGCTGCAGACGGGCCTCAAGGCCATCGACAGCATGATCCCGATCGGCCGCGGCCAGCGCGAGTTGATCATCGGTGATCGCCAGACCGGCAAGACCGCGGTCGCCATCGACACGATCATCAACCAGCGCGGTGGCGACGTGGTCTGCATCTACGTCGCCATCGGCCAGAAACGGTCGACGGTCGCGCAAGTCGTGGACCGGCTCACGCGCAACGGCGCGATGGACTACACCATCGTCGTCGCCGCCACGGCCTCCGAGGCGGCCCCACTGCAATTCATCGCGCCCTACACCGGGTGCACCATCGGCGAATACTTCCGCGACAGCGGCCGCCACGCGCTGTGCATCTACGATGACTTGTCGAAGCACGCCGTCGCCTACCGCCAACTGTCGCTCTTGCTGCGCCGCCCGCCCGGCCGCGAAGCGTTCCCCGGCGACGTCTTCTACTTGCACTCGCGGTTGCTCGAACGCGCCGCCAAGATGAGTGACGAGCGCGGCGGCGGCTCGCTCACCGCGCTGCCGGTCATCGAAACCCAGGCCGGCGACGTGTCGGCCTATATTCCCACCAACGTCATCTCGATCACCGACGGCCAAATCTTCCTCGAGAGCGATTTGTTCTTCTCCGGACAACGCCCGGCGGTCAACGTCGGCATCTCGGTGTCGCGCGTCGGCGGCAACGCGCAGATCAAGGCGATGCGGCAAGTCGCCGGGTCGTTACGCTTGGATCTCGCGCAATACCGCGAGATGGCCGCGTTCGCTCAGTTCGGTTCCGACCTTGATGCCTCGACCCAGAAGATGCTCGCGCGCGGCAGCCGTCTGGTCGAAGTCTTGAAGCAAGGGCAGTACGAACCGCAGCCGGTGGCGAATCAAGTCCTGATCATCTACGCCGCCACCAACGGCTACGTCGATCACCTCGATCCCAGCGTGCTCAAACGCTACGAACAAGAACTCTATCGCTTCGTCGACAGCCGTCATCCCGATGTGCTCAAGGACATCGTCGCCAAGAAACAAATCGACGACGAGTTGAAGGCGAAACTCAATCGCTTGCTGGACGAGTTCAACGCGGCGTTTGTTGCGTAGCGATTCGTGTCTCCTGACTGCCCATGGCCAGCCTAAAAGCCATCCGCAAACGCATCGCGTCGGTGAAGAGCACGCAGCAGATCACCAAGGCGATGAAGATGGTGGCGGCCGCCAAGCTCCGCCGCGCGCAAGATGCGGTCATCTCCGCGCGCCCGTATGCCGACAAACTCGAAGCCTTGCTGCAAAACGTCGCCGCCCGCGTCGGCAGCGAGGCGCATCCGCTGCTCGCCGCGCGGCGCGAAGAGCGCACCACGCATCTCCTGCTCGTCAGCAGCGATCGCGGCTTGTGCGGCGGCTACAACACCAACCTGATCCGCAAGGCCGAAGCGTTCTTCACCGAGCGCGGCCGCGACCGGGTGCGCGTGACGATCGTCGGGCGCAAGGCCTACGACTACTACAAGCGGCGCCCGCTGCAGATCGTCGAACATCACATCAACTTGTTCGGCGGGCCGAATCACGAGTTGGCGGAGACCATCGGGCGCGGCCTGGCGCGATCGTTCGCCAACGGCGAGGTCGACGGCGTATATCTGTTGTACAACCAGTTCCGCTCCGCGATCTCGCAAGTGCCCACGGTGGAACGCTTGCTCCCATTGACGCCCGCAGCGAGCGAGAACGCGAGCGCGATCGACTACCTGTACGAGCCGGATGCGCCGACGTTGCTCGAACGACTGCTGCGTCAATACATCACCGTCCTCATCCATCGGGCGTTCTTGGAATCGACGGCCAGTTTCCACGGCGCGCAGATGACTGCGATGGACAGTGCCAGTAAGAACGCCGCCGATATGATCGACCGGTTGACGCTGCAAATGAACCGCGCCCGCCAAGGTGCGATCACCACCGAGCTGATGGAAATCGTCAGCGGCGCGGAAGCGTTGAAGGGCTAAGCACCATTCCAACCACAGGCCACAAACCAGAACCGAGAGACTGGAACATATGAATATCGGAAAGATCACCCAAGTCATCGGCCCGGTCATCGACGTCGAATTCGAGAACAGCGCGGTGCCCCCGATCTACAACGCACTGAAGATCACCAACCCGGCGATCAGCGATCAGCCGTGGAACCTGGTCGTTGAAGTGGCGCAGCATCTCGGGGAAAACACCGTGCGCTGCATCGCGATGGATTCGACCGAGGGCCTGGTACGCGGCATGGACGTGCAGGACACCGGCGACGCGATCACGGTGCCGGTCGGCCCGCAAACCCTCGGCCGCATTATCAACGTGATCGGCGAACCGGTCGACGACGCGGGTCCGATCGAAACGGCGAAGCGCTATCCCATTCACCGGTCGGCGCCGTCGTTCACGGATCAGGCGACCGAGGTGCAAGCGCTCGAAACCGGCATCAAGGTCGTCGACTTGCTCGCCCCGTACGCGCGCGGCGGCAAGATCGGCTTGTTCGGCGGCGCCGGCGTCGGCAAGACCGTCGTCATCATGGAGCTGATCAACAACATCGCCAAGCAGCACGGCGGGTACTCCATCTTCGGCGGCGTCGGCGAGCGCACCCGTGAGGGCAACGACCTGTTCCTCGAAATGCGCGAGTCCGGCGTGCTGGGCAAGACCGCGCTGGTGTACGGGCAAATGAACGAGCCGCCCGGGGCACGCGCGCGCGTCGGTCTCACCGCGCTCACCGCAGCCGAATACTTCCGTGATGAGGAAGGCAAGGACGTGTTGCTGTTCATCGACAACATCTTCCGCTTCACCCAGGCCAACTCGGAAGTGTCCGCGCTGCTCGGCCGCATGCCGTCCGCCGTGGGCTACCAGCCGACTCTATCCACCGACCTCGGCGAATTGCAGGAGCGCATCACGTCGACCAAGAAGGGCTCGATCACGTCGGTGCAAGCGATCTACGTGCCCGCCGACGACTTGACCGATCCGGCCCCGGCTACCACCTTCGCACACCTCGACGCGACCACGGTGCTGTCGCGCCAGATCGCCGAGTTGGGCATCTATCCGGCCGTCGACCCGCTCGACTCGACCTCCCGCATCCTCGATCCCAACATCGTCGGGCAAGAGCATTACACCGTCGCCCGCCAGGTGCAGGAGATTCTGCAGCGCTATAAGGATCTGCAAGACATCATTGCGATCCTCGGCATGGACGAGCTGTCGGAAGAGGACAAGCTCATCGTTTCACGTGCGCGCAAGATCCAGCGCTTTTTGTCGCAGCCGTTCCACGTCGCCGAGGCGTTCACCGGCCGTGCCGGTGTGTACGTGAAGCTGGCCGACACGATTCGCGGCTTCAAGGAAGTCGTCGACGGCAAACACGACGACATTCCGGAGCAGGCGTTTTACATGATGGGAACGATCGAGGACGTCGTCGCCCGCGCCAAGGAGCTCGCTGCGTAAGCGCTGGACTGCGCCATGGCCGAGACGTTTCAACTTCGCATCGTGACGCCCACACGCCAGCTTCTCGACGAGCCGGTCGATGAAGTCACCGCGCCCGGCAGCGCCGGCGAGTTCGGCGTGTTGCCCGAGCACATCACGTTTCTCAGCTCGCTCGAAATCGGCACGCTGACGTTTCGCAGCGGCCGTACCACCCGTCGCCTTGCCATCCGCGGCGGCTTTGCCGAGGTCGCGGACGACGTGATGACCGTGCTCGCCGATGCCGCCCAGTTCGCCGAAGAGGTCGACTCCACCAAAGTACAAGCGGAGCGCCTCGACGCCGAAACCCGCATGCAGGAACATTCACCGCTCGAAGAAGCGTATCAGCTCGCCGCTGCCGACCGCCGCTGGGCCGAAGTGCGGCTGGCGTTGGCTAGCGGCGCTCGCTCGTAGCGAACGGCGCTCAAGGCGCGTAGCTGGAGCGTGCGTGCACGGCCAGTGGCCGTCGACGCGAGTAATCACGTGGATCGCCTGGCCGCGGCTCGTCGAGCAGGCCCGCGGCTCGCTTTGCCACGAAGCGCGCGCGCCACTTGACGACCATCTGCTTGGTGACACCCAGCCCCGCGGCCACACGCGTATTGGGCTTCCCGTCCGCGCACCGCAGGATGATGCGCGCCCGCAGCGCCTGGGCCGTCTTCGGCCGCCGCGCCCAGCGTTCGACGTGTTCTCTCTCCGCCTCGGTCACGATCAGCTCCGCCTTCGGTCGACCCCACACCACTCCCATCGCTCACCTCGCCATATCAGCAGACGAGGCGAATCGACATTTCTTCAGCGCATTTGCAATTCAGGACACTAGCTCTTCCTCAACGGACAATCCAACTGGATGCGCGCCTCGTGCTAAGCTCACACTGTCATGAACAAGCGACCGACATCGGAGACCGTTCAGGCTGCGCGACATGCGACCGTGCGCAAAGACATCCGCCGCATCCTCAGCGAAGGGCCGGCCACCGCGCGCGATCTCTCCAAGCTCGTCGGGATGCCCGAGCATGACGTCCCCGGGCATCTCGAACACGTCGAGCGGTCGCTCAAACACACCGGCGAGTCGCTGGTGGTCGAGCCGCCGACTTGTTTGGATTGCGCATTCGTATTCACTCGCCGGCACCGCTTCACCCGGCCGAGTCATTGCCCGAACTGCCGCGGCCGGCGGATCTCGCTGCCGCAGTTTCAGATCAAGAGTTGACGATCGCACCGTCGCTGCGCAACTCGCGCGGCAATGGAAAGGTCACGTGCTCTTCCGCGGTTTCGAGCATCCGCACGGCGGGAAATCCGAGACCTTGCAAGCGAGCGATGGTGTCGGCGACCAGCGCTTCCGGCGTCGACGCTCCGGCGGTGAGACCGATGGTGCGTGCGTCCGCGAGCGCGCTCGCATCGACATCGGCGGCGTCTTCGATCAAACGGGCCGGCGTGCCTTCGTTGTTCGCCACCTCGACCAGCCGGTTGGCATTGCTCGACGTTGGTGACCCCAACACGAAGATGAGATCGCTCTGTCGCGCCAACTCCTTCACCGCGGTCTGCCGATTCTGCGTGGCGTAACAGATGTCGTCTTTGGTTTGCGTCCGCACGTGCGGGAAGCGCTGGCGGATCGCGTCGACGATGGCGCGGGTGTCGTCGACCGACAGCGTCGTTTGCGTCACGATCGCCAGCCGTTCGGGATCGCGCACGCGCAGGCCCGCAACGTCTTCGACCGTCTCGACCAGTTGCATGCGATCGGGCGCGTGGCCCAACGTTCCTTCCACTTCGACGTGGCCGCGATGGCCGATCAACACGATCTCGTAGCCCTCGCGCGCAAACTTGAGCGCTTGGAGATGCACCTTCGTCACCAGCGGGCAGGTGGCGTCGATCACTCGCAGCCGGCGCGTGTCGGCGTCCGCGCGCACCGCCGGCGAGACGCCGTGGGCGCTGAAGATCAGCAAGCTCCCCGGCGGAACGTCGGCGAGGTCGTCGACGAAGCGCGCACCTTTCGCGCGCAGTTGCTCGACGACGTAGCGATTGTGCACGATCTCGTGCCGCACGTAGACCGGCGGCCCGTAGCGTTCGATCACCAGGTTGACGATCTCGATCGCATACGACACCCCCGCGCAAAATCCGCGCGGCGCCGCCACCAGCACCGTCCGCTCGGGTGTGTCGCTGCTGCTGTTCATGACCTCAGCCTCGCACGACGCTGCAGTTCGGACAAGGTCGACTACGCCCCCGCACGCCCTGCCCGAAATTGCTCCTTGGCACGAATGCTGGCGCGCACGTCGTAGATGTCTTCTTCGTATGACCACAAGCCGTCGCGGTAGCGCAGAATGCTGACGGAAGGGAACGCGAGCGGCGGCGCCGTCGGGTTGGGGTTGGGTAACACGTTTTGCAGATAGAAGATGACTCGATCGCCGTCGAGCGCGTACCATTCCGGCGCCGGGAAATACATGTCGGGCACGGTCGCCATGACGCTGGTGATCCACTTGCGAATCGCCTCGCGGCCGTGAAACGTCCCGTACTGCACTTCGACGTACAGGGCGTCGTCCGTGAACAGGTCCGCCCACGCGTTCCAGTCGTGGTCCTCCGCCCCGACCTTGAGATAGCGCTTGAACGCCGCCTCGACCTCGGCGCGACTTGGTACTGGTACCGCCATATGCTTGCTCCTCTCGACGTAGTGGCAGCGGAATCTTAGACAAGGCCGTCGGAGATTGCGATGCGCCTGGGCGACGTTGACTAACGCGGCGGCGTGAGTCAGGACGACCACGTGAGCGCCGCCGAACTGTCGTCCCTCGAAAAACGTCTCAAACTGCCTGGCCTGGCGCGACGACTCGACGCCGCGTTGACGGATGCAGCCGATCCCGCGCATGCGCCGGCGTTGGCGATCGCGGTGCTGGAGGCGGTCGCCGGAGAGTCGCGATCTTCGCTGATACGGCAATGGTCGCGCGATCCAGAGTCGTTGCTGCGGGTGCTGACGACGTTGTGCGGCGCGGCACCGTTCTTCGTGCCGTTTCTGACGCGCCACCCCGAGTGGATCCTCACGCTGGCGGCGGACGATCTCGCGGTTGCGCGGAGCGTGGCGGACTACACCACGCGAGTGGCAGCGTCCGTTGCCGGCGTCGCCCACGGCGACGAGGGGGCTGCGTTGCGCCGCGCGAAGTACTTCGAGCTCGCGCGCATCACCGTGCGTGAATTGTCTGCGGATCTCGTCCCCGCGGAACGCGCGGGCGAGACGCTCGCGGAGCTGTCTCACCTCGCCGATGCATTGCTGGCGCAATCGCTGGCGATCGCCGCCGCGCGCATTGCGCAGCAGATCGGTCCGCCGCGCTGGCGCGGCCCTGCCAACGAAGAGGTATCGCTGCGACTCTTCGTTCTCGGCCTCGGCAAGCTGGGATCGGAGGAGTTGAACTATTCCTCCGATGTCGATCTCATTTATGCTTACGAGAGCCCGCCGGACGGTATCAGCGGCGGGCCGCGCGGTGCCGCACCGCCGGAGTATTTTGCCCGCGTGGCGCGCGAATTCGGCCGACTCGTCGGCGAAACCTCGTCGGACGGTTTTCTCTACCGCATCGATCTCGACCTCCGTCCGGAGGGAGCGGCCGGCCCGCTCGTCGTGTCGACCGACGTGCTGATCACCTACTACGAGCTGTGGGCGGCGACGTGGGAGAAGACCGCGTTCATGAAGGCGCGCCCGGTCGCCGGCGATGTCGAGCTGGGCTGGCGCACAATCCGCGCGATCAGCCCGATGATCTATCGCTCGGCGATGGACTTCAATGCGGTCGCCGCGATCAAGGCGATGAAGGAGAAGATCGAGGAGGCGAAAGGCCGCAGCGACGGCGGCTTCGACGTGAAGATCGGTGCCGGCGGCATTCGCGACGTCGAGTTCGTCGCGCAGGCGCTGCAACTCCTGCACGGCGGCCGCATTCCCGACGTGCGGGGACGCTCAACCCTGCGGGCACTGGAGGCGCTGACGCAAGTGGGCGTGTTGCCGGCGCCGCAGAGCGCCGAGCTGCTCGCCGCCTATCGGTTTCTGCGCCGCACGGAAAACCGCATTCAAATGGACGCCGAGCGGCAGACCCATCGCCTGCCCGAGGCGCCGGCGGCACGCGAGCGATTGGCGCGAGCGATGGGATTCCGTGGCGCGACCGCGGTGGCGGATTTCGACGCCGCGCTCGCCTCCCATCGCGACCGCGTCCGTCGCAGTTTCGGAGCGTTGCTGCACGACCAAGGGAGCGAACGCGTCCTCGCTCTGTTCATGCAGAGCGCCCCGCAGGTGCTCGCCAACCCGGCGACCCGGTCGTTGATCGAAGACCTCGCGCGGCACTTTGCGCGCGAGATCGACGCGTCGACCGATCCGGAACGCGCGATGAACAACCTCGACCGCTTCATCCGCGGCGTCGGCCGGCGGCGCTTCTACTACGAGTTGTTGCTCGACCGTCCCGAGCTGGTGCCGCGCTTGGCGGCGCTGTTCGCCGCGTCGGAGTATCTGTCCGGCTATCTCGCCACTCACCCCCGCCTGATCGAGCCGATATTCAGCGATCCCAACGTGTTGTTGCTGACGCGCGCGCAACTGCTCGACGCGCTGGCCGCGATTCGCCGTGATCTCGCGCGTGAGGGCGGCCGCGACGCGGCTGAGTTGGAATTGGATGCCTTGCGCTTGTTCCGCAATCGCGAGCTGATCAACGTCGGACTGCTCGATCTCGCCGGGAAGGTCACGCCGCTCGCCGCCGAGCACGCACTCACCGAGATTGCGGAAGTCTGCCTGCAGGCCGCGCTGCAACTCGCGCAAGCGCAAACCCAGCGGCGTGATGGGGGGCCGGCGGGTGAGTTCCTGGTCGTCGGCATGGGCAAGCTCGCGAGTCGCGAGCTGACGTACGGCAGCGATCTCGACGTAATCTTCCTCTACGACATGCCGGGCGCGGACGCCGTGACGATGTTGCAGGCGCAGGAGTATTTCGTCCGCCTCGCGCAAAAGCTGATCTGGGCGGTGCAGACGCGAACGACGGAGGGCGCCTGCTACGCCATCGATGCGCGCCTGCGCCCGTCGGGCCAACAGGGCATGCTGGTGACGTCGCTCGCCTCGCTCGAACGCTATCACGCCACCAGCGCGCAGGTGTGGGAGCGCCAAGCTTTGCTGCGCGCGCGCCCGATCGCGGGCAGCACCGAGTTGGGCGCGGCGTTCGACGCGCTGCGACTGCGGATCCTGCGGCAGCCGCCGACCGAGGACATCGGCCGCGAGATTCATCGCATCCGCTTGCGCACCGAAAGCGAGTTGGCGCGGGAAAGCAGCCGGCACCACGATTTCAAGACCGGACGCGGCGGCATGCACGACGTCGAAAGCCTCGTGCAGTTCTTGCAACTGCAGCACGGCGTCGCGCGCGTCGATCTCTTCGAATGCGATGACATCGTGACGCAACTCGACCGTCTGGAACGGCTCGCCCTGTTGGATTCGGCGGACGCGGCGCCGCTGCGCGAAGGCTGGGAGTTCTTGCAGCGGCTGTCGAGTCGTCTGCGCATCGTCGAGAATCGCTCGATTTCAGATCTTGATGAGGAACGCGGCGACCTCGACGCCTTGGCGCGCCGGCTTGGCTACACCGGACAACGCGCCGGCAGCGCGCGCCGCGCCTTGCTCGACGACTACCGCCGTCATACCAACGCGATTCGCGCCATCTATCTTAGAATCCTAGGCGTCGACTGACGCCGACCAATCG
The DNA here is from genome assembly GCA_035541895.1 of Binatia bacterium. Classification (GTDB taxonomy): domain Bacteria; phylum Desulfobacterota; class Binatia; order HRBIN30; family JACQVA1; genus DATKMK01. The sequence goes on along the minus strand of DATKMK010000055.1, from coordinate 743 downwards.
CGAAAGACGCCCCACGCGGGCGTGATCTTCTGGGATTTGCCGACCATCCAATCGCGGCACGTATTGCACCGCCCCGGCAATTGATCGAACGCTCCTCGCAGATGCTGCTCGCGGTACGGGGCGAGACGGTGCCACAGGGCGGCGAGTGACTCGGTCTCGGCCGAGCCGACGGCCTCGGTTCCGTCGGTGTCGGCACAACAGCGCGGCACGGTCCCGTCCCAGAACACGTGCATCAAGTTGATCGCCCACGGGCAGGCGATGCGGTGCGCCGGCGGCGCGAGCGCCGTGTCGATTCGGTTGCCCCAACTGAGTTGGCGGCGGATCTTCACGATCGCGCCGCGCGCCAGCCAGTACGCGGTGAAGGCGTCACGCTCATGGATGTTGGCCGCCAGCTCGACGAACTGCACCATGATCACCGGCCCGTCGCTCCGCCGTTGCCGCGCGGCGAGCAGGCGCTCGACATTCCCATACACATAATCGCGCTGGGCGCCGCGGCGAATCGCTTCGTACGTCCCTCGGCTCAATCCGTCGAGGCCGACCACCATCAGATCGATGCCGGAGCCGAGGAGTCGTTCGCTCAACCAGTCGTCGAGCCTGACGCCGTTGGTGTTGAGGTTCAGCGACGCCAAGCCGACCGACTTGCCGTAGGCGACCATGTCGAGCAGCCGATCGGGTGCGAGCAGCGCTTCCCCGTTGAAAGAAAACCACACGGCAGTCCGTGGCGCAGTGGCTGCGACTTCGTC
>DATKMK010000054.1:0-28186 GCA_035541895.1 Binatia bacterium | reverse complement strand
TCTACCGCCGCTCGCCGTCGGCGCGATGTTCGGCCGACACCAGGGTCAGCCGCACGGTGGGTGGTTTGACTTCGACCAACCGTAGCCCGAGGGGCAAGCTGACCGCATCGCGCCCGATCTTCACCTGCTGATCGCCCGGCTGTGCGTCGCGCAGGTCAAGCGCGACCTTCACGCGTTCGGGGCTGAGCAGACCGATCAACTCGCGCGAGCCGCGCACGTGCAGCACCACTTCGTTGTTCGACGCGCTTTGGATGCGGAGATTGGACGACAAGTTTTGATAGACCAGCGACGCCGAGATCGCGACCTCGGCGTTCTTCGGTCCGACCAGGATCGCCCATGCCAGTACCACGACGGCGGCCGAGACCAGCTTCGGCTGCCAGTTGTGTTGCACGAGCCGCCGCCAGCCCTGCTCGATGGTCGGCTGGGGTTGCGGCCGCGGTGTGGCGACGTGCTGTTGCAACCAAGTCAACAACTGCGGCGCTTCGGCAACCGGCTGCAGCGTGCCGCCGACGGCGACCGATACGGTGCCGCGCTCTTCCGACACGACGATCGCCAGCGCGTCGGACAGCTCTGTGATCCCGACCGCGGCGCGATGACGCGTGCCATAGCGCGCCGGCAACGACGCGGCTTCCGACAGCGGCAAGAGACAGCTCGCGTCGAGCACACGTCCGCTGCGGATCCGCACCGCGCCGTCGTGCAACGGCGCGCCGCGATGGAAGATCGTCGCCAGCAGATCCGCGCTCACGGCGGCGTCGAGCGGAACGCCGGGCCGGCGCAGCAGCCCCGCCAAATTGTCTTGCCGCTCGACCACGATCAGCGCGCCAACCCGATCGGCCGCCAGCGTGAAGGCGACATCGGCCAATACGCCGAGTGCAGGCTGCTCGATCGCGCGGCGCTGCCAACGCGGCAGCACCGAGCGGTTGAACTGTTCCAATACCTCGCGAATCTCGGATTGAAAGATGACGATCACCGACACCAGCACCGCCGCCCACACACCGCCGAGCACCCACGAGGTCACGAACAACCCGAGCGCCTGTGCCGTGAGATAGCTGAGTCCGAGGAGCGCGAGCCCGCCGAACGCGCGCGCCGCTCGCGTGCCGCGGAAGTGTTGATAGCCTTGGTACACCACCGCAGTCATGATCGCGATGTCGGCGGCGTCGCGCCAACCGAAGTCCACCAACAAGTCTCGGAGATAGGACGTCATCGCCGCTGGCAGTTCCTTACTCGTCTCGTCCGGGAGCGTCCAGCGCCGCGGCGCTTGTTTCATCGGCTCCGAACGGGTTATGGAGACCGAACGTTCTGCGCGTGGGAGTCACACTCTATGGATACGACACCGGCCCGCTACGTCGAGTTCGAGTCGCTGCTGCGTCCCGACCAGGTCGATCAGCTTATCGGCATCGTGCAGGGTCATGCGCCCTACCCGACCTACGGTGAGGGCCGCAAACAAGAAGGATTCGGCGCCGGCATTCCCCAGCGCTACGACGCCGCGCGCAACTTCGTCCGCACCCGCGCGGGCGGCGACAACGTGGCGAGGCTGGCGTCGCGCACCAACTATTTCCGCGACACCTTCGCATACGAGCAGCCGCTGTTTGCGCAGATCACCTTCTTCCAACAGTTGCCGCAGTTCATCGAGGCGGCGCACCATGTCACCGGCAAGCGACTGATCCGTCCGGCCATCGTGTACCTGAACATCCTGGTGCCGGGTCAAGAACTCGCGGTGCATACCGACGTCCCCGAGTTTCGTGGGGCGAACCGCACGTTCGCGCCGGAGTGGTTGTTGGTTGCGATGCATCATTCCGGTCGCTTCGCGCGCTGGCGCCGCACCATCGCCACCGGCGTGAGTTGGTACCACGACTGCAACGGCGGCGAGTTCACCTACTACCCGAACGGCCCCGGCGAACCGCCTCGCCGCCTCGCCGTGCGCCGCAACACCGCCATCGTGCTCGATACCGATTCGGTGTTTCACGGGGTCGAAGCGGTGGCGAGCGCCGGCGCCGAGTTGCCGATGGTCGAACCCGGCGTGCGACTGCATCGCGACGACGACGGCTGGTGGAGCATCCGTCGCGACGGTCTGGTGCGGGCGCGTTACGCATGGAACGATCTGCGGCTGTCGATCTCGTGGAAGGCATGGTGTTTCGCCGACGCAGATGAGCAACGTCTCAACGAGGATCACCGCGACGACCTCACGCTCGAGCAGATCCTCGCAATCTTCGTGGAGGATCTGCGCGAGCGGGGCCGTGTCGATCGCCGGCCGGACGACGACACTCTCGCCCATCTGATTTTGGACGAGTACATCAAGTTCCCGCAGCAGAATTTGGAAGGGGAATCCCATGCCTGAAACCGTTGATATCCGCGCACTGGAGCGACGCGCTGCGGCGATTCGGCGGCATATCGTGTCGATTGCGGCGGCGCAGTTCGCACACCTCGGCGGGTCGATGTCGTGCGCCGACATCATGGCCGCGTTGTTCTTTCACTTTCTGCAATTGGAAGACGGCGTGCGCAAACGGGATCGCTTCCTCATGAGCAAGGGTCACTCGGTGCACGCGTACCATTCGTGTCTGGTCGAGATGGGCAAGGTCGACGCCGCCGAGCTGCCCAACACCGGGCAATCGGGCAGCCGGCTCGGCGGACATCCGACACGCAAGGCGCCGGGCGTGGAGTTCGCGACCGGCTCGCTCGGCCACGCGTTGTCGGTCGGCGTAGGCATTGCCATCGCCGAAGCACTCGACCAATCGGGCTCGCGCACGGTCGTGCTGCTCGGCGACGGCGAGTTGCAGGAAGGCACGGTCTGGGAAGCCGTATTGTCAGCGCCGCGTTTTCCGACCGAGAACTTGGTCGCGATCGTCGACTACAACCGGTTTCAAGCCGGCGGTTCGGTCGACCGTGTGATGCCGCTCGAACCGCTCGCCGACAAGTGGCGCGCCTTCCGCTGGAACGTCACCGAAATCGACGGGCACAACATGCGCGCCATCGTCGACGCGCTCGCCGCCGTGCCGGCGCGCTCCGGCCCGACCGCGATCATCGCCCACACCATCAAAGGCAAAGGCGTCCCCGGCGTCGAAGGCACGCCGCGCGCGCATTACACCATGCTGAGCGACGACGAAGCGAAGCAAGCGCTGGAGGCACTGCAATGAGTGGCTATGTTGCCGCGATGTCGTCCGCCGACGTTCTGGTTGAGTTGGCGGAGCAGAACCCCAACGTCGTCCTGGTCACGCAGGACTTCGGGCCGATCGGTTCGTTCACCGAGCGATTTCCGACGCGGCACTTCGACGTCGGCATCACCGAGGAAAATCTGATCGGCGTCGCAGCGGGCCTCGCACACGCCGGCAAGCTGCCGTTCGTCATCGGCATGGCCCCGTTCGTCAGCATGCGTGGGTTCGAGCAGATTCGCGACGATTGCGCGTACAACCGCAACAACGTCAAGATCCTCGCCCCATTTGCCGGCCTCGAAGCGGGGCCGTGGGGCGCCACCCATCACGCGATGGAAGACATCGCGTTGTTGCGCGTGATCCCGGGTATGACGGTGCTCTCGCCGGCGGATTCCGGCGAAGCGCTGCGCGCGGTGCGCGCCGCAGCGACCATCGACGGACCGGTGTACGTACGGCTGGGGTTTTTGATGTCGATCGACGGTTACGCCACACCGTTCAAGGTCGGCGAAGCGGTGACCATGCGCGAGGGCAAAGATCTCACCATCATCGCGACCGGCGGCTGCGTCGGCTCGGCGTTGATTGCGCACGAGGCGCTTAAAGTCGACGGCGTCAGCGCGCGCGTCCTCAACATGCACACACTCAAGCCGTTGGACCGCGGCGCCATCGAGCGCGCCGCGAAGGAGACCGGCCGCATCGTCACCGCGGAAGAGCACTCCATCCTCGGCGGCCTCGGCGGCGCGGTGGCGGAGGTGCTGGCCGAAATCGGTGTCGGGCGACTGCGCCGCGTCGGTGTGCGCGACGTCTTCTGCACCGAAGTCGAGCCGTATCCCGAACTCTTACGCATCCACGGTCTCGACGCCGACGGCATCACCGCCGCCGCGCGAGCGGTGCTGGCGGCGTAAACGTCGCATGGACTTGGCGGGACGTTGGAGCGTCTCGGCGTCGCGGCTCTATTGAGGCGGCGAACCCGCCTGCGCAGCGCGCTGTTGGGCTTGGCGCGTCTTCCACATGCCGACGTTGAAGAATTCGGGACGGGTCGCGATCCACTCGCGCACGAACGTCTGCCAAGCGGGAAACTCGTCGACCGGAATCGACGGTTCGAGTGCGTTGAGGAGTAGCTGCGACTGCGCCCATTCGAAGTACTGGTGAGACGTGCTGGCGCCGAGCGCGAGCGCCGCAACCACAACCAACGCGGGCAGCGCACGCGACAGCCGCCGGCAAACCGTCCATCCGGCCTCAATCGCCAGGCCGATGAACAGGTACAAGATGGGCACGAACACAATTCCGCGCGCGCCGTTGAGATTGCCGATCGTCAGGCCTTCGGTCAGGACGAACGACGCCACGAGCACGACCCACCAGTGCCACGTCTGCGCGAGGCACAGCAGCCCGGCGAGCATACCGATACCGAGCAGCACGGCCGTCGGCCGCGAAAACGCGCCGGTCTCGGTGCGCAAGTACCGATCGGTGCGTTCGCGACCGATCGGAAACCCCGGGGCGAACAGTTGATACGCCTTGCGGCCGCTCGCTTCGAGAACGATCGCGAGCTTGGTGAGGGCGGGCTTCGTTTCGTTCTCGCCGCCGAGGACGTAGACGAAGCGGGTGCGCTTTTGAAATCCGTCCCAATCCGACAGCGCCGTGCGCAACTGCGGCACCAAGAGCGCAATCGCAACCGCGGTGCTGAGCAGCAACCCGGCGAGTAGCCGGCCGCGCGGCATCGCCGCGCGGCGCAGCGACATCAGCCCGATCAGCAACGTGATCGGCAAGATCGCCCGCCCGCCGAACGGCCCGTAGAGCCCCAATGCGCACCAAATGCCCGTCGCCGCGAACCATCGCCACTGACCGTTGCGCACGGCGCGCCGCAGACACAGCACCGCCGCCAGAAGAAACAAGCAGGCGTCGATGTTGTCCCAGCCGGTGCGCGAGAAATGGAGATACCACGTGTCGGCGGCCAGCAGCCCGGTGGTGAGCAGCGCGACCGGCACCGCCACCACAGTGCGAAGCAGAAGGAAGAACGGCACCAGCGCGGCGACGCTGACCATGACCGTCGGCAGCCGCAACGCCGTGACCGAGTTGCTGACCCACATGAACCAGCTCAGCACATAGATGCTCGCGGCCGGCTGCGGCTTCCAGTCGACGCCGAAGAAGCCGGGACCCTTGCCCTGCAGAATCTGATACACGTTGAACAAGTTGTCGCACTCGTCGTGAATCACGACGGCGGGAATGCGATCGATTCGATACACCCGCAACGCTAATGCGATTAGAAGCAGCGCGGCGAGCGCGCGCCACTCCCAGCGCGCGACCGGCGGCGAGGGCACCGGTGGACTGGCGGCCGTCGCGAGCCAGGTGCGCGCGATCAATCGAACGTACCCCGCCACGTTGCGCTGCGACCGACGCGCGGCCGGCGGTTGATCGCCGCGCTGCGTGAGCGGAACCTCTACGCAACGCGCGCCGCTGCGTGCGAGCTTGACCAGCGCTTCCGCGCTGCACGCGCGATCCCACGTGCTCAACTCCAAGAAGCGGCCGCGATAGGCCTCGAGTGTCGAGCGCAACGTCGGCACGCGCACGGCGTAGAAGCCGCCGGTGGGATCTTTCAGATCGGCGAGACCAAGAAACGGGCGGAGGCTCAGGGCGCCGAGCCAACTGAGCGCGCGCCCGCTCCACGACCGACCGGTGCCCCCCGCGCCGCGGCAAAAGCGCGAGGCGACCGCCACGTCGGCACCCCGATCGACGGCCGCCAGCAGCGCCGGAACACACTCCGGAGCGTGCGAGTCGTCGGCGTCCATCACGATCGCGACATCCTCGGGGTTGCCGTGATCCGCCACCCACTCCAAACCGTCGCGCAACGACTCGCCCCATCCACGCGGAAAGCGATGCGTGATCGTGTGCAGTGGCATCCGGCTGCCGGCTTCGCGCAGTTGCTCGCGTGTCGTCTCGCCGCCGCCGTCGTCGATGGCCACAACCATGCAGCGGAACTCCGCCGCCGTCATCTGCGCGCGGACGCGGTTCAACACTGCGGCGATCGGCGTTCCGGGTTCCGTCAGTGGCACAACGAAGAGTATCCGTCGCATCGCACCTCCACAGCGGTCGACGAACGCTCCGACCATAGCGCAGGCATCGTGTCCGCGGCCAGCGCGAGCGACTCAGGTTTCCCTTCCGTGCGTGGGCTGCTAGAGACAGGCGCCGTGGCGCTGTTGGAGATTCGTGATCTGCGCGTGACGTTCGCGACTCGCGCGGGCGATGCGAAGGCGGTCGACGGGGTCAATCTCTCGATCGATGCCGGCCAGACCCTGGGCGTGGTCGGCGAGTCCGGTTGCGGGAAGACCATGACCGCGCTGTCGATTTTGCGGCTGGTCTCGCCGCCCGGCCGCATCAGCGGCGAGATCCGCTTCGACGGCCGCGACCTGTTGTCGCTCAGCGAACGCGAGATGCGCGGGGTGCGCGGCAACGACATCGCGATGATTTTCCAAGAGCCGATGTCGTCGCTGAATCCGGTGTTCACGGTCGGCAATCAGATCGCCGAGGCGGTGCGGCTGCACCAAGGGCTCGGGCGCAAGGCGGCACGCGAAAAGGCGATCGAGATGCTGCGATTGGTCGAGATCGCCGAACCCGAGCGCCGGGTCGACGAGTACCCGCACCAGCTCAGCGGCGGCATGCGCCAGCGCGTGATGATCGCGATGGCGCTGTCGTGCAATCCGCGGCTGCTGATCGCCGACGAACCGACGACCGCGCTCGACGTCACCATTCAAGCGCAGATTCTCGATCTCATCGGCGGGCTGCGCGATCGCCTCGGGATGGCGCTGTTGTTGATCACCCACGATCTCGGCGTTGTTGCGGAGCGCGCCGACGAGGTTGCGATCATGTACGCCGGGCGCGTCGTCGAGCGGGCACCGGTGACCGCGCTATTCGCCCAACCGTTGCACCCATACACCCGCGGGCTGCTGCGCTCGGTACCGAAGGTGGGCAGCGAACGCGCGCACCGCCTCGACACCATCCCCGGCGTCGTTCCCGATCTGCTGCATCTACCCAGCGGCTGCCGCTTTCGCGATCGCTGTCCGATAGCCATCGCGCCGTGCGAGAGCACGGATCCGCAACTCACCGCCTACGGCCGCAATCACGTTGCTGCGTGCATCCGAGCGGGCGAAGCATCGAGTGTTCGAGGGCACGCATGACGCCGCTGCTCGAAACCCGCGCGCTGCGCAAGTATTTCCCCGTGCGCAGCGGATTGTTCAGTCGTGCCCGCGAGCAAGTCCACGCGGTCGACGGCGTCGACCTCACGGTGCAGGCCGGCGAGACACTGGGTGTCGTCGGCGAGTCGGGCTGCGGCAAGTCGACGCTGGGACGCCTGATCCTGCGACTGCTCGAACCGACCAGCGGCGAGGTGTGGTTCGACGGGGTGAAGCTGGAGAGCCTCACAGCGTCGGAGCTGCGTCGCAAGCGCCGCGAGATGCAGATTATTTTTCAAGACCCGTACGGTTCGCTCAATCCGCGCATGCGCGTCGGCGCGATCGTCAGCGAGGGCTTGGAGATTCATCACCTCGCGCGCGGCGACGAGAAGCGCCGCACCGTGCAGCGGTTGCTCGAACGCGTCGGGTTGCGTCCCGACGCCGCCGGGCGTTATCCGCACGAGTTCAGCGGCGGCCAGCGGCAACGCATCGGCATCGCGCGCGCGCTCGCGGTGCAGCCGCGCCTGATCGTCGCCGACGAACCGGTGTCTGCGCTCGACGTGTCGATCCAGGCACAGATCATCAACCTGCTGCAGGATCTGCAGGAAGAAATGGGCCTCGCCTACGTCTTCATCGCGCACGACTTGCGAGTGGTCGAACACATCAGCCACCGCGTCGCGATCATGTATCTGGGAAAGATCGTCGAGCTGGCCGACAGCGCGGAGCTGTACCGCAATCCGCGCCATCCGTACACTCGGGCGTTGCTGTCGGCGGTGCCGATTCCCGATCCGACCACCAAGCGCGCGCGCATGATTCTGCCCGGCGATGTGCCGAGTCCGATCCACCCGCCGCCCGGCTGTGCGTTTCATCCGCGCTGTCCGTTTGCGGAAGATCGCTGCCGGCGCGACGCGCCGCCGCTGGTTGCAGGAGCCGGGGGACATGCGGTAGCTTGTCACGTGTTCCCTGCGTGAGGGGAAGGAGGATGCCGTGAACTGGAAACGGCCGGGAGGAGGGCCCGCGCAACGCGGGCGGGAGGCGACCAACACCATGCCAGCACGCAGCACCAATAATCCCGTCGAGCCGCGATTGGTCGCGCCGACGCCGGCGATGCCGCGCTCGCTGCTCGGGGCCGACACCGTCGTCACCGGCCGGCTGAGCTTCAACGCGCCGACCCGCATCGACGGCACGCTGCGGGGCGAAGTGCGCGCGACCGAGTTGCTCGTGATCGGCGAAGACGGATTCGTCGACGGCACGGTGCGCGCGCAGAAACTGGTCGTGCTGGGAAAAATGCGCGGCGACGTTCGCGGCGCCGAGCAAGTCGAGATCGGCCCGGGCGGACGCCTCACGGGCACGATCGAAACCCGCAGCCTGGTAGTACAGGAAGGCGGCCAGCTCGACGGCGATTGCCGGATTCAGCCGGGACGCAGCAACGTTGTCGAACTGCACCCCGCGTCGATCGTGACCGGCGACGCGTGAGCGCAACCCGCGGCGCGGTGCGCGCTCGGAGCTAGGATTGTTGCGCGCGCGCCGGTGCTTCTTCTTCGATGCGCGCGGCTTTGCCAGCCAACCCGCGCAGGTAGTAAAGCTTGGCGCGCCGCACCTGGCCGCGGGTCATCACTTCGATCTTGGCGATGCGCGGCGAATGCAGCGGGAATGTCCGCTCGACACCGACGCCGTACGAACGTTTGCGCACCGTGAACGACGCCCGATTGGCGCCGCGCGACTTGCGCAGCACAACCCCTTCGAACACTTGGATGCGCTCTTTCTCGCCCTCGATGACCTTGACGTGCACGCGTAAGGTATCGCCGGGTTTGAAGTTGGGAACGTCTGACTTCAATTGCTCGCGCTCGATCGTTTCGATCAGGGTCATACCGCCACCTCGTTTTGGAGGGAAATGAGAAAAACGGACGCTGTTTCTAGCGCGGCGCCCGCAGCCGGTCAAGGATCACGGCCGCGGCGGACCGCACCGAGAGGTGGTTGTAGTCGCTCGGTCCGACCACCGGTTCGAGAATTTCGTCGGCGCGCGCGATGATTGACGGCGCCAATCCCCAGCCGGTCCCGAACACCAATAATCGGGGTTCGGAGGTGGTTTCGAGTCGATGGCGCAGGGTGGCGAAGCTGATGCGCTTCGGTCCGGGGCGCGCGGAGGTCACGACCACGACCGGACGCACTCCCGCGCCGTGCTCGATCGCAACGATGACATCGTCGAGATCGTTGGCCAGCCGCACCAGCCCGAGCGCGTCTTTGCGCGTTTCGTTGTAGGTGCTGCCAAAACCGGTCTCCCAGTGCTCCATGATTTTCGCGACCAGGGCGTGCAGAGTTTTGACCGGGGTGGCAACGTAAAACTCGCGCGCACCGTACGTGCGCGCCGAGCGCGCGATGTCGTGCACGTCCATGTTCGTCACCGCGCTGGTAACGATCAAGCCGTTCTTGTCGACCACCGGATAGTGCAGCAGCGCCAGGTACAGGTCACCCATGGCGGCGTGGAGGGCGTTCGGCTGCCGCGAGGATCGCGCGGTCGGCGTCGGTTACTTGGGCGCGCGCGAGCAAATCGGGCCGGCGCGCCGCGGTGCGCTGCAGCGATTGGGCACGCCGCCAGCGCCGAATCGCTTCGTGATCACCCGACAACAGGACTGCCGGCACGGGTTGACCGCGAAACTCCGGCGGCCGCGTGTAGTGCGGATATTCGAGCAGTCCGTCGCGAAACGACTCTTCGATTGCCGATTCGGCCGCGCCCAACACGCCGGGGACCAGTCGACTGACGACATCGATCACCACCAACGCCGCCACTTCACCGCCGGACAACACGTAGTCGCCGATCGACAGCTCCTCGTCGACGTACGAGCGCACGCGTTCGTCGACCCCTTCGTAGCGACCGCACACCAGCACCAGCTCCGGCAGCCGCGCGAACTCGGCCGCGATCGGCTGAGTGAACGGCCGGCCTTGTGGTGACAGGAGGACGCGGCGCGGTCGCGCGGCCGCGTCGCCCGTGGCCTCGATCGCGGCGACCAGCGGCTCCGGCTTCATCACCATTCCGGGACCGCCGCCGTACGGTGTGTCGTCGGTCACGCGATGCTTGTCCGTGGCGTAGTCGCGGATGTTGTAGCGGACGAATTCCAGCGCCCCGCGCTCCTGGCCCTTTTGCAGCATCGTCGTGCTCAAGGCGGAGTCGAAGAACGCGGGAAACAGCGTGACGAGGTGGAAGCGCATCTTTACGCGTCGAGCAAGCCGGGCAGCGGCGTGATCACCAGTCGGCGGTTGACGAGATCGATCGTACGGACGACGTCTTCGATCAACGGAATCAGATGTTCGCCGCTGTCACCGCGCACGACGCATACGTCGTTGCTGCCGGTGACGAGCAGCTCCTCGATCACGCCTAACTCGCGCCCATCGTCGGTGCACACCCGCGCGCCGATCAAGTCGTGATGGTAGACCTCGTTCGGCCCGGCGGGCGGCAGCGTGTCGGCGTCCACCGCGACCTCGGCGCCGACCAGCGTCTCGGCGCGGGTCGCGGAGTCGCAGCCCTCCAGTTGGATCAACCGGAAGCGCTTGTGCGGGCGCACGCTGCGCACGCGGACGCGTTGTGATCGCTCCGGCCAACACAGCGTGATCTCCTGGCCCGGCTGCATGCTGGACGAGTCGGGATTGTAGGGAAGCACACGCAGCTCACCGGCGACCCCGTGGGTGTTGACGATGGTGCCGATGCGGCAGAGTCCCGCGGGCGGATGGGCGGCGGCTTCTCCGTCTGGCGGCACGATGCCGCGACCGCTTACTTGTTTTCGAGAATCTCGAGCACCACCTTGCGATTGGTTCGCGAGGCGGCCGCGTTGAGAATCGTCCGAATCGATTTGGCCGTGCGGCCCTGTTTGCCGATGACGCGTCCGAGATCCTCCTGCGCCACCTTGAGTTCCAAGATCGACGCCGTATCGCCTTCGGTCTCCTTGACCTCGACCGCGTCGGGATGCGTGACCAGGTAGCGCGCCAGGTATTCGACCAGCTCCTTCATGACGGTGTCTCTCCCGAGCCCGGCGCCGCGGCCGGTGCGGTGATCCCGGATTTGCGGAGCAACTGCGCAACGGTCGTAGACGGGCGGGCGCCGGTCTTGAGCCACGCCGTCACCTTCTCGGTGCGAAATTCGAGGCGGACCGGCTTCTTCGTGGGGTCGTAGATTCCGACCTGATCCAAGCAACGCCCGTTGCGGGGTGCGCGCGAGTCGGCGACGACGATGCGGTAGAAAGGGGTCTTTTTGCCGCCGAAGCGGGCCAAGCGGATGGTTGTGGGCATGCGAGTCTCTTACTCCTCTCAAGTTAGTGGGGCAATCCGCGCGGTAAGCCGGCCGGCATTCCGCCGCGGGCGAACTTGCTCATGTGCTTCATGACTTTCTTGGTTTCGACGAACTGCTTGAGGAAGCGATTCACATCGGCGACCGACGTCCCGCTGCCGAGCGCGATTCGCTTGCGGCGGCTGCCGTTGAGAATGGCGTGGTTGCGCCGTTCCTCTGTGGTCATCGAGCTGATGATGGCTTCGATCTGCGCCAGTTCACCCTCGGCGTCGGCCATGTCCACGCCCTTGGTGAGCTTCTTCATCCCGGGAATCATCTTGAGCAGATCGGCGACGCTGCCCATTTTGCGCAGCGCGCGGATCTGATCGCGGAAGTCGTCCAAGGTGAATTCGTTGCGGCTAAGCTTCTTCTGCAACGCAACCGCTTGCTGCTGGTCGTAGACCCGCTCGGCCTTCTCGATCAGGGTGAGGATGTCGCCCATGCCGAGAATGCGGTTGGCCATGCGATCGGGGTGAAAGACTTCCAGGGCGTCGATCTTTTCGCCGAGGCCGGCGAACAAGATCGGCGCGCCGGTGACTGCGCGCACCGAGAGCGCCGCGCCGCCGCGCGCGTCGCCGTCGAGTTTGCTGAGAATCACGCCATCGAGGCCGATGCGCTGGTGAAAGCCGGTGGCGGCATTGACCGCGTCTTGACCAGTCATTGCATCCACCACCAGCAGCGTGCGATGCGGGTGGATCGCCGCCTTGATCCGCTCAAGTTCGGCCATCAACTCGTCGTCGATGTGCAAGCGCCCGGCGGTGTCGATCAGCACCGTGTCGGAACCTTTTTGGCGCGCGACCGTGAGCGCGGCCTGGCACAGTGCGACCGGATCTTCACTCACGTGCGACGGATGGACCGGACAGCCGACCTGCTGCCCGAGCGTCGTGAGCTGCTCGATCGCGGCGGGACGATACACATCGGCCGGCACGAGATAAGGCGCCGAGCGGCCGTGTTGCATCAAGTACTTCGCCAGCTTGGCTACCGAGGTAGTCTTCCCGGCGCCGTTCAACCCGACCAGCATCACGACGACCGGCGGCGGCGCCGCCAGGTCGAGCGCAACCGCCTGGCCGCCCATGACCTTGGCGAGTTCCTGATCGACGATCTTGATGAAGTGTTGCTCGGGCGTCAGGCTGGCCAGCACGTCTTGGCCGACCGCCTGCGCGCGCACGCGGTCGAGGAAGTCTTTGACGACCTGAAAGTTGACGTCGGCTTCGAGCAACGCGAGGCGCACCTCGCGCAACGCCTCATCGATGTTGCGCTCGGTGATCTTGCCGTGCCCGCGTAGGCGCCGAATCGTGCGGTCGAGCTTCTCCGACAGTTGGTCGAACATTGTGTATCAGGGCTTATGCCTGTCCCTGGCCTACACCGATGGCGGACGGCGAGAAGACTTCAAGAGTCGGACGCTACAGAATGGGGTACGGCTTGTCAACAAAACCCGCGCAGCGCGCGGCATATCTATTCGATGGTAACGCCCCCCGGTCCGGCGTCGGCCTTGGTGCCGGTGCGGGCTTGGAGGTCCTGCAGGCGACGTTCGACTTCCTTCTTATCGCGGTCGAGGATCGCCATCTGACTCTTGAGGGTGTCGCGCTCCTTGACCAAGCTGGCGACGCGGTCGCCGAGGTCGATGACCTGTTCCTTGAGCTGGGTGGCTTCGCCCCACCGTTGGTAGCCGATGAAGAGGCCGGCGAGCATCGCGACCAGAAGCACCACGAGGCGCTGGGTGTAAGTCCACAGCCGATCTCTGAGTTCACCCGCTTCAGTCTCTGCCATCGCGACTCCCCTTTCGTGGTGCGCGACGGGCCATAGCATAGCGACCCGACAGAGAAAAGCCGCGGCAAACCGCCGCGGCAGCCGGCTTGCATTCGACTAGCGCGCGCAGCGGAAGCCGACGCTGCCGCCGCTGTAGTACGAGAACGAGGGCGGGTTGACGCCGCCGATGGCGAGCGGGCCGGCATTGGACTCGTCGTTGTAATTGCCGCCGCGAATGAGTGCGCCGGGCTCGCCGGTGGTGGCGGCCCCCGCGAAACATTGGGCGTCGTCGCGGCCAGGCCAACTCCCGCAGGTCGTCGACAACGGCACCCAATCGCCGACCCATTCGCTCACGTTGCCCACCATATCGTAGACCCCCCACCCCGAATGACATCGCTGGCGCGAGCCGGTCGGCGCGGCAGTGAACACGCTTCCGGTGTTGCAGTCGGTCGCGCCATCATCGCCGCGGCTCCCGTCCGGTGTCCCCGCCACCGCCATCTGCCATTCGGTGTTGGTTGGTAGTCGCTTGCCTGAATTGGCGCATGCTTGCTGTGCCTGAAACCACGAGACGTACGCGGACGGCGTCACGCCGCGCAGGCTCACCGCAAAGATCCGCCCCACACAGTTCTGCCCGTCGGCGTTGCACGGATAGTCGCCGCCGGCTAACCCCTTTTGCGTGGCGCCACCGGCGATCAGGTCCGCTAGTTGCGCGGTACCGTTCTGAATTTTGGTGATCAGCATGCGATTGCGCCGGCCGCCTGCAGTCGGGATTTCCCAGACGCTGGCTTCGTACCGGTCCATGCAGACCGATGCGATTCTCATCGCGTCGGGCGGGCACGGCGAGAGATCGGCCGGCTGGCGAAGCGACAATGGCAGGGCGAGCAACATGGCGCCAAAGCCGCCCGTGCCGACGGATCGCCGCACTCGGCTCGCAAGGCTCATCGCGACTCCCTTCGTGGCGTTGCACCCAGGGTCTCAGCTCGCGCTGACGCGACTCCCACATCACTGAAGCACCCGCTGAGTGCGTTGTTGATCGCGCGCACGACGCAAGCGACGCTGATCGTTGCACCTCCGTCGCAATCAAGCGACGGGCACTGATCCCACGGGATCAGGCCCAGCGCCATATTCACGGCCTCGACCAGTTCGTCGACGCTCACTATGCCGTTGCCATCGCAGTCGCCGATGCACGGCGATACGCCGATCACGGTTGGCGTCGAATCGGCCGGTCTCGTACCCGTTCTCGGAGGCGCAGGTGTCGGCGTGAAGACGATCGTTGCCGTCAGCGTTGGCGGGGCAGTTGCCGTCGGCGTCGGACTAGCGGTAGTGGTCGCGGCCGCGGAGGTGAGACCGAACACGGTCACGACGCTGCGCCCCGGGACGTAGACTTTGCCGTTCACGATCGTCGGGACCGCAAACTTGATCGCTCGACCCGCGTCGCCCGCGCCGCTGCTCGTCGAGCTGTGGAACAATTCATTGCTGAGGTCGGTGGCATCGTACGCATGGAGAATACCGGGACCGGACGGGTAGCCGTCACTCTGCACCAGCCAGACGATGCCGGCGCTGGTTCCGTTTGCCGACACGCTGGGGCTTGCACCCGGAAACCCGAACTTGGTTGCCGCCTGCGACACGGGAGTCGTAGAAAGGTATCCGTTCGCCAGTGCGAACGCCTTCGGGAAATCGTTTACGCCGGCGTAGTACACCGTGCCGTTCCAGTACGCCCCGGTTCCGAATGCGGGCCCGATTGCACTGAGGAGGGACTCCACGATCTGACCGTTGTCGCTGCTGTGGAGGTGTCCGAGGTTGTCGCGATCGACGACGTAGATGGTGCCCTGCTTACCGACCGCAAGGGCGAGGTGCGGATGCGAACCGGGCTGATCCGGCAGCAAGACGATTCCCGACGAGCCGAGATCGAGATCGCCGGCGTTGAGCGCGACGTAGTTGTAAGGAGCGAAGTAGTCCACTGCGCGCAGGCCACCGAATGCGTCGAGTCGCAAGACGCTTTCGCCAAAATCACGCCCACCCGCGTCGGCGTCGAAGGTGCCGTTGCCGGTGACGCAAAACACGTCGCCGGTGCCGTCGGCGGCCAATCCGCCGCCCGCTTGCCAGATCCCACCGTCAGCGCCGTCGGGGGTGTCGTTGAAGACGGCCACTTGTTGCAGGGTCTCCGCATCGTAGCCGACGATCCAACCATGATACGGTGGATGGTCGCCGTGCGACGCCCACCCCGCATACACTACCCCGTTGCTCAGCAAGAGTCCCGCCCGCTGGCTCTCCCGCAAGGCGTTGAAGCTCACCACGCCCGCGTTGCTGTCGTCGCCGTCGCCATCGAAGGTGGGAGCAATCAAAACCGGGCTGCCCGGTTGCTCGCGACCGGTGGTGATGTCGAGTGCGTGCAAGCGCTGCACGTATGCACCTTGTTCCTTCGTCGCAGCGACGACGAAGAGAGTTCCTCTGGTCGGGTCGATGACCGGTGTGCCGGTGATACCAATCTCCGGGACAATATCGGTGGTGGCGACGTCAGTGTACGGCACCGTGGTGATGCCGGCGGCCGCATCGATGAAACTGGTTTGCCACAGCGGCATGCTGACACCGGCGGACTGATCGGCGTCGAAGGCGTACACACTGTCGTGTTCGGTGGCGACGAACAGCACGTTCCGCGTCCCGACCGTCGGGATGTTGAGCGATGGAACATAGAGCGGCTGTGCGTAGACATCACCGTCGACGGAATATTGGAACAGTCGCCCGAATTGCGCAGAGTTCACCGTACTCGGCATGAGCACGGTTTCCTGAAGATTCTGCCCAGTCCGGGCGTTGTCGTTGTGTTGCGTGAGTACAATGACCTGCGCGCGCACGGAGGGTGACCACAGAAGCAACACGGCGAGCGCGATCCTGCCGCTGCCTGGGTCCCAGCACACGATGCGGAGGACGGATTGGGAAATGAGACGCCAGAGACCCGACCACATCGGTCCGACAACGATTCACGCAGCCGCTTCGTTGACCCGTGGCGGGCAAGATCCACGGAAGAATATCGGTCAAAACGATGCTTCACCGCGCCGCCGGCACGGGACGCCGGCGCAGCAGCGCGTCGATGATGCGCGCCATCTCGTGACACATCTCCTCGGCGTCGTTGAGCCGGCGGGCGGATTCATCGTGTAACTGCGGCTCGCTCATTCGCACGAGTTCGAGGTAGCCGACGGCGGCCGTCAGGGGGTTCTTGAGGTCGTGCGCCACCGTTCGAGCGTAGGCGTTCAACTCGCGAATGAGTCGGGCGCGCTCGGTGATATCGTGCAGCACGACCAGCCGCCCGGTTACCGTCCGTCTGTCCCCATAAACGCGGAGCGATCGGAGCTCGATCACCCGCCCGCCGTAACCGATCTCGGCACTCTGCCCGTCGCCACGCGCGATCACCGCATCCACCTCGCTCCAGAACGGAAGCAGCGCGACGGCCGGGGCACCCTGCGTGCCCCCGTCGCCCAGGAGCTGCCGCGCAGCCGGGTTCACGTCGATAATCCGCAGCGCATCATCGAGCACGATCACCGGATCGCGATGTTGCTGGAACAGGAGACTGCGCGCCGTCGGCATGACGTCGAGCAACCGCCCATAGAAGGTCACCCACGTCACGAAGCCGAAGGCGATGAGCAGCCCCACGGGGGTCAAGTCAATTCCGACCGTGAGCCGTGACACGACGAAGAAATTGATGACCAGCGGGATCACCATGCCGATGCTGAGCAGGGCGGTTCGCCGGAGGTAGAAAGTCTGCGATCCGATGGTGTGGGCGAATAGCGCGACCACGCCGCCCAGGATCAAACCGTACGCGACCGGGAGATGCAGCCAAAAGAACACCGGGCCCGGAGAGAGTGCGGGGATGCGGGTGAAACCGACGTCGACCCACGTCGATGGCCGCCAGACGAGATGATGCAAGGAATTCGTCGCCATCAGGAGGAGATCACCAGCAATCGCACCGACGACCGGTGCGCGCGCCGCCCGCCACCAGCGCGCCCGCTGCGCGTACGCGCAAGCGAAGCGAAAGAAGCAGAGGTTCGCGCTGAGCACGACGGGCCAGACCGCGCGCCGCGCCAGCTCTTGGGCCCACGGCGCATCGAGGAGAAACGACGACGCGTCGAGCAACGTCCACAGCCCGCACGACAGCAAACATCCGGCGAACCAGATCGCACCCGCTTGGCGCCGATTCCTCCAAAAGTAGCCTGCCAGCCACACCGCGCCGGCAGTTGCGGCAAGCAAAATCGGCGGGATGAGTTGGGCGACGTGCTGCATGGCTGGGCTTCTTATTCTGCTGCGTCGACGGAAGTGCAAGGGTGAGGCAACCAGTGCGGTGACGGTTGTGCCGGGAGGCAGACCCCGGTAAGCAGACGGCGTGCTGCAGCGGAGCGTGTACGAGCTGGTCCCGTGGCTGCTCGCGCTCGCCACGATCGGCGCCGCCGTCTTGTCGGCCTACACCTGGCGCCGTCGCCAACAGGCGGGAGCCGGATGGCTCGCGCTCACGGTCGGTGCCAACGCCCTGTGGACCGGCTGCGATTTGTTCAACTACCTCGTCGATCTCCCACGCATCGAAGTGCTGATGAAGTGCGCCACCTGGCCGCTGATCCTGGCGGCCGGCGCGACGTTCTTCCGTTTCGCCTGCATCCATGCGCGCCGAGAGCGCTGGTGGGAGCTGTCCCGCGTGCCGATCGCGCTCGCCATCTCGGTCAACCTGCTGCTGATGGTCACCAACCCGTTCCATCATCTCATGTGGCCGGGCGAGCAATGGTTCGACGTGGGGTTCGCGCGAGTGCCCTGGCTCGAATCCGGGCCGGCGTTTTTCTGGACCTTCCGCACCACGGCGTGCGCGCTGCCGCTCGCCGGCGTGCTCGCGTTAGTTGTCAGTGCCGTCGGGTCTCCGGCGCTTTACGCGCGACAGATTGCGGCGTTGGTCATCGGCGCCCTGATTCCGATCGTCGTCAATCTGCTGTTCGTCTCGACTACCGTGGTTGGACTCGACCTCACGCCGGTCGCGGTCGTCGTTTTCGTCAGCGCGTTCGCGTTGTCCACCTTCCGGTTCGGTCTACTCGCAGTCGCTCCGGTGGCGCGCAGCCTGCTGCTCGAACAGCTCGACGACGGCGTCGTGGTACTTGATCACGACTTTCGGGTGGTCGACGTCAATGCCGCCGCCGAGTCGCTGCTGGGAGTCCCGCGCGGGTGGACGCCGGGTACGCCGGCGCAGCAGTTGCTGTCGTTGTGGGACGACGTGCGGCAGTTCGTCGATGCCAGCGACGGCCAGACGATGGAGATCGAGCGTGGCGAACGCGGAACCGTCTTGGAGTTGGCAGCGTCGGTGGTACGCGCGGAAGACGGCGCCGCTCAGGGCCGATTGTTGGTCGCGCACGACGTCACCGCGCGCGCACAGCTCGTGCGCGAGTTGGACGGCTACGCCCAGACCGTCGCTCGCGATCTGAAGCAACCACTGGCCTTGCTCGACACCGCGATCGACGAAGTTCGCACCCACGGCGGTCGGATTGCCGATGCCTCGATCGGATGGCTCGAGAATGCCAAGCAGGTGTGTCGCCAGATGACGAGCACCGTCGACGCGCTGCTGTCGTTCGCGCAGCTCCGCACGTTGGCAACGTCGGAACTGCAGCCACTCGACATGCGCCAGATTGTCGACTCGTCGCTGCGTCGTCTCGCGGCAGCGATCGCAACCGCGGGTGCTGAGATCGCGCGAACCGATCACTGGCCCGCCGCTCGCGGGCATCCGACGTGGGTGGAAGAGATCTGGACCAACTACATCTCCAACGCGATCAAATACGGGGGCCGGCCGCCACACGTCGCGCTCGGCGCGGTGGAAGAGCCCGATTGCATGATCCGCTACTGGGTGCGCGACGACGGACCCGGGCTGAGTGACGCGCAGCGGCGCCAGCTCTTCACCGAATTCACGCGCCTCGACCCGATGCGATCCGAAGGTCACGGGCTCGGATTGTCGATCGTGCAGCGCATCGCCGAAAAGCTCGGCGGTCGCGTCGGCTGCGACAGTGCGCCTGGGCATGGCAGCACCTTCTGGTTTACGCTCCCGGCGGTGTGAGCACACGGCGACACGGATTCATGACCCGCGGGCGGCCCGATTGGGAATTCTGGATCGATGTCGGCGGAACGTTCACCGACTGTTTGACGCGCGCACCCGACGGATCGATCCGCATGCACAAGTTGCTCAGCTCAGGCGTCTACAAAGGACGCGTCGCAGCCGGGTCGACGGCGGAATATCTCGTCGATCCCGAGCGCCGCGGCGATCCGCCTGATTATTTCGTCGGCTATCGCGTGATCGTCGGCGGGGTGCAGCCCGCGGCTGCTCGACAGGTCACCCGCTTCGCCCGCGACCGCGGCACCTTGTGGCTCGATCGGCCGTTGCCGAGCGCGCCGCCGATTGGCTCGCTCTACGAAATCGGCGGCCCCGAACCCGCCCCCGTCGCCGGCATTCGTTGGCTCATGGGCAAACGGCTCGACGAGTCGGTCGGCAACGTCGTCGTCAAGCTCGGCACGACGCGCGGCACCAATGCGCTGCTCGAGCGCGAAGGTGCGGCGGTCGCGCTGGTGACCACGCGCGGCTTCGGCGACGCGTTGCGCATCGGCGACCAGAATCGCCCCCGTCTGTTCGATCTCAACATTCGCAAACCGGCCGACCTCTATCGCGACGTCGTCGAACTCGACGAGCGCCTCGATGCCGACGGCACTGTGCTCATCGCGCTCGATGCCGCGGCGGCGCGCGAGGCACTCGCGGCCGTGCGGGCCCGCGGCATCGACTCGCTCGCGGTGTGCTTGCTCCACGCCTATCGCAATCCGGTCCACGAGCAACTCGTCGGCCGCGTCGCTCAGGCCGTGGGCTTCGGACACGTTTCGCTGTCGTCGCACGTCTCGCCGCTGCAGAAAATGATCGCGCGCGGGGACACCACGGTCGTCGACGCGTACCTGACGCCGATCGTCCGCGACTACGTCGCCAGCATTCGCGCGTCGCTGCCGGAGGCGACGCTGCGACTGATGACGAGTGCCGGCGGGCTTGTCGATGCCGAGCGGTTCGTTGGCAAGGACAGCGTGCTGTCCGGCCCGGCCGGCGGTGTGGTCGGCCAGGCCGCCGCGGCGCAGCGTGCCGGCTTCGCCAGGGCGATCGGCTTCGACATGGGCGGCACCAGTACCGACGTCAGCCGCTTCGACGGTGAGTACGAGCGCCGATACGAGATGACGGTGAACGATCCGCAATCGGACGCCGGCATCCGAATCGTGGCGCCGATGCTGGCGATCGAAACCGTGGCCGCCGGCGGCGGTTCGATCTGCTGGTTCGACGGCTACAAGCCGATGGTTGGGCCGCGCAGCGCCGGCGCCGATCCGGGTCCGGCCTGTTACGGCCGCGGGGGCCCGCTGGCGATCACCGATGTCAACGTGTTCCTCGGCCGGATCGTGCCCGAGCACTTCGCCTTTCCGCTCGACCGCGCTGCGGTTGTCGACGCGCTCGACGAGATGATCGAGGGCATCGCGGCCGCGACCGGTGAGCGTTACACCCGCGAGGCGCTCGCCGCCGGATTCGTCGCCATCGCCAACGCCAACATGGCCGCGGCGATTCGGACGATCTCGCTGGCGCGCGGCTACGATGTGCGTGACTACACGCTGGTCAGCTTCGGCGGCGCCGGGGCGCAACATGCGTGCGCGATCGCGCGTGAGTTGGGTATCCAACGCGTGCTGGTGCATCCCTTCGCCGGCGTACTGAGCGCCTTCGGCATCGGGATGGCCGACGTCAAGCGCGCCGCCGCACGCGACGTGGCTCGGCCGTACAGCGCGCGCGCTGTGGCGGAGACCGCATCCATCTTCGCCGAGATGGAGCGCGACCTGCGCAGCGCGGTGGCGGCCGACGGCATCGACGCGAATGCGATCAGCGCGACCTACTTTCTCGATCTGCGCTACGCCGGCCAGGGCAGCGCGATCACGGTTGCGACACCGGCCGATGGCGACTACGCGGCCGAGTTCGCGCGCCGCCATCGCCAGTTGTACGGGTTCGGGTTTCCGGCGCGACCGATGGAGATCACCGCCGCGCGGGTCGACGTCACAGGAGCGACCGCGAAGCCGCCGGTGCCGTGTTTCCCACTGACGCCCCGCCGCCCGCAGGCCATGCAGCGGATGCCCGTCTACAGCGACGGCGCGTGGCGCGCGGCCGCGGTCTTTGGCCGCGACGAACTACGCCCCGGCGACCGACTCGATGGCCCCGCCATCATCGTCGAACCGATCAGCACGATCGTCGTCGAGCCGGGTTGGGCGGCGGAGATCAGCGAACGCAACGACATCGTCCTCACCGATTCCGTAGGGGCGGGGTTGAAACCCGCCCCTACCGCAGAAACGGGCGCCGACCCGATCACACTCGAACTGTTCAACAACCGCTTCACCGCCATCGCTGAGCAGATGGGGGTCACGCTGCAGCGCGCATCACTCTCGACCAATGTGAAGGAGCGCCTCGACTTTTCGTGCGCGATCTTCACGGAAACCGGCGACCTCGTCGTCAATGCGCCGCACATTCCGGTGCACCTCGGGGCGATGAGTGATTGCGTCAAGCACCTGATCGACGCCGTACCCGATTTGCGGCCCGGCGACGTGCTGATCACGAACGACCCGTATCGCGGGGGGAGTCATTTGCCCGACGTCACCGTCGTCACGCCGGTGTTCGCTGCCGAGCGCATCATCTTCTTCACCGCCAGTCGCGCGCATCACGCGGAGATCGGCGGGATTGTTCCCGGATCGATGCCGCCGTTCGCGCGGACTTTGGCGGAGGAAGGCATTGTGTTGCGGCACTTCCGTCTCGTGCAGGGTGAGCGGTCGAGCGAGGCCGCGCTGCGCGCGCGGCTGGCCGCCGGTCCGTACCCGTCGCGCGCCGTCGATGACAACATCGCCGACATCAACGCCCAGGTTGCAGCCAATCAAACCGGTGTGCGCCAGTTGATGGAATTGGTCGATCGCTACGGTCTCGCAACCGTGAGCGCGTACATGCGGCACATGCAAGCGCTGGCCGAGGCGAAGATGCGGGCGGCGCTGCGCACACTCTCCGAAGGCGAGTATGCGTTCAGCGATGCGCTCGATGACGGCTCACCGATCGCCGTGACCATCAGCATCCGCCACGGCGACCGAGGCGGCGCTGCAACCATTGACTTCCGCGGCACCGGCGCGGTCATCGACGGCAATCTCAACGCTAACGTCGCGATCGTGAAGAGTGCGGTGCTGTACTGCTTTCGGTGCTTGATTCAGGCGACGCTCGACGAGCGCGTCGACATCCCGCTCAACGCCGGTGTGCTCGCGCCGCTGACCGTGATCGTGCCCCCGAACTGTCTGTTGAATCCGCCCGCCGACCCCGATCCGGCGCATTGTGCGGCGGTCGGCGGCGGCAACGTCGAAACCAGCCAGCGCATCGTCGACGTGATTTTCGGCGCGCTCAAGACGGTCGCCGCCAGTCAGGGCACGATGAACAACCTGACGTTCGGCAACGCTCGCTTCGGATACTATGAAACCATCGGCGGCGGTGCCGGCGCGGGCCCGGACTTCGGCGGTGCCGACGCGGTGCACACGCATATGACCAATACGCGACTCACCGATCCCGAAGTGCTGGAGGCACGCTATCCTGTCCGCGTGCGGCGGTTCGCGATTCGCCGGGGTTCAGGCGGCAATGGCCGGCAGCGCGGCGGCGACGGCATCGTGCGTGAGATCGAATTCCGTGCCGCGCTCGAACTATCGCTGCTCACCGGCCGGCGCACCTCCTCGCCGTACGGCGTCGCCGGTGGCGAGCCCGGTGCGCCGGGGCACAATCGCTTGCGGCGCGCCGACGGTGCGTTGGACGATCTCGGTTGGGCGGCGCAGGTGGCGGTCAATGTCGGCGATGTTCTCACCATCGAAACGCCGGGCGGCGGTGGCTATGGCGTCGCCCCCGGTCGCGACTCAACCAACGTGAAGGGGTAAGCGATGAAGTTTGGACTGTTCGGCATCAACTTCGGTCCGTGCGCGGACCCGGACACGGCGCGGCGGGTGGCGCGCGCCGCGGAGGAACATGGGCTGGAGTCGCTGTGGACCGGCGAGCATGTCGTCCTCCCCGATCCGCAAGCGCCGCCCTCGCCGTCACCGCCCGAGACCCCGTTTCTCGATCCGGCGGTTGCGCTTGCCTGCGTTGCCGCCGAGACCAAAACGATTCAATTGGGTACCGGCATCATCATTCTGCCGCAACGCAATCCGTTGGTGCTGGCGAAAGAACTGGCGAGCGTCGACGTGGTATCGGGTGGTCGGCTGATTTTCGGCATCGGCATCGGCTACCTCAAACCCGAGTTCGATGCGCTCGGGATTCCGTTCGACGACAGGGGGCCGCGTACGGTCGACTATCTCAACGCGATGGTGGCGCTCTGGACGCAACCGAAACCATCGTACCAGGGGCGCTTCGTTACCTTTGAGGGGGTGCAAGCGTTTCCGCGCCCGCTGCAACGGCCGCATCCGCCGATCGTGATCGGGGGCGCGACACCCGCCGCGCTTCGCCGCGCGCTCCGTCATGCCAACGGATGGTACGGCTTCGCGCTCGATCTCGACGCCACGGTTCGTTGCATCGACGCGCTGCGAGCCACCGAGCGCGAGGTCGAACGCCCGTCCGCCCTGGGTCGACTTGAGATCAGCGTGACACCGGCCGGCAAGCTCGATGTCGACGCCCTGCACCGATTCGCCGATGCCGGCGTGGATCGGCTGATCGTCTATCGACCCGCGCGAACGGCGGAAGACATGCTGGCGACAGTTGAGCGCATCGCCGAATTACAGAGCCGATTCAATCGGCCGTGACGGTACTGAGTTAGGCGGCTTTCGAGGCGGCGGTGACGTACGCCGCGCCACCCGGGCCGAACTCGCGGCCGATCGCGCGTCGCAAGTCGTCGGGAGCGAACGGCAGATCCTTCGCGACTCGCGCAACCTGCTGTCGCAGCTCGGCGGGCACGATCGGGTGCTGCCACATCAAGGCGAAGTTGACGGTGACGTTGGCGGGGTCGGCCCGCACTCGGCCGATCACACGCCAGGCATCGCCCTTGGGCAGATTGAGGTCGAGGAGAATCACGTCGGGGCGAACCATCGGCAACAGATTGAGCGCCTGCTTGCCGTCGAACGCCACCGAGGTTGCGCAACCGAGTCGCGCGAGAATGCTACGCAGCTCCGAGGTCGCATCGACCGCGTCGCTGACCACCAGCAGCTTCTGCGCGGGGCTCGGACGTTCAAGCAACCGCGTGACGCACAGGTTCGGCTCAAACGGAGGCGGAAAGAACTCCACCATGCCAAGCGCGAAGCCGCGGGCACCATCGCCGCAGTAGGTAAAGGCGGCGGGACACTCGATGCCCCACGCCGCGGCCTCCGCGACCGTGGCGAGCGCGTCGACGCTCCCGGCCAAGAGGTTGAGGGCAAGCAACCGCCGGCCGATCGCATCACGCTCGAACGGTTCGCGTGCCAGGCAGTAGCGCGCATGGCCGAACTTCTCGACCAAGTTGCGCAACGACTCTTGATATCCGCCGTGATCGTCGAGGTGGAGAATCGTGATGCGGTCGCCGGCCGGAGCGACAATGGGTGTGTTCGAAATCGGCACGCCCGCGTGCGACGCCTCCAGCGACGGAACCACCGCTGTTCGCGACGTCATCACGCTCGACGGGCCCTTTGTTCGGCTGGGCTCGGACGTCTGATGAGCCCGCTTGCGCAGTCCGTCGAGCGCTTCCTGGAGCTGCTCCTTGAGGGCGACCAGACTCGCGACCTCGAGGGCCAAATCGGCCACGTCGTGTTCGAAGCGGTCCAACCGCTGCTCGATCGCATTGAGTTTCGCGTTGTCCGGCGCTTCGGCCGTCATCGCCGCACCGCACCCGCGGCAGAAGCGGATTCCCGGGGTATCGGACCGCCCGCAGCTCGCACAGGTGACGGCCGCACTCAGGTTGGTCCCGCACCCGCCGCAGAACACAGACTCGTCGGGATTGTCTTCGGCACACGCTGGGCAACGCATGATCGAGGTTCAACGCACCAATCGGTCGCTTGTCTGCATCGTCCAGCCGACTATCAGATCACCGAGTAAGGCAAAGCACATACCAATGCGCTAACCAGCGCCGGGCTGCTGGATTGACCTCGGCGATGACAAAAGCCGTCGGCAAAGCGCCACGATGGTGACGACTCGGGGCGGGAATGTCCGCCGGCGCCTCGCGGGGCCCAGCTAGTTCGTGGCGCCCGCGACGGACGCTGCCAGCTTCTTGCCGATGGTGCTGTCGTCGATCTGCGCCCCCAAGCGCTGCATCATCACGGGATACGACTCGACCTCGGGCACCGTCACCATCTCGGGCAGAGGCGGAATTTTCTTCATGGCTTTTTCGATGTACGGCGCCAGGGCTTCGGCCTTGCGTGTGGCGCGCGCCTCATGCCGCTCCTTGAAGCCGGGTTGCACGCGGCGGTGGAACAGTTCGAGCGCCTCGCAAATGTGCTCGTGCCGGTTGTTGCCGCCTTGCTGAATGAAGATGACCTGGTCGACGCCGATCTCCTCGTACTTCTCCATGTTGGCGCGAACTTCGTCGGGACTGCCGATGGCGCCGATCGGACCGCCCCAGGTGTCAGGACGGGAGCCGCGCTTGAAATCATCCCACACATTGAAACGGCCGGGCACATGGGTGCCGGTGATGTAGTAGTGGCTCAACGCATAGCCGAAGAAGCGGAAGCCTTCGAGCCCGCGCCGCAGCGCTTCGTCGCTGTCTTCGTGACACATGAAGCCCGTGACCATCGCAACGTTGGGATTGACCGCTCGACCAATCGGCTCGCACTCGTTCTTGAACGTGTTGTAGTACTCCTCGACCCAGTATTTCGCTTCACTCGGATCGACGAACGCGAAGGTGAGCGCGCCGATGCCGAGGCGCGCGGCGAGCTTGATCGTGTCGCGATTCGAGCACGCCACCCACAGCGGCGGATGCGGTGTCTGCACCGGCTTGGGCACAATGTTGCGGTGCGGCATCGAAAAGTATTTCCCTTGATAGCCGGGGTAGGGATCGGCGGCCATCATCTTCGCCGTCTCGCGCACCGTCTCCAACCACATGTCGCGCTTCTGCATGTAGTCGATGCCGAAACCTTCGAGCTCGAGGCGCGCGCTCGATTCGCCGGTGCCCCACTCGACCCGGCCGTCGCTGACCAGATCGAGGGTCGCAATGCGTTCAGCGACGCGCGCCGGATGGTTGTAGTTCGGCGGCATCAGCGTGATGCCGTGCCCCAGCCGAATATGTTTGGTGCGCTGACTACACGCAGCGAGGAAGACCTCGGGCGCCGAGGAATGCGAGTACTCTTCGAGAAAGTGGTGCTCGACCTCCCAGGCGAACTCGATGCCGAGCCGGTCGGCGAGTTCGACTTGTTCGAGCGCGTCTTTGAACAGCTTGTGTTCGTCGCCGTGGTGCCATGGCCGCGGCAGTTGGTGCTCGTAGAAGATTCCGAATTGCATTCCGCCCTCCTTCGCAGTGCCCGCGCTCAAGACCGAATGAACGCGGACACAATGGCCGGAGACTAACGATTCTCAAATTCCCAGTCTAGCAGACCGCTGAAAAATGGGTGGCGAACGAAATGTTCTGTCGGGAGAACAACTCGCGGGATCAAATCGGAGCTGATCGCCGCATCGATTCGTTCACTGTGGCCTCGTCGGTGGTGCGGATCGCTGGTTATGGGTGCACTCATCGGATGTTCTCACGTCGGTGCCGCGAGGATGTTCCGAAGGCGCACGAGGGTGTAGGCCGCCGCCACGAACACGGTGAGCCAATCGACCTTCGCGGTCCCGCGCACCTTCACTTGGCGCAACGGGCCGACGGTCTTTCCCCACCCGAACACTTCCTCGATCCGCTTGCGCAGTCGTTGGCTGACCGCGTAGCCGCTGTGGCGTGTCGTGCGGCCGTCGATCGCACTGCCTTGCTTCTGCGCCACATGCGGCGTCACGCCAAGCTGCCGCAGCTTGTGCACGAAGTCCCGCGTGTCGTAGTTCTTGTCTCCGCCCAAGCTGCCGTGCCGACCCCGCGCCATCGCCAGCGCGGCCTCCCGCTCGGCGGTCCCCGTGGCCGGCGTCACCTGCGCCGCGACCACCAGTCCGTGGCGGTTCTCGATCAGCAGATGGCCCAGGTAACACAACTTGGCTTCGTGCCCCCTTCGCCTTCTTGTACAAGCGGCACTGCGGATCGGTGGTGGACTGATGCGTCGCATTGGTGCGCTTCTCCCCACGGAAATCCACGCTCGGATTGCCGGGATCGTCGTCGCGCCGACACGGCTCGTCGCCCGCTTTGCGTACAAAACTCTTCTGTCCCGCCCACGCCTGGATCAGCGTCCCGTCGACGGTGAAATGCTCATCCGACAGCAGCCCATGCTCTGTGGCCACTGCCAGCACCGGGGCGAAAAACACTCGGGCGACGTCGCCCGCCAACAGCCGGTCGCGGTTTTGGCTGAAGGTCGACGCGTCCCAGACCACGTCATCCAGGTTGAGCCCCACAAACCAGCGGAAGAGCAGATTGTAGTCGAGCTGCTCCATCAGCAACCGCTCGCTGCGGATCGTGTAGAGCACCTGCAGCAGCAGCGCCCGCAACAGCTTCTCCTGCGGGATCGACGGGCGCCCCACGCGGCGGTAGAGCTGGTCGAACAGCGGCGACATCTCTTGCAGCGCCGCATCCGACCGCACCCAGATCATCCGCAGGGGATGATCCTGCGGGACCCGCTTCTCCGGCGACACATAGCTGAACATGGCCCCTTGGATCTGATCCGCACCTCTCATC
>DATKMK010000053.1:0-82415 GCA_035541895.1 Binatia bacterium | reverse complement strand
GCGCGGGCCAACGCCGCGCGCTTGATCATGCCGCCCGAGAGCTGGCCGGGCAGGAGGTTGTCGACACCGGCGAGCCCGACTTCGGCGAGCTGCCGGCGAATTTCTTCGGTGATCTCGCGCTCGCGCAGCCGCGTGTGCTCGCGCAGCGGGAACGCGAGGTTGTCGAAGATGCTGAGCGAGTTGAGCAGCGCCCCGCCCTGAAA
This sequence comes from Binatia bacterium, assembly GCA_035541895.1. Lineage (GTDB taxonomy): Bacteria > Desulfobacterota > Binatia > HRBIN30 > JACQVA1 > DATKMK01. Next base: position 82,212 of record DATKMK010000053.1, on the reverse strand, counting down.
CATCATGCCGAGCTTCGTGCGCACGTCGTACATCTGGGGCTCGGACAGCTCGCTGATCTCATGGCCGGCGACGACGATCCGCCCGCGTTGCGGGTGGACGAGGCCGCCGATCAAGCGCAGCACCGTGGTCTTGCCCGAGCCGCTGCCGCCGAGGATGACCGAGATCTTGCCGCGCGGAAACCCGCACGAGAGGCCGTGGAGCACCTCGCGCGAGCCGAACGCCATGTACACGCCGTCGAAGCGGACGTGTGCGTCGTCGGCACTCTCGATCATGACGCGTATCTAACTGCGTGTCGCGCGGACGGCAAGCCGAGTCGCGCGACACGCCGGCTCGCGTCCCGAGGCAGTTCGGCTGGTCCGACTATTTCGCTCTGCGCCGCTTGGTGCCGCGTACCGTGAGCACCGGGCATTGGGCGTGACGGACGACGCGTTCGGCGACGCTGCCGAGGAAGGCGTGCGACAAGCCCGTTCGGCCGTGCGTGGCCATGATGATGAGGTCGGCCTTCAACCGTTTGGCGGTATCGGTGATCACCTGGTGCGCCGTACCGGTCTGCAAGATCGTGCGGGCGTTCACGCGACGTTTCTTGAGATCCGCCGCCAATCCGGCGAGCTGTTCGCGACCGATGCGGCGCTGTTCCTCGATTAGCATCCCGACGTTCGCCGCCGGTGCATAGAGGTCCGTGGGTGCGGTGAAATAGATCGGCTCGACCACGAACACGACGACGATCTCGGGTTTGAACGGCTTGCCGAACTCGATCGCGTAGTCGAGTGCCTGCAATGACGTCTGCGAGAAATCCACCGGGACCAGAATGCGTTTGATCATGCCGCCTCCATTGCCGCGCATCGTTGGGGCGCAGTTAACACCGCACCGCCCGAGCGCGCAAGGGATCAGCTCAAGACCTTCAGATATTGCGTCGTCAGCAGCACCGGCCGAAAGCCCATCGCCGCGTACATATGCTTGGGCGTGTCGTCGACGCGAGCGCCGATGACGACCGGACCGGCGCCGCGGGCGCGGGCGTCGGCGACGGCGTCCGCGATCAAGGCGCTGGCGATGCCGCGATGACGATGCGCGGGGTGCGTGAAGACGTCCTCGACCATCCCGATGCCGTTGCGCCCGGGCCACGACGACACATAAGCGACCGGTGTCCCGTCGCGCTCGGCGAGCCGGTGACGGATCTCGGATGATTGGCAGCGCTTGTTGGTCATGAAGTCGTTGATCGTTTCGGGCTCGATGTGGTCCGATCGCTCGCTCCATTCGAGCGTGATCAGTTCGCGGTACGCCGCCCAGCGCGTCTCGCTTTCGACGAGTTGAATGCCCACTTGTGGCACTCGCGCACGTACGGGACCGTCGAGAACCAATTGCACGGTATCGCTGCCGGCGTAGTCAGCGAGCACTAGGCGGGCGACGAAAGCTTGCGGCGTGAACGGATCGAGATCGAATCGGCGATGGCGGAAGCCCGCGAACTCGCGTTCGGTGCGATCGAGCAACTGGTCGATCGCGTCATCGCGGGTGCAGTGAACGTGGGAGACGTAGTTGGCATCGTAGCGCCGCGGACAGCTACGGTTCCGCACGAACCGCGCGCCATCGGCGTCGAAGACTTCGTTGCCGACTTCGAGATAGCCGTGCACCGTGTCGCAGATGCGTCGCAGGAACTCTGGCTCATCCATCACAGTTCGCGCGGATACCCGTCAGCGCCGCCGCGATGATGCGCTCGATGAATTCGCCCTTCGCGTTCGCGTAGGCTTCGCGTGATGCCGAGTTGTCGGCGTTGCATTGCGCCGCCAGTCGGGTTTTGAGCACGGCATACTCGTGCGCCGCATCAGCGTGCGCCCGCAGATAGTCGCGGAAGGCGAGTGTGCGGCGTTCTTCGGCGTCGCCGGCGCGGACGACGTGCACATGATGGCTATGCGGCCAGTGGCGCGGTCTATGAAAGTAGGGACAGAACGCGTCGTCCGCATTCGGCACGTGCACATAACCGATCCCTTCGAGGGGCGCGCGATAGCGATCGATCGGCGCGAGATCGGCGACGGAGATTTGGATGTCGATCACCGGCTTGGCGGCAAGTCCCGGAACCGACGTGGAGCCGTTGTGGTCGATCCGCAGCGCGAACCGTCCGAGCGCGCCGCGAATGCGCTCGGCTTCGGCCTCGAACCGCGCCGGCCACCGCGGATCGTAGGGGACGATTTCCAACGTTCGCATGATGGGCGAAATGCTGTGACGACGTTCCTACCAGAGCGTTCGTATCGGATATTGAGCGATCAGCGGATCCGGGCCCAACACCACGAGCCCATGAGCAATCGCCTGACACACCAGCATCCGATCGAAGGGGTCTTTGTGTAACGCCGGCAATCGGCCCAGGTGCAGCGCCGACTCCTCATCCAACGGCAACGCCTCGATCTCGTGCTTGCGACGCTGCAAGGGAACAAATCGATCCGGTGCATCTGGCAGTGGGAGTCGTCCAAGCGCGTGCTTGACTCCGATCTCCCACGCGGACACCGCGCTAAAGAAGACCTCGTTGTCCGGATCTGAGAACACCTCAGCCGCCCGGTCAGACAACTCCGGGGACCCTGCAACAATCCACAAGAACGTGCAGGTATCGAGCAACAGCTTCATCACGACTCGCCCGCGAACGCGTCAAGCAGACTCGGCGGGAGCGGCTCGAAGAACCGCCGCGATACCTTGAGCTTGCCCTTGGCAAGGCCGATCGGCCGGCGTTTCAGCGGTCGCGTCGGCAACGCCCGAATCTCGGCGATTGGCACGTTCCGGTTGCACAAGACGATCGACTCGCCCTTCGCAAGTCGCGCAAGGTAGCGGGACAAATGCGTCTTCGCCTCATGAATATTGATCTTGATCATGCCTATCTTGTTGATCATCAAGTGAACTAAGTCAAACGGAGGTACCAGAGCCCAAGTCGCCAGGCTTCGATTCGCATCTCTACGATATCGAGAGACTTTGCGTACGCGCCAGCGTTTTGCGTCTACGCTTCGCTCTCGCCGCCCACTCCCAGCGCAGCGTGCGCGGCGGCGAGGCGTGCGATCGGGACACGGAACGGGGAACAGGACACGTAGTTCAAGCCGATGCGGTGACAGAACTTTACCGAGTCGGGATCGCCGCCGTGCTCGCCGCAGATGCCGAGCTTGATGTTCGGGCGTGTGCGGCGCCCCTTTTCCGCGGCGATCTGCATCAGCGTGCCGACGCCTTCCTGGTCGATCGATTCGAACGGGTCCTTCTTGTAGATCTCGAACTGCCCGACGTATGGCACCAGGAAGCGCGCGGCGTCGTCGCGGGAAACGCCGAGCGTCGTCTGGGTCAAGTCGTTGGTGCCGAAGGAGAAGAATTCGGCGATGCCGGCAATCTCGTCGGCGGTGAGCGCGCCGCGCGGGATCTCGATCATCGTGCCGACGGCGTATTTGAACTTCACGCCGGTCTCTTTCATCACCTCGTCGGCGACCCGACGGACGATGTCGGCCTGCAGCTTCAACTCCTTCACATGGCCGACCAGCGGAATCATTACTTCCGGTTCGACCTTGGTGCCCTCGCGCTGCACGTTGGCCGCCGCCTCGAAGATCGCGCGCGACTGCATCTCGGTGATCTCTGGGAAGACAATGCCAAGGCGGCAACCGCGGAAGCCGAGCATCGGATTGAATTCGTGCAATGCTTCGACACGGGCGCGGACGCGTTCGGCGGGGATGCCGAGTTGCGCGGCGATCTCACGCTGGCCGGCGTCGTCGTGCGGCAGGAACTCGTGCAGCGGCGGATCGATGGTGCGGATGGTGACCGGCTTGCCGCCCATCTCGCGAAAGATGCCCTCGAAGTCGGCGCGCTGGAGCGGCAGCAACTTGGCCAGCGCCCGCCGTCGTTCGTCGACCGATTCGGCGAGAATCATCTCGCGCATCGGTTCGATCTTGCCTTCGCCGAAGAACATGTGCTCGGTGCGGCACAGGCCGACGCCTTCGGCGCCGAACGCGATCGCGTTGCGACATTGGTCCGGCTGATCGGCGTTGGTGCGAACCTTCAGCTTCCGCTCCCGATCCGCCCACTGCATGATCTTGGCGTACTGCTGATAGACCGGCGCCTCGGCGGGTGCGAGCGAGCGGTCGACCAGTACGCGCACCACTTCGCTCGGCTGGGTGTCGATGTGACCGCGGAACACTTCGCCGGTGCTGCCGTCGATCGAGACGTCGTTGCCTTCACGAATGATGAGATCGCGTCCCCCAACGCGCATCTCGCGCGCTCGGTAGTCGATCTGCAGCGGCTCGCAGCCGGCGACGCACACTTTGCCCATCTGCCGAGCGACCAGCGCGGCGTGGCTGGTCATGCCGCCGCGCGCGGTCAGGATGCCTTCGGAGGCGGCCATGCCGCGAATGTCTTCCGGCGATGTCTCGATGCGAACAAGAATGACTTTTTCGCCGCGACCGGCCGCACTCTCGGCGTCCTCGGCGTTGAAGTACACTTTGCCGGTGGCCGCGCCGGGACCGGCGTTGAGGCCCTTGGCGAGCAGGCGTTCCTCGTGCACCGCGCGGTCCTTGTCGGCCGGACGGAAGGTCGGGCGCAGCAACTGGTTGAGCTGATCCGGTTCGACCCGTAGCAGCGCGTCGCGCGATTTGATGAGCCCTTCATCGCACATGTCGAGCGCGATCTTGATCGCCGCGCTGCCGGTGCGTTTGCCGACGCGACACTGCAGCATGTAGAGCGTGCCCTGCTGGATGGTGAACTCGATGTCCATCATCTCGCGGTAGTGCCGTTCGAGCGTGCGGCGGATGTCGACGAGTTGCTTGTAGACGCGTGCGTTCTCGCCTTCGAGCTGCGCAATCGCGAGCGGCGTGCGTGTGCCGGCGACGACGTCTTCGCCCTGTGCGTTCATGAGGTACTCGCCGTAGAAGATGTTTTCGCCCGTGGCCGGATCGCGCGTGAACGCCACGCCGGTGCCGGAGTCGTCGCCCATGTTGCCGAACACCATCGACTGGACGTTGACCGCGGTGCCCCAGTCCTCGGGAATGTTGTTGAGTTTGCGGTACACGATCGCGCGATCGTTCATCCATGAGCCGAACACGGCACCGATCGCACCCCAGAGCTGCTCGAACGGATCTTCGGGAAAATCGACGCCCTTGCGCTCGCGAATCGCGGCCTTGAACTCGCCGACCAACTCGCGCAGGTCGTCGGCGGTCAAGCCGGTGTCGAGCTTGACGCCGCGCGCGTGCTTCTTGCGTTCGAGGATCTCCTCGAACGGATCGATCTCGTGTTTCGACGTCGGCTTCAGATCGAGTACCACGTCGCCGTACATCTGGACGAAGCGGCGGTACGAATCGTAGGCGAAGCGCGGATTGCCGGTGAGCGCGATCACGCCCTGGACGGTGGTGTCGTTGAGTCCGAGGTTGAGGATGGTGTCCATCATTCCGGGCATCGACGCGCGCGCGCCCGACCGCACGGAGACCAACAAGGGATTGGCGGGATCGCCGAAGCGCTTGCCGACGATCTGCTCGACGCGTTTTAGGTGTGCGGCGACGTCGGCTCGGAGCATCGCCGGGTACTTGCGCCCGTGATCGTAGTAGTAGGTGCACACGTCGGTTGAGATCGTGAAACCCGGCGGCACCGGCAACCCGAGTCCGGCCATTTCGGCGAGGTTGGCGCCCTTGCCGCCGAGCAGCGCCTTCATCCTCGCGTTGCCGTCGGCCTTGCCGCCACCGAATGCGTAGACGTAGCGCCGTTTCGCCGCGCTGCGTTTGGCTGATCGCGTCTGGCTGATCGCCGGAGCCTTTGAACGCTTGGCAGCCGCTTTCTTTGCGCGTGCGCGCTGGGTTGCTTTTTTCGCCGCCGACTTCTTTTTCTGCTTCATCCTTCTATCCGTCGTTGCAACTCGTCGACCAAACGATCGATCGGCACCCGTTCCTGTTGCATCGAGTCCCGATCACGCAGGGTGACGGTGTTGTCTGCCATGGTTTGATGATCCACCGTGATGCCGAACGGCGTGCCGATCTCGTCTTGCCGCCGGTAGCGGCGGCCGATGGAGCCGGCCTGGTCGTACTGGACCGTCCACCGCTGCTTCAACAGCGTATAAATCTCTCGGGCCTTTTCGGGCTGGCCGTCCTTGCGCAGCAGCGGGAACACCGCGGCCTTCACCGGCGCCACGCACGGTTTGAAACGCAGCACCGCCCGGGTCTCGCCTTCCGCGACGTCTTCGTCGTAGGCATCGAGCATCAAGATCAGCAGAATGCGATCGACGCCGACGGCGGGCTCGATGACGTAGGGGACGAAGCGTTCTTTGGTTTCTTCGTCGTAGAAGCTGAGGTCCTTGCCGCTGTACTCGGCGTGGCGCTTGAGATCGAAATCGGTGCGATTCGCCACGCCTTCGAGTTCGCTCCAACCGAACGGGTATGCGTATTCGATGTCGGAGCACGCCTTCGCGTAGTGCGCCAACTCGTCCGGTGCGTAGTGATGGAAGCGCAGATGCTCGGCCTTGATACCGAGGTGCTCGGTGTACCAGCGCATGCGCTCGGTGCGCCAGAACTCGAACCACTCGTCGTCGCGGCCGGGCTTGACGAAGAACTCCATCTCCATTTGCTCGAACTCACGGGTGCGGAAGATGAAGTTGCCCGGCGTGATTTCGTTGCGGAACGACTTGCCGATCTGGGCGATGCCGAACGGCGGCTTTTGACGGCCCGACTGCAGCACGTTGAGAAAGTTGACGAACATGCCCTGCGCGGTTTCGGGACGCAGAAAGGCAACCGATGCGTCTTCTTCGACCGGGCCGACGAAGGTCTTGAACATCAGGTTGAACTGGCGCGCCTCGGTCAGCTCGCCGCCGCATTCGCCGGGATGTTTCGAAGGCTTTTCGGGGCACTGCGCCTGCGCCACGTGATCGGCGCGGAAGCGGGCCTTGCATTTCTTGCAGTCGACCAGCGGGTCGGAGAATCCGGCGACGTGTCCCGAGGCTTCCCACACCCGCGGATGCATCAGGATCGCGCTTTCGATGCCGACGATGTGATCACGCGAGGTGATCATGTAGCGCCACCACGACTCGCGGATGTTGCGCTTGAGCTCGATGCCGAGCGGACCATAGTCCCAGGTGCTGCCAAAACCTCCGTAGATTTCGCTCGATTGAAACACGAATCCCCGCCGTTTGGCGAGGTTGACGATCTTCTCCATTGTTACGGTTGTGGACATGGCGCTCGCAGTCGAAGGGGCTTCGTGTATCACGCAGGGCAGGGGGCGGCAATCTGATGAACTCTGCGCGGGATTTCCGCACGCGTTGGTGCTACGAACGTGGCTGCGCCAGGTTCGTGATCAATCCCACCGATTTGAGCGGTCGTGCGACGTGCAATGACAGTAACCGGCCGAGCAACTGTGCGGCCTCGGCGGCGAGCACGGTGGGCAAGCGCACTGTCTGGGCGTCGGGCAGCGTCGTTCCCTTCAAGCGCTCGAGCATCGCGACGGTTTCGCCTGCAACCGGTACCCACGACTGATCCGGCCCTCGGCAGATCCCGCACACCAGACTCCCCTGCAGGGGATCGAGGAACACCCGGTCGCGCTCGGCAAGTGAGCGGTGGCATGCGGCGCAGCTTTCGAGGTGCGGCTCGTAGCCGGCGTGATGCAGTAAGTGCAACTCGAAGGCGCGCAGGAAGGCGGCGGCGGCGATGCCGTCTGAGAGTGCTGTGAGAGCGCCGTCGAGCAGATCGTATACCTCGGGTACCGGATGCGCTTCGCCGGTGAGTTGGTCGGTCAGCTCGATGAGGTAGCTGCCGTACGCGAACTTCACCGGCTCGGCGAAGATGGTCGCCGGCCGCAAGAGATCGCAGCTCTCCATGAAAACCAACGTCGCGGCCGGCTTTGAGCGGAAGTAGACCCGTACGGCCGTCAGCGGATCGAGGCAATTGGCGAAACGTCGGCGGGAGTTCTTCGCCCCCTTCGCAATTCCGGTCAGCTTTCCGAAATCGCGAGTGAGAAAGGTGACGATCTTGTCGCTTTCGCGGTAGGCCCGTGCCCGCAGAATGATCGCCAGCCCGGCCTGCGATGGCCGCATGGTGCGCAGCTAGCACCGCCCCCTCACCTTGACAAGGTATACCGCCATCATTAGCTTTCCGCGCGCCGCCGACCGGCCAAACAGGCTCCATCTGCGGCGGTCCCTACTTAAGGAAGCAATCTCGAGGAGGCGCATGAGTTCGGAGAGCAAGGACAAGACCCCCGAGTCTGCCGAGCCCAAGGCCGCCGGTCAGTCGGGGGAACCGACTGCTGCAGTTGAGACGGAGCGGTTGCGTACCGAACTGATGAAAAAGGAAGCCGAGGCACGGGAGAATTACGATCGCTACGTGCGTGCAGTGGCCGATCTCGACAACTTCAAGAAACGCACGCAGCGCGAGCGTGCCGAGCAGCTTCGATTCGCGCAGGAACCGCTGATCCGCGATCTGCTGCCGGTGGTTGACAACCTGGAACGTGCGGTCAGTCACGCTGAGGGTGGCGGCAACGGCCAGCCACTCGTCGAGGGAGTCAGCCTGGTGCTGCGAAGCCTCCTGGATCTGCTGGAGAAGCATGGCGTCAAACGGATCGAGGCGCGCGGTGCGTTGTTCGACCCCACGCAACATGAAGCATTGGCTCGGGTCGAACTGCCGGATGAAGAACCCAATCGCGTCGTCGACCAGTATCAGCCCGGCTATCTCCTGCACGATCGCTTGCTGCGGGCGGCTCAGGTGACCGTGTCGAGCCGTCCCGAGAAGGCCGTTGAAAGCGATCCGAATGATGATTAATTCCTCAGCACTGCCGGCGCGGCGCCAGGCCTCGCCGGCCCCGAAAGAGAGGCTCACATCATGGGTAAAGTAATCGGAATCGATCTGGGCACCACGAACTCGTGCGTCGCCATCATGGAAGGCGGCGATCCGGTGGTGATCGCCAACTCCGAAGGTGGCCGCACGACGCCGTCCGTGGTCGCGTTCACCGAGTCCGGCGAGCGGCTGGTCGGCCAGATCGCCCGCCGACAAGCGATCACCAATCCCGACAACACCATCTCCGCCGTGAAGCGGCTGATCGGGCGCCGGTTCGACGACCCGGATGTCCAGAAGGCGATCCAGGTGTCGCCGTTCAAGATCGTGAAGTCGGACACCGGCGACGCCTGGGTCGAAATCCGCGGCAAGAACTACAGCCCGGCGGAGATCTCCGCCTTCATCTTGCAGAAGATGAAGCAGACCGCTGAAGACTACCTGGGCGAGAAGGTCGCCGAGGCGGTGATTACGGTGCCAGCGTACTTCAATGATAGTCAGCGCCAGGCGACCAAGGACGCCGGCCGCATCGCCGGGCTGAACGTCCTCCGCATCATCAACGAGCCGACTGCCGCATCGCTCGCGTACGGCTTGGACAAAAAGAAGGACGAGAAGATCGCGGTCTTTGATCTTGGCGGCGGTACGTTCGACATCTCCATCCTCGAACTCGGCGACGGCGTCTTCGAAGTGAAGTCGACCAACGGCGATACCTTCCTGGGCGGTGAAGACTTCGATCAACGCGTGATCGACTATCTCGCCGACGAGTTCAAAAAAGATCAGGGCATCGATTTGCGCAAGGATCGCATGGCGCTCCAGCGGCTCAAGGAAGCGGCCGAGAAGGCGAAGTGCGAGCTGTCGACCTCGATGGAAACCGACATCAACTTGCCCTTCATCACCGCCGACCAGAGCGGACCGAAGCACCTCAACATCAAGCTCACCCGCGCCAAACTCGAAGCGCTGTGCGCCGACCTGCTCGACAAGCTCGACGGCCCGTGCGTCACCGCGCTGCGCGACGCCGGCCTGAGCGCGAGCCAGATCGACGAAGTCGTGCTCGTCGGCGGCATGACCCGCATGCCCGCGGTACAAGCACACGTGAAGAAGCTGTTCGGCAAGGAGCCGCACAAGGGCGTGAACCCCGATGAAGTGGTCGCGGTCGGCGCCGCGATTCAGGCCGGCGTGCTCAAGGGCGAGGTCAAGGACGTCCTGCTCCTCGACGTGACGCCGCTTTCGCTCGGCATCGAGACCCTGGGTGGCGTGTTCACCAAGCTGATCGAGAAGAACACCACCATCCCGACCAAGAAGAGCCAGGTGTTCTCGACCGCCGCCGACAACCAAAACGCGGTGACCATCCGTGTCTTCCAAGGCGAGCGCGAGATGGCGGCCAACAACAAGCTGCTTGGTCAGTTCGATCTCATCGGCATTCCCCCGGCGCCGCGCGGCGTGCCGCAGATCGAAGTGTCGTTCGACATCGACGCCAACGGCATCGTGCACGTGAACGCGAAGGACCTCGGTACCAGCAAGGAGCAGTCGATCCGCATCACCGCGTCGAGCGGCTTGAGCGAAGGCGAGATCAAGAAGATGGTGCGCGACGCCGAAGAGCACGCTGCCGAGGATCACAAGCGGCGCGAGACCGTCGAAGCGCGCAATCAACTCGACAGTCTCGTCTACACCACCGAGAAGTCGCTCAAGGATCACGGCGCCGAGGTCGATGCGGCAACCAAAACCAACATCGAGGAAGCCCTCGAACGCGCCAAGAAGACGCTCGAATCGCAGGACGCCGCCGAGATGAAGGCGGCCTTCGACCAACTCAGCTCGGCGTCGCACAAGCTGGCTGAAGCCATGTACGCCAAGGCGACGCAAAAGGGTGACGGCGCTGCCGCGGGCGGCGGCCCGGAGACGCCGCACGAACCGCATCCGTCCGCCGGCAAGAAGGACGACGTCGTCGATGCCGATTTCGAAGAGGTCAAGTAACGCGATCGATTCAACGGTACGGAAGCAAAAGCCCTCCCTCGACTGTCGGGGAGGGCTTTTGTATTCTGAGGGCTCGCGTATCGCTGATCGCCTATCGCGTATCGTTCGAGGCAACGCAGGGTCGGGGATCAGCGGCAGGCGATAGACGATACGCGAAGGTGGAGACGTGGCGCAGAAACGCGACTATTACGAGGTGCTCGGTGTCAGCCGCAGCGCGACCGAAGACGAAATCAAAAAGGCGTACCGCAAACTCGCGCTCAAGTATCACCCCGACCGTAATCCGGGGGACAAGGCCGCCGAAGAGCGATTCAAGGAAGCCTCCGAAGCGTATCAGATCCTGAGCGACGGCGATCGACGCGCGCAGTACGATCGCTTCGGCCATGCGGCCTTCGAGCAAGGCGGCATGGGCGCCGGCGGCTTTGATTTCAATGCCGCCGGGTTCGAAGACATCTTCAGCGATCTGTTCGGCGACTTCTTCGGCACACGCTCCGGGCGAGGCCGTTCGCGCTCCCGGCGCGGCGAAGACCTGCGCTACAATCTCGAAATCAGTTTCGCAGAGGCCGCCTTCGGCGGCGAGAAAACCATTACCATTCCGCGCCTGGTGGCGTGCGAAGCCTGCAAGGGCCAAGGCACCAAGGACGGCGCCGCCCGCGCGACCTGTTCGGCGTGCCGCGGCTCGGGCCAGGTCCGCTTTCAGCAGGGTTTCTTTACCATCGCCAAGACCTGTGGCCAGTGCAACGGCCAGGGTACCGTCATCAAAGACCCTTGCCGGCGCTGCGGCGGTTCCGGCGTCGGCCGAACCACGCAGACGCTCAGCGTCAAGATCCCAGCCGGAGTCGACAGCGGTTCGCGGTTGAAACTGCGCGGCGAAGGCGAGGCCGGCGGCAACGGCGGTTCCCCGGGTGATCTGTATGTCGTCCTCACGGTCGGCGAGCATCCGCTGTTCAGTCGCCAGGAGAATGACATCGTCTGCGAGGTGCCGATCAGCTTCACGCAAGCGGCGCTGGGCGCCGAGATCGACGTCCCCACGCTCGACGGCAAGATGAAGATGAAACTAGCCGCCGGCACGCAATCCGGAAGTGTCTTCCGGCTGAAGGGCAAGGGCGTGCCCGATGTGCGTGGCTACGGCCGCGGCGACGAACTGGTGCGGGTGACGATCGAGACGCCGCGCAAGCTCAACGCCAAACAGCGTGAGCTGCTGGAGGAGTTCGCTCGCATCAGCGGCGAAGAATTGCAGCCCTTGACCAAGGGCTTCCTCGACAAAGTCAAGGAGATGTTCGGCTGATCCCGCGGCGTGGGGGATTGGCGAGTCCCGAGCTGCTGGGGGCGTCGCGAGCACGCCGTTCGCTCATGCCGCCGACGAAGGCGGTCGTCATTCTCGTTGCCGCATTGTGTGTCTCGTGTGCGCCTGAAGCGAATCCCCCGGCGCCGCCCGCGGCCGCCTTCACTCAAGCGGAGCGCGCCTTCGATCGCGGTGAGTATGCCGGTGCGATCGACGGCTATCGAAGCTTCCTCAACTCTCCCGGCGACGAGACCTACGTGCCGCGCGCATGGTTCAAGCTCGCGCTCAGCCAATATCGACTGCAGGAGTACCGTCCGTGTCTGACGACGCTGGATGAATTGTCGAATCGCTTTCCGCACGATCGCTGGGCGGAAGTGGCGACGTTGCGCGGTGACGCGGAACTCGCGCTCGGCAACCGAGTGAGCGCGCTTGCCGCCTGGGCCGAGGCGTGGCGGGCAACCGATCAGAAGGACCGCGCGACGTTGCGCGGTCGCATCGATCGCACGACCGCCGCGCTGAGCGCACCCGAGCGCGATCGCGCGCTCGAAGTCGTCGGCGATCCGTTGGTGCGGAACTGGATCGAGCATCCCGCCGTACCGGCGTCCGATCACCATCCCGGCACGGCTTCGGCGACGCAGGATCAGACTCCCGGAACGAGTGTCACGCCCGCTCCCAATTCGCCGGCACGCGTTGCGGCGTTGCTGCCGCTGACCGGACCATATCGCGCATTTGGCGAACACGCCGTGGAGGGGATTCAGCTTGCACTCGGCAGCGACTTCGAGCGCGTCGTCGTCAAGGACACGCACGGATCGCCGGAGACGGCGCGCGCCGCGTTTGCCGACGTGGCCGAGCGCGCGGAGATCGTCGCCGTCATCGGTCCGCTCCGCAGTCACGAAGCGGAGGCGGTCGCGCCGCTGGCGGAATCGACGGGAGTCCCGCTGCTGCTGCTGGCACAGCGCGAAGGTCTCGCGAGCCGGTTCGTCCTGCAGCCGGTGATGACGCGCGCGCAGCAAGTCGCCGCGCTCGCCGCGGATGCGCAGCAACGGAAATGGCACCGCTTCGGCGTCTTGGCGCCCGACGATAAGTACGGCCGTGACTTTGCCGTGGAGTTTCGTACCGCCGTCGAACGTCGCGGCGGCCGCGTCACCTGGACGGAATCATACGATCCGCACACACGCGACGTCGCGACGCAGGTCGCGCGCGCGCGTGAACAAGGCGGGGGCACGCTCGATGCCGTGTTCCTTCCCGACAGCGCCTCGGCCGCGGTGGCGATCGGCGGCGCGCTTCGCCGCGCGTTGCCGCAGGTCGGCCTCCTCGGTCCGAACGACTGGAACGATCCGACGACGCTCGCCGGCGCCGGCGGCGCCCTCGACGGCGCGATCGTGGTCGCCGGCTTCTTCCCCGATAGCACCCGCCCGGCGACACGCGCCTTCGTCGACGCTTTCCGCAACAAGTACGGTGAGGCGCCCGATATTTTTGCCGCGCAAGCCTATGATGCAGCCGCACTGGCGTCCGCGGCGATGCAGCGCGGCGCGACCTCGCGCGCAGGGATGCTAGACACCCTTCACAACCTCGGACCGGTCACCGGCGCGACGGGCATGCTGCGGGTCACCCCGTCCGGCGTCGAGCGTGAACTTTATCTCCTGCGCGTGATAGGAGAACGGTTGGAAGAACTCGCACCGAACCATCGTGGAGAATAACCGATGTCAGACATCGCCTTCCAATCGGCCACCGAGCTAACCGCCGCATTGCGCGCCGGTAAACTTGGAAGCCGCGAGCTGCTCGATCACTACTGGCAGCGCGTGGAGCGACTCAATCCACGCATCAATGCAGTGGTGACGTTCGACATGGATCGGGCGCGCGAATGCGCCGACGCCGCCGACGCGGCGCTCGCACGCGGCGAACTGGGGGGGCCGTTGCACGGTCTGCCGATCACGATCAAAGACGCGATCGAGACCGCCGGCCTGCGCACCACCTCGGGAGCGCAAGCGTTCGCCGCTCACGTCCCCGCCGCCGACGCGCCCGCGGTGAGCCGTCTGCGTGCTGCCGGTGCGGTCATCTTCGGCAAAACCAATCTCCCGACGATGGCGATGGACGTGCAGACCTACAATCCGATCTTCGGCACGACCAACAACCCGTGGGACCTGAGTCGCTCGCCCGGTGGGTCGTCCGGGGGAGCCGCCGCAGCGTTGGCGGCGGGATTGTGCGGACTCGAACTCGGCAGCGACATTGGCGGCTCGATCCGCAACCCCGCGCACTACTGCGGCGTCTACGGCCACAAACCCACTCATGCGATCATCCCCCAGCGAGGCCACATCCCGCCACCTCCAGGATTGCTGTCGGAGGCCGACATCGGCGTCCTCGGCCCGCTCGCGCGCCGCGCCGATGACCTCGACCTCGCACTGTCGGTGCTCGCCGGGCCGGACGATCAACGCGCGATTGCCTGGCGCCTCGAGCTACCGCCGCCGCGTCGCGCGTCGCTGCGTGAGTATCGTGTCGCTGCGTGGCTCGACGATCCCGCGTGCCCGGTCGATGCCGCGGTGCTCGATCGCTTCCACGCCGGCGTTGCCGCCTTGCGCAAGGCCGGCGTGCGAGTCGATGAGCAGGCTCGGCCGGGCTTCACGCTGGCCGACGCGGATCGCGACTATTTGCGCCTGGTCTATCCGGTGACGACCGCCGGCTTGCCGGAGAAGCAATTCGAGCGACTCGTGGGGTTGGCCGCCACCACGTCGTCCGATGATAGTCGCCTCGCGCGACTCGCCCACTTCAGCACCATACGTCATCGCGAGTGGTTGCGGGCGCACGAAGCGCGCGAGCGCTATCGCGCCGCCTGGGCGGCGCTGTTCCGCGACTACGACGTGCTGCTCTGCCCGATCGCGCCAACGGCCGCGATCGCGCACGATCACAACCCGGACCAAAACGCCCGCACCATCCGCGTCAACGGCCAGGAGCGCTCGTACTGGGATCAACTCGTATGGGCGGGACTGGTCGGCATGGCGCTGCTGCCGGCGACGGTAGCACCGATGGGACGCACGCCCTCCGGCTTGCCGGTCGGCATCCAGATCGTCGGGCCTTACTTGGAAGACCGCACGCCGATCGACTTCGCCCGCCGGCTGGCCGACGTAGTCGGCGGCTTCGAGGCGCCCCCAGGTTACTGATGAGACTCAAAGACAAGCGAATCGCGGTGACCGGTGCGACCGGGTTTCTCGGCCGCTACATCGTCGACGCGCTGCAAGCACGCGGCGCGCACGTCATTGGCGTGGTGCGCAATCCCGATCGCGTGCCCGAGTTGCGTGAGCGCGGTGTGGAACTGCGGCGAGCGGATTTGACCGACTGCGCGGCGCTGGCGAACGGGTTCGCCGGCGCGGACGCCGTGGTGTCGAACGCCGCGCTGTTCTCCATTCGCAAGCTCGCCACCCTCAACCGGCGCAATTGGGAGGAGCATCAGCGCACCAACATCCAAGGCACGCGCAATGTGCTCGACGCGGTGCGCGACGCGCAGATCAAACGCGTCGTGCAGGTCTCCTCGGTCGCGGTGTACCGCACCCGAAGCGGAACGATCGATGAAGACACCCCACAGCTCTCGGCGAGGGATCGACCGAACCCGATCAACGCGTATGCGCTCTCCAAGGCGCTCTCCGAGCAACTCGCGTGGCAGCTCGCTCGCGAGTACGGCCTCGACCTCACCACCGTGCGCCCGTGCGGGATCTATGGCGCGTTCGATCCCAACTTCACGGGCGTGGTCAAGTGGTTGCTGAGTTGGCCGGCGTCGATCGTGCCGAGCTGGCTCGGCCTTCCGCTGGTGTACGCCGGCGATGTCGCCGAGGCCGTCGCGTTGGCGCTCGAAAAGCCGATCGCCATCGGTCAGGCCTACAACGTCACCGGCGACGATCATACCTTCTGGGAATTCGCCGAGGCATGGCGTGAAGCCGGCGGCGCGACGCCCTGGTGGTGGCTGCCGTTGCCGGCGCCGTTTCGGCAATCGTTCGATCACCGCCGAGTCACGCGCGATCTCGGTTGGCGCAATCGACCCTACGTCGACGGGTTGCGCGAGACTTTCGCGCTCGAAGCCGCGACGCGTTGACCATCGGGTCGCGCCGCTGCTATCTCGCGATCGATCATGCTCTATCTTCACGAGATCATCGACATCATCGGCGACGGCCAGCAAGCGTATCTCGACACGGTCGGCGAGCGCGCGCAGCATTCAGAGCGCGACGGCATCTCGCGCCTGGTCGGCACCTGGAAAGTGATCGGCAGCACCAATCGTTGGCCGCGGGTGGTCAACCTGTGGGAGATGGATGATTGGGCTCATTGGGCCGCGGGGTTGGAGCGGCAATTTCTTCCTGAGAAGAAGGATCCGCATCTCGCACCGTGGTGGAGCAAGGCGACGCAGTGGCGCAGCGGCGGCTTCGATCGCATACTCGAACCGACCATCTTCTCGCCGACGCGCGAGCAACTGCGCGGCAGCGGATTGAAGGCGTGGGTGTGCGTGCACAGCATCGTGCGCTTGTTGCCGGGTAAGTGCGAAGAGTACCTCGCCGCTGTCGGCGAGTTGCTGCGCCCGCTCTTGCGCGCACACGGCTTTGCGTTGATGGGAGCCTACTCGGTGCCGATGCGCAGTGACGAAGCGTTGGTCTTGTGGGCCGCCCCGGATTTCCAAGCTTTGTGCCGGTGGTACGCGACCCGCCGCAATGATCCCGCGACGCGCGACTGGACCGCTCGCATCGGCCCCTTGCGTCAGGAGTTCGAGACCATGTGGCTGGTGCCGTCAACGCACTGTTTCTTTCATCCGTAAGGAAATGACCGCGCTCTGGATGACCGCGGACCGTCACGGAAGGTTCAAGCTGCGGCGCTACGAGAATATCCCTCCACGTGTCGTCCAAACTCAGATCGACGACACACAGTGGACCTGGTTGCCCGCCCAGATCAGTCAGCATTGATCGTCTTTGCGTTGAACGCGATCACGGCCGCGTCAAATGGCGCCGGCGAGGCGCTGAAGGCGGGAGCGATCGGCGGCGGGATCGGCGCAGTGACCGCCGGAGCCCTCGCGACGTTGGGCCTCAAGTTCTATCACCTCAACCATCTGGGCTCGGCGGAAGTGATCAGCACGTTGCTTGGTACCTTCGAACACGTTCGCTACTCGCCGTATGGAGCCGTGCGGGGGCACTACGACGCGAACGGCAACAGCCTCACCAACGGTGGCTGCACCCCCGACGGGCTCTGCCGCGAGTTCACGGAATACGACACCGAGCCGATCTCGAACCTCGAAGACGCCGGCGCGCGGTTCTACGACCCCTGCGAGCTTCCGAGTTCCTTGTCTTCTCCGTGTCTTCGCGGCTCTGTGGTGAAGTTTTTTTCACATCAACGCTAATTGCCGAGGTACACGTTGGATGCGTGATCTTCGATGTAATCGACGTCGGCATCGATCATCGCAACGGCGGCGGTCGCCAGCGGGCCATTGAGCGGCGGTGGCACATCGCCGTCGTAGATCCGGCTCGCAGCTTGATATGGGCTGATCTGCACGCGGAGCCAACCCACGGGCGCGCCGCTCGCGTTATGTACGTCGGCACGATACACGCCACGCACATCGAGATTGGTTTGAACGTTGGAGCTCAGCGCCGCGGTGACGACTCGCCCGTCGATGCGGTCGAACTCGGCGGTCTGGTAGACAGATCCGTCCGCGGGCTTGAACGCGAGTTGGATCGCACCGCGGTTCCAGGTCGCATCGACCTCGCCGATGAGTGCCGACGTCGGGTCGGCACTCTGTCGGACGACCATCTTGCCGGCCCGCGGGAACCACAACGCCGCAATTGTCTGGTCGTGGGCCTTCAGCAGGAACCGCGGACCGTGAGGTCCGGACGACCAGCCGGCGGGAACGAGGATCGCCGGCGACGCGCCCGGCATTGTGTCGATCACCAACCCGTTGTGGTCAGCATGGGCGGCGAAGTCGACGCCGCGCTCGACCGGAATGGTGTGCATCCGGGGCGCACAGCCCGTGGTGATTGCCAGGGCAAAGAGTGCCAGCCCAGTTCGCACACCAACCGGCGCGAGCACGTGTGGGGCAGGTGGCGTGGTGTTCCGCGTACGTGGCATTTCGAGTACTCCTTGCCCTACAGACGCGGCGGTCGTGTCAGAAGTTCCCTTGCGGAGATTTCGGCTGGACACGTCCTCCTCGAATGAATAAACTTTCTCGCGAATCGTCGGACGTGAACGTAGGGGATCGCCGCGTGACTCCGCTGATACGGAAAATCGGCCTGTTGGTTCTGATCGCCGTCACGGTATTTGTGACCGTGGCGAGACCGGGCATCCGGCCGGCGGACGCGATCACGAGGGCGCTCGGCCGTGGTTTGACGAGACTGAACCTGCGCTCGGAGGCCTCGGTCGAGCACGAGCCCCCCTTCAGCTCGCAGCCGGCTCGGAAGCCCGTGATTGTGGCGGCGCCGTTGCTGGGTGTGTTGCTTCTCATGCTGAAGCGGCGGCGGATGGCGCTGTCGCCGCTCCCAATTCGCCATTTGAAGATCCCCCCTCGTCCGACCGCCAACTCTCAGTTGTCCGACTAGTGCTCTCCGACTAGCGACCCAGCGGGTCGCTCCCTTTCTTCGTCTGCCGGAACTTGGTTGGCGACGGCCCTCCTGCGTCGCGAGCCCGAATTCCGGTGTCGAGTTCGGGCTCCGATGTCCAAGGAGAGCTAAAGATGTTCAATGCAGTTATCGGCTCCATCCGAGAGGCGGATGGTCCGGTTGTAGAACCCATGGTTCCCACGCCGCGCGTCGTCTCCGACGACACGCGGCAACCAAGTCCAGCGACAGTCGCCCAAGCGGACTTTGCGGCGATGGCGCTCGGTAACTTTCGCTCACTGCGCGCCGTCGCGTTGCGGCTCACGCGCAATCCGTCCGACGCTGACGATCTGCTGCAGGAGACCTATCAACTGGCGTTTCAGAGCTATCGTGAACTGCGCAATCTCACGCACGGCAAGGCGTGGCTGATGCGAATCCTTCATCGCCGAGCGATCACACGGCACCGTCGCGAACAATCGGCTCCACTCCTCTTATCCGGTGACTTGAGCGAGACGGAGAGTCCCGAAACGGCCGCGCTCTGTAGCGGCGATGAAGAGTTGTCGCATCACGTCGCGTTGCAGGAAATCCGCGCGGCGATCGCGGCATTGCCGACCGACCTGCGTATGGCAGTAACGCTCTGCGACATCGAGGGCTTTAGCTACGCCGAGATTGCCCGTCTCACCAACAGCCCGGTGGGCACGGTCCGTTCTCGCATCGCTCGTGCCCGTGGTCGGCTCATGAAGCGATTGCGCAGTCAGGCCGAGGCGTGGGGCATTCGTCCGAAGCCCGCATACTCGATTGTCCCGCTTGAACGAGAGCGCCGCCCTCGCGCGCAGCGCCGGCCGGAAAGTATTCGAGAGTAGGGGATCGACTACCATGGCGAACTTCTCGTTGCGCTTTCCGCACACGATCATCGTCGGTGCGCTGATCACGGTCTTGCTGGGTCTGATCGCCTTCTCGCGCATGCCGGTCGACGTGTTTCCGAACCTGAAAATTCCGGCGGTGGTGGTGGCGACCTTCTATCCCGGCATGCCGCCGTTGGAGATGGAACGCGACATCACGACCCGCTTCGAACGCTTCTTCACGCTCGGCAGCGACATCGAGCACATCGAGTCGCGTTCGCTGCCGGGCGTCAGCATCATCAAGGTTTTCTTTCAACCGGACACCAACATCGATACGGCCGCGGCCTCGTTGGCCAATCTCGCAATGGCCGACCTGCGGCACTTGCCGCCCGGCACGTTGCCACCGTTGGTGCTGAAGTTCGATGCGTCGTCGCTGCCGGTCACGCTGGTCACGGTTGCGGGCGAAGGGTTCTCGGAGGCGCAGTTGCGTGACCAAGCCCAGTACAACGTGCGCAACCAACTCGCGACGGTCGGCGGCTCGTCGGTACCGCCGCCGTTCGGCGGCAAGTATCGCCAAGTGATGATCTACGCCAATCGCGAGGCGTTGCAGGCGCGCGGATTGACCCTGATGGACGTCGTGCGCAAGGTCAATGACGCCAATCTGATCATTCCCGCGGGCGATGCGAAGATCGGCGACACCGACTACTTCGTCGATACCAATAGTCTGATCGAGGATCCCGAATGGATCAACGACGTCCCGGTCAAAGTCGGCGACGGCCAGGCTCCCGTGCTGGTGCGCGACATCGGGCACGCGGAGGACGCGGCGCAGATTCAGCAGAACGTCGTGCGGATCAACAGCCAGCGCTCCGTCTACGTTCCCATCCTCAAACAGGGCAACGCGAACACGATCGCGGTCGTCGACGGGGTCAAGTCGCTGTTGCCGAAGATCATCGGATTGCCGGAGGGGATGAAGCTGAACAGCATTTTCGATCAATCGACCTACATTCGGGCCGCAGTCGAGAGTCTACAGCACGAAGCCGGCTCGGCCGCGGTGCTCGCCTCGTTGATGATCTTGCTGTTCCTCGGCAGCTTCAAGTCCACCTTCGCGATCTTCTTGTCGATTCCGTTGTCCATCTTGGCGGCGACATTCGGCCTGTACATGAACGGCTCGACGATCAACGTGATGACGTTGGGCGGCTTTGCGCTCGCCATCGGGCGGTTGGTGGATGACTCGGTGGTGGTGTTGGAAAACGTCGACCGCCATCTCGCGATGGGCAAGTCGCCCGGGGAGGCGGCGGGGGACGGAGCGCGCGAGGTGGCCCTGCCGGTTTTCGCTTCCACGTTGACGACGGTGATCGTGTTCTTCCCGGTGATGTTTCTCGCCGGGGTGGCCAAGTATCTGTTCAGCGCGCTTTCCCTGGCCGTCGTGTTCTCCATGCTGGCATCCTACGTCGTCTCGATGACCGTGATCCCGATCTATTGCGCGCGGTTTCTAACGGCCGAAGAGGCGCACGCGGAGGAGAGCGGCGAAGGCCGCAGATTTCTCGGCGCCTTCAACCGGGTCTACGAACGCTTCGCGACCTGGTACGCGTATGCCCTCGATCGCGCACTCGATCGCAAGTACTGGGTGCTGGCGTTCGTGGGTGCACTCTTCGTGGTGTCGATGTCGGCCTATCGTTGGTTGGGCACCGAACTGTTCCCCCGCACCGACGCCGGCCAATTCATCGTCAACCTGCGCGCACCGCGCGGCTCGCGCATCGAGGTCACCGAAGCGCTGGTGACCCGCCTCGAGCAGCTCGTGCGCAACGTCATTCCGCCGCACGACCTGTCGATGGTCGTGTCGAACCTCGGATTGGCACCGGGCTTTTCCGCGATCTACTCGCCCAACGCGGCAAGCGACTCGGGCTTCGTCATGGTGAGCCTGACGGCCGACCACCAACAATCGACGTGGCACTACATGGACGAACTGCGCCAACGTCTCCGCACCGAGGTGCCGCAAGTGCGGACGTTCTTCCAATCGGGGAGCATCATCGATGCGGTCTTGAATTTCGGTTTGGCGGCACCGATTGACGTGCAACTTAGCGGGCCGAACTACGACGACCTACACGCGGTAGCGCAGCAGATCGAACGGCGCGTTCGGCGCCTGCCGCAGGTTGCCGACGCGTTCATTCCGCAAGAGTCCGGGTACCCGTCGCTCGACGTACGGGTCGATCGCCTGAAGGCCGGACGTCTCGGACTCAACCAACGCGATGTGGTGACCAACATCATTACCGCGCTGACGTCGAACCAGATGATCGCGCCGTCGATCTGGATCGATCCAAAGAGCGGCAACGACTATTTCCTCACCGTTCAGTATCCCGAGCAAGACATCCAGTCGCTGGAAACACTGCTGAACATCCCGGTGATGGGTGCGAACGGGAGCGACGGCGGTGAAGGGCATCCCAAGACGGTTCTGCTGCGCAACGTCGCGACCGTGTCGCCGGAGACGCAGCCGGCGGAAGCGGGACACTACAACATCCAGCGGATCGTCGACGTCCTCGCCTCGCCCCGCGGTGACGACCTCAAGGGGACGCAAACCGCGATGCAGCGCGCGCTGGCGGATTTGACGCTGCCCAAGGGCATGAACCTCACGTTTCGCGGCGCGGTGGCGGCGATGCAGGCATCGTTCGCGAGTTTCGGCTTCGGATTGGGTACCGCGCTGGTCTTGCTGTACTTGGTCATGGTCGCGCAGTTCCGCTCGTTCGTCGATCCCTTCATCATCATGTTCGCCGTGCCGATGGGGCTGATCGGCGTGATCATCACGTTGCTCGTGACGAGCACGACGCTCAACATCGAGTCGTTCATGGGGACGATCGTGATGGTCGGGATCGTGGTGTCGAACTCGATCCTCTTGGTCGACTTCGCCAATCAGCGGCGTCGCGAGGGTGAGCCGCTGCGCCGCGCGGTGGTCGACGCATCGCGCATTCGCATGCGGCCGATCTTGATGACGGCGCTGGCGACGATCGTCGGACTGCTGCCGATCGCGATGAAGTTGGGGGCCGGTTCGGAAGCGTCGGCCCCTTTGGCCCGGGCCGCCGTGGGAGGCTTGGCGGTGTCTACGGTGCTCACGCTCGTTCTCGTACCGGCGGTGTACGAGATCATCTATGCACGACGAGGGGGACAATGGTGAGGCAGCGCAGTCGGTTGGTTGAGGTCGCGGTCGCATTCCTGCCGCTGGCAGCGATTGCCGGCTGTAGCGGGGCGTGGAGCGATCCGCCGCCCGCGGCAACGGTGAACACGGTGACGGTCGTGCAGCCGCAACGCGGCGATATGACGCGCGCGATCACCTTGCCCGGCGACTTGGTGGGTTTCTATCAAGCCGACTTGTACGCCAAGGTCAGCGGATATCTGAAGAGCATCAGCGTCGACAAAGGCGATGCGGTCACAGCCGGACAGGTGCTCGCCGAGATCGAAGTTCCGGAGCTGCAGCAAAAGTTGCGGCGCGCGCGCGCGAGCTTGGAGATTCGGCGCCGCACTTACGAGCGTCTCCAAAACGTGTGGAAGAGCGATCATCGTTTGGTGGCGCAAGAGGACGTCGACATCGCCGAAGGGCAGTGGGAGGAGGCGAAGGCCGAGGTGGAAGAGCTGGAAGCCCTCGCCAGTTACACGCGCATTGTCGCGCCCTTCGATGGCGTGGTCACCGGCCGATTTGTCGATCCCGGCGCCTTGATTCAGGCGAGCGGATCGCAAGGCGGCGCCGCCGCTGGGGCCACGGGCCCCAACAAGCCCGGCACGTCGCCCGTTGTCAGCCTCGCCGATCTCAGCACGCTGCGCGTGTATATCTACGTCCCGGAAGCGGAAGCCAGTCTCATCCGAGAAGGAATGCCGGCGGCCTTGACGCTGCGCGAATTCCCCGGGCGCGAGTTCAACGGCACGATCGCTCGTTTCGCGCATGCCTTGGATCTCGCCACTCGCACGATGCTGACGGAAGTCGATCTCGACAATCCGCAACACCTGCTCTACCCGGGAATGTACGCCGACGTCAGCATTGAGTTGGCGCGTCATCCCCAGGTTCTGCAGGTTCCCTCCACGGCGGTTGGCACCGTCAAGGGGCAGAGCGCCGTGTACGTGGTGAAGGACGGTCAATTGGCGCGGACGCCGGTGACGATCGGTCTCACCAGCGCCAACCGCGCGGAAATCGCGGCCGGCCTGAGCGGTACGGAGCAGGTGGTCAAGAACTTCACGCCGGCGCTCAGCGATGGGGAGCAGGTGCACAGCCTGCTGGTGAACAGCGAGGCGGCGGTCGCAACCGCGCGCGTCGACTGAACGAATCGACTCGGGAGTCACGATGAGGATCAGCAAGTTCGGTGCGTGGGTCGCGGGCATCGCGGCGGCCGGTTTGGTGGCGACGCCCGTCGGTGCCGCCGATGTGCCGCTCGAAGCCGGTGCGCGTCTCACGTTGCAGCGCGCGATCGCGATTGCGTTGCGCTATCATCCGGCCCGCTTGGCGGCGCAGTCCGAAGCCGGTGCGGCCCAAGAGCGGGTCGGGCAGGCGCAGTCGGCGCTGCTCCCGCAAGTCTTCGGGGCAGCCGAGTACCTGCGGGGAACCAGCAACGGCATTGGCGACACCACCTATCTGGGCGTGCTCGGTCAACCGCGCATTCCCAGTCAAGGCCGCGGCGTGAATTCGACCGCAACCTTCGACAATTATTTGATGAGCGTCTCGGCCTTTCAGTATCTCTTCGACTTTGGCCGGACACGCGGTGTGATCGACGAACGGCGTGCCGACGCCGACGTTGCTCGCGCCCGATTGCGATTCGTCGATCTCGACCTCGTCTTCCACGTGACGCAGCACTACTACGATCTACTCGCCGCCAAACAAACGGTGAAGGTATTCGAACAGGCGGTGGCTCAGCGGCAGGAGCATCTGCACGAAGCCGAGGTCAAAGCCCAAGCCGGTTTGAAGCCGGAGATTGATACCTACACCGCCAAAGCCGCGTTGGCGCGTGCGAAGCTGCATCTGGTCGACGCCCGCAATGGGGTGGACGACGCCAAGGTCGCACTCGACAACGCGATGGGCTTGGGCTCCAACGCGCCCGACTATCATCAGGCCGACGTGCTGACGTACGAGGAGATCGGCGAGCCGTTGGAATCCTTTCTTCAGGCCGCGCTCGATCAACGCCCCGATCTGAAGATGCTGGTGGACGAAGCGCGCGCGGCCGGCGCACACATCGCGCAATTCAAGAGCGACTATTTGCCCACGGTGAATGCCACCGCCGGGTACAGCGCGCGCGGGCAAGAGCTGCCGGCGAGCAACAACTTCGACGTCGGTGTGATCGTCAGTTGGCCGCTCTTCAACGGGTTCCTGACCGATCACGAAGTGGCCGAAGCCAAGTTGCATCAGGACGCGATTCGGCAAGCGATCGATGATCTCCGCCAACGCATCTTCCTGCAGGTGAAAAGCGGTTACCTCGACTGGCAGGCGTCTCGCGAGCGCATCCGCCGCGCCGAGCAGACGGTGGCGGCCGCGCGAGCCGAGCTCGATTTGGCGGAGAAGCGCTACGAATCGGGGCTCGGCAACATCATCGAGTTGACCGACGCGCAGCGACGCTTTACCGAGGATGACGCCGGCTACATCAACGCCCTGGCCGCCTTTTCGATCGCCAAGGCTGCGCTCGATCGTGATGCGGGAAGCGGCCTGCCGAGTACCTGACGACGTGCCGCCGCGTCACTGCCTCGCCAGCGATTTACCGTCGGCGGTGGTGATACGACGGAGTGCGTCGGCTTCCTTCGCCACCAACTCCGGGGGCAGCGGGGCATAGTCCAACTGCGATACGTACTGCTGACCGTCGTGCATCATCCAATCGAGGAACTGCACCAGCTTTTGCCCCTTCGCCGCGTCGTGTTGTTGCTCGTAAACCAACAACCACGTCATGCCGGAAATGGGATAGGCGGCCGCGCCCGGCGCATCGGTGATGACGATGCGAAAGTCGGCGGGCATTTGTGCGGCGTATCCGGCGGCGGCGGCGGTGACGGATTCGAGAGATGGGGTGACGAAGGTGCCGGCTCGGTTCTTGATGTGGGCGAACGGCAGCTTGTTCGAGATGGCGTAGATCAGTTCCACGTACCCGATCGAGTTGGGCGACTGCTTCACCAGGCCGGTGACGCCCTCGTTGCCCTTGCCGCCGAGACCCACGGGCCAATTCACCGACGTGCCTTTCCCGACCTTGCGCTGCCAATCGAGACTCACCTTGCTCAAGTAGTCGCTGAAGATGTACGTCGTGCCGCTGCCATCGGAGCGATGAATGACGATGATGTCTTGATTCGGGAGCGCCGCCCCTGGGTTCGGCCCGGTCAAGGCGGGATCGTTCCACTTGGTGATCGTGCCAAGATAGATGCCCGCGATTGCCTCGGGCGTAAACTTCAACGCGCCGGAAACGCCGGCAACGTTGTAGGTCAGCACAACCGCGCCCATCACGGTCGGGAAGTGCAGCAGGTGTCCTGGAGCCGCCTTGAGCTGATCGTCACTCAGCGGTCCGTCGGACGCGCCGAAGTCGACCGTCTGCTCGGTGATCTGTTTGATGCCGCCGCCGCTGCCGATCGACTGATAGTTGAAGCGGACGCTGGGATCGACTTTGACGTAGGCGTCGAACCACTTCGAGTAAATCGGATACGGAAAGGTTGCCCCCGCGCCGTTGATCTGGAGCTGCGCAGACGCCGGCGCGGCGGACACGAGGCAAGCGGCCGCCAGAAGTGCGAGGCCAGCGCGAATGATCGTCGTGGTCATTTTTCCCTCCGAGTCGATGTGTCGCAAGTCCGGCCGACTGCCGGTCACGAGAATGGGTAGTAGCGCACGGACGTCATGAAGATCGCGATGTTGGTTCTCGGTGTGCCGCCCTTTCCGGAGAAGCCGTCGCGCCATATTTGGCCGCCTTCGAAGCCAACGACGAAGCGACCGAAACTGCCCTTGTAGAGGTCCTGCCAGAATCCCGCGGTGATCTGTTGCAGGTCTCGCGTTTGCGCTTGGCAGGTCCCGCCCTCAACGTCACAGCCGCTAACATTGAGTTCCGGTGACCCGTACCCGGCGGTGCCGGCGAACTTGCCGGTGGTTTTGTCGATCAACAGATCGGTGGTGCCGGCGCGATCGGCGTGTTCCCATCCACCGTAGATGTAGAGATCATTGCCGGTCCAGGGATGACCGATCAGGCCAACCAACCCCTGCGCTTCGGGAATCGCGGTGAGATGGATGTTGTCCGACTTGAAGGCGGCATCCGGAAGCTGCCCCGAACCAAATCGACCGATGCCGTAGCCGCCGAGGCCGCTGAGCTGCAGTTCAAGCAGCTTCGGGACGATCGGCATCGTGGCGGCACCGCCGAAGCCGTAGCCGGTGGTCGAGCGATTCGCGCCGGCCGCGCGCGCGGTGAAGGTGCGTAGGAGACTCTTGAATTCATAGTGACCCCAGCCCGGCTCGTAGGCGATCTTGCCGATGAAGTCGGGAACGACGTCGTTCGTGTAGGTTGTCGTGCTGTTGAGCAATCCGGCGCCGTTGCCGCTGTTGGTGTAGTTGGTCCCGTTGGGCGCAGTGATCGGCGACGTGACGATTTGCGGGCTCTCTGCGGAGACACCAACCCACAGTCCGTGGCCGAAATCCTCGACCGCGCGAAACTGCGGCACGCGCAACCAGTTGAATCCTTCCACGTATTGGGCGTCGATCGTCAGCGGAATTTGTTCCTGGCGCGGAATGATGCCCTTGGTGTTGGTGGTGATCAGGCTCCAGTTTTGGCCGGCGAGCAGATGAAAGCCCCAGTCGTCCCGGTCGAGTGTGGCGTAGAGGTGCCGGCTGCGCGGGGTGTAGCTGAAGCTCTCGCGCGAATTCGAAGTGACACCCGATGCCAGGAAATCCATTTCGTAGTATGCGGCCAAGTGTGTTTCCGGCGACACGTCGCCCGTCGCCAGCAACGACAAGCGGCTCTGCCTCGCCGACAAGCGGGTCTCGTTCTCGTGCGCCAAGGGCGAACTGTTGAACGGGATGCCTTGGTTGTAGTCTGAGCCGACGTCCGCAACCTCATTGCGGGTCCGATAGATCCCTGCGGCTTCAATGAAGCCGCCAAGCTTGACGTTTACACCGCCGAACTGAACGCCGTTCTTGTTGGACAACGCCTGCACTTGTTGCTGGAGCTGTTGAAGTTCGTGTTGCAACTGCTGAATCTGTCCCGATTGCGAATCCGCTGGTGCCGCCTGCGCTCTCGCAGAGCTTGCTGACGCGACTACTACCAGCGCGAATAGCCCTGCGGTTATGGTGTGTGCCGGTTTCCGCCACGCTCCCGTCTTCTGCATCTGAACGACCCTCCTTTGGTTGAGGCACTGGGCGACACAAGCCCATGTCGTGCAGGAAGACGCGGCGACAACCGGCGCCTACATGATGGTTTGGTTACAGACGCGTAACGATTGGATGACAGGCTGCGCCGACCGATGCTTTGACGAAATCGGTGGGAACGGCGCAGAGGCCGGTGAGCCGTTGGCGAACGGAACCTGAAGGATGCTCCGCGCGAAACTCAGGATAAGTGGAGGAGCGAGATAAGCCGCCCCTCGATTCAGCCGCCGCGCGGCATCCGCCAATAGCGTTGCGGCGGATCGGTGCGGAGGATTTGGCGCAGCGACTCGTGGCTGATCGTGTGGACGACCTCGCGACGCATCAGATGATCGCGCAGCTTGATCAGAGACCACGACGAAAACGGCTCGCCCAGTACGGTGGGATCGGTGTTGGCGCGGCGGCGGATCTCCTCCCGGATCGGCGTGTCGAACACTAAATTGCGCGACTTACCCAGGTTGCCGTGGCGAAGGCCGGCGAGTCCGCGACTTCCATAGCGGACCAGCCAGCGGCGTACGGTGTCCGGATGCACGCCGAACCGACGGCCGATGGTCTTCAGCGTGTATCCATCGGTGCGCGCGAGGATGAGCTGCGCACGCCTCGCCAGTCCCGTCGGGTGATGTTGAGCCAGCCGTTCGAGGTCCGAACGCTCCGCGCGAGAGAGGGACAGCAAGGCAGGCCGCGGCGCGCAACCGAGCTTGCCCGAACTCACTTCGTTCCGATGACTTCCGAGTTCGCCGGTCGACGTGCTCGCCGCCAGTTTCATCCCTGAGCCTCCCATCGGTGAGCTTTCTCGTGGTGAATGCTTCGCCATGAACTGTCCTCCTTCACTGAACCCCCTGCCCCCCTGCGCAGACGGCCCAATCGCAAGTGCAGCCGTGTAGGGTGCAAGAGCGGCACCAACGCAGTGCGTCTAAGTTCCCCAAGGACTTCGGCTGAACCCGAGTCACGAACTGCCCGCTGGAGAGGCACTGGGTGTTGCTGGGATGAGGCGGCTGTCTCGTATTCTGGACACGCGGGGAACGGCAGCAACCACACGGCGATGACCTGCAGTCAACTTGGGTGATCGCTTCCTAGGACGAGCACGCGGCCGAATTCTTCAGCCCGGGTCGTCGCAAATTGCGACGGGGGCGGTGCGCTCAGAATCGGATTGCGGTCGCGCGAGCCGCGCGGGTGCGGAAGGCGTCCATCCAACGCTCGCCGGAAAGCTTGCGTGCGAGTGCCACCGCGACGTGCTGAGGCGAGATCCCCAATCTCGCCGTGCGACCGAGACCCTGGATGCACGACGGACAGTTGGTGAGGATCTCGCGGCCGCCCGCATGCTCCACTAGGGCGGCACGGATCGACTCGGCTTTGCGATCGAGCATCGCATCGGTGATGTCGGGCCGCGACAGCGCCAGTGTGCCGGCTTCCGAACAACAGTGCGGTACTGCCACGACCTCGAAGCCCAGCCGTCTCAGTGCCACCGGTGCCTTGCCGTCCAGCGAATCGTGACACGGCGCGTGATAGAGACAGCGATCGTGGTTATCGAGTTGCAGCCCGCGGTCAACCGCGTAGCGCGCGACATCGATCACCGGCGCGTCGAATATCTTGCCGATCTCGATCTGCCCGAGCGCTTCGCGGCAGGTGCCGCAGGTAACCGTCACCGCATCGAAGTCGAGGTAGGCGAACATCTCACGGATTTGGGCGAAGATGATGCTGTCGCGCAAGACGATGCGGCCGTGCTGATCGCTCTGCGCGTTGGCGCGGTGCGGAAATCCGCAGCACAGAAACGGCGGCGGCACGACCACGCGCGTGCGGAGTTCCAGCAGCACGTGCAGCGCCGCCATCGATATGCTTCCGAAGAGTCGCTCTGACCCGCAACCGGGAAAGTAGAACACCGAGCCGCTCACGTCACCATCGGGCTCGAACAGCAGCGCCTGGTTGGCGTCGCACGGCGGCAGCACGTCGCGCAGCGTCAGGGCATCGGCGGCGGGCACCGGCGACCGCAGTGCCGCCCACGCACACGACGGGCCGAATCGCCGCGCCAACCGGCGCTGCACCTGTCCGCCGAGCTGCAGCACGCCGGCGCGAAACGCCGCGTTGAATGCCGGCGACCGACTCTCGAGATACCGCAACGTCGCCTTGGTTGCCGGTGCGGTGTGCTTGTAGCCGTGCGCGGCGAGAATCTCGCGCTCCAACACCGAGACCTCACCGGTGTCGATATCGACCGGGCAGGGCTTCAGGCACTTGTGGCAGATCGTGCAGTGATCGGCGACGTCTTCGAGGTGGCGCAGCATGCCAAAGCTCGCGGCGCGCTCATGCTGCGATTCGTACAGCAGCGCTTCGATCAGCGCGCCGATGGCGAGGTTCTTGTTGCGCGGATGGTAGAAGAGTCCGCGCGCCGGATGAAACACGCAACAGTTGGGCTTGCACTTGCCGCAGCGGACGCAGGTGGCGATCTTGCCCGCCAGCGCTTCCAATCTGCCGTGCTGCAGAATCCGCGCTTCGAGTTCGAGCAGGTTGAACGACGGCGTGTAGATGTGCGTGATCGCGTCGAAGTCGGAGAGCTTACCGGGGTTCATGGTCCCGCGCGGGTCGACCTCGCGACGATACTCGGCGAGATCGCGGATGCGCTCAGGGTCGAGGTACTTGAGCTTGGTCACGCCGATGCCGTGCTCGCCCGAACACACCCCGCCGAGCGCCGCGACCTTTTCCATCACCTGATCGACCACGGCTTCGGCGCGCTTCATCATGATCCGGTCGTTCGACAAGATCGGGATGTTGACGTGCACGTTGCCGTCGCCCGCGTGCATGTGGGTGGCGATCACGATCCGCCGGGAGCGCACGTCGGCGTACACCAACTCGATGTCGCGCACGAGGGCCTCATAGCTACCCAAGAGCTGCGCCAGGCCTTCACGCAGCGACTTGGCAATCGCGAGGCTGCGCACCTCCGTCGCCTCGGCTGCGGTGAGATTCGCGAGCGCTCGCTCGCATAGGGCCAGTGCCGAGACGATCTTGTCCGCGAGCCACGGGGCATCCGGCTGCGGCGACACGCTCTTCAGCACGGCCTCGGTGCGTCGCACGAAGGTGTGCTGGCTGTGGCGCTCCTCGACAACGTTGAGGGCTTCGCAGAAGCGCGCGAACTCGGCGAGCGCATCCAGCGGCAGGCAGACATCTTCGTTGAGCTTGAAGGCGTTGGTGCGCGCGGCGATCGCGCCGAACCGCTTGCGATCGGCCCAAAACACCTTCGCCTCGTCGGCGTCCTTGGCGACGAACAGGCAAGTGTTGCGATGAGGCCCCAGCAACTCGCGAACGCGCGCGACGGCGCGCTCCACGTTGCCGGTCGTGTGACCGACGACGTCAATCAACAACACGGCTCGTGGGGTCTCAGCGCGCGCGGCTTTAACCTTGTAACCGATCGCGCGGACGTACTCGTCGTCGAAGTGTTCGAGAGCTTGCAGCACGGCCCCGCCGTCGTTCGGGAATGCGCGCGACAGTTCGAGGATGACGCGGCTGGCCTCGTCCATGTCGGGCCCGAAAAATTCGAGACAGAGCGTCGCGCGGACTTCGTACTGCCGATACAGAATGAACTCCGCAGACGTGATGACGCCGTCGGTGCCTTCCTTCTGCACGCCGGGCAGCCCGTTGAGCGTCTTGTTGGTGATGTCCTTCCACAGGCCAAGCCGCCGAATGTCCGATCCGTGCAACTCGACCGTGCGGAGCAGGGCACCCGCGGCGTCGCGAACCTCAAACGTCAGCGAGTCGCTCGGCAGAATCTTGCGGAGCTGGTGATCGGTGCGCCGAATCCGGTAGCAAGCGCCGTCCGGCATCGCCATGTCGTACGCCAGCAGGTTGTCGATGCACGTGCCCCACAGCACGGCCGTCTTCCCGCCGGCGTTTTCGGCGATGTTGCCGCCGATGGTGCACGCCCACGCGCTGGTCGGATCGGTGGCGAATACCAGCCCGCGCTCGGCCGCGTACTCGATCGCGCGTTCGGTGATGACGCCGGCTTCAAGCCGCATCACAGGAGCGCTGACGCGGCGGCCGCCGGCGAGCACGAACGCTTCGTCCGTGATGCCGTGGATGCGGTTGAGCTTCTCGGTGTTGATCATTACGCAATCCGGGCGCAACGGAACGGTGCCGCCGGTGAGCCCGGTGCCGGCGCCGCGCGGAATCGCGTGGAGTCCGATCGCCGCGATCGCCGCGAGCGCCGGCCCCACGTGCGCCTCGTCGGTCGGGGTGATCACCGCCAAGGGGAGGTGCAGTCGCCAATCGGTGGCGTCGGTGGCATGGCTCACCAGCGTGAACGGATCGAAGTGCACGTTCTGCTTCCCCACGATCGGTCCGAGGATCGCGAGCAGACGCCGTCGTCGATGCGGCATCGCGACGACTTCCTCGCGGAATCCGTCGACGTACGCGCGTGTGGTGGCCAACACCTCAAGCACGAGCGACTCGTCGCCGGCGTTGGACTCGATGATGCCGAGGTCGGCATCGACGCTGGTGAAGAACTGGCGCTGGCGCCGCGAGTCGGCGATCAATTCTTGGTAAAGAAACGGATTGCGGCGATGCACCAATAGTTCGCCGAAGCAGCGCATCAACAGCCGCGCCGAACGACCGGTGACGCGGCGGGCCCGTAATGCTTCGAGCTTGCGCCAGGTGTCGTCGCCGAGCAGCCAGGTGATCGCCTGGCGGTCGTCTGCAGACGTGTAGTTGAACGGAATCTCGCGCGGACCAATCGTCGGGGTCATCCTAAACTTGGGGGCGGCAAGCGCCTCCCCTCACCCCGGTGAGATCAGCAAGTAACGGGCCGCAGGAATGCCGATTTCATCCGGAGTCTCAGAGGCCGCAGTCGGAACGGGTCGTTCCCGGACGGTGCAACCCGATTCCAACCGGTAAGAAACGGCAGTTCAGCGGGCGGGCGAAGGTGGCGCCAGACGCCGGCGGATTTCCTGCTCGATACGCCACAAGCGGTCCTGGCCCCAGGTGGAGAAATCGTCCCGCTCGTTGCCACCAGCAACGCGGAAGCTCGGTACACCCCACAGCCCCATCGCCAACAGCGCGGCGCGATTCTCCTCCAATTCGCCCTGCCAGCCGTCGCGATCGAGGTGCGCTTGTGCGTCGATCCACGCAAGGCCGGCGCGCTCGACCACGTGCTGCAAACCCGAGTTCTCGCCGGTGTCGACGCCCTCGGCAAACGCGGCGCGGGCGAACGAGAGCAGGAACTGCGCGGCGCGCCCCTGACTGCGCGCCCAGCCGAATAGCGAGAACGCGCGCTCCACGGGTCGGCCCACCGGATCGCAGACTCGCCCGAACGGTACGCCCGCGTCGTCGGCTTCCCGCTTGGTATCGAGCGTGATGTAGATGCGCTTGACGCTCGGGACCGGTAGCCCGCGCATCACCATCGGCAACACCGGACGCAGTACAAGGTCGATCGGATACCGCCGCGCCAGCGCGGAGACCCGCTCCATCGCAATGTACGTGTAGGGACTCCGCAACGAGAGGAAGAATTCGAGCGTGACGCGCGCGCTCGGGTCGATGCTCGGCGCATCGCTGAAGTCCGGATGACGAATGATCGAACCGCGTCCCCGGTCGGGGCGCAACGCGCCGAGCGTTTGCAGACGCCGTTCGAGGTGGTGCAAACGGTCGACGCCCCAGTACCATTCGCCGCCGTAGTGAAACATCGCGCCGAGGTAATGCCCATGTCGCCGGCGGAGTTCGGTGCCAGCCTCGACTGCCGCGCGCGTCGCGGCGGGATCGGCCGCTGGTTCGAGTCGAGCCAAGTCTCCCAATGAGCTGCGCGATCCACTCCACAGCGCGCGTCCGACCTCGGCTGCGACGGCGACGAATCGGCCGGAGGCGACGGTGGCGCACAGAATGCGTGTCGCGAGGTCTACTACCTCAGGATCCGGCACCGCGTCATGCGCTAGGAACGCGAGACCGTAGCCGGGCGCGATGTCGGCGGCATCGCGGCACGCGAACGCTTCGAGCCGCTGGCGCTCCGGTGCCGCCGCGTCGGACGGCGGCCCAACCAGATGTGGTTGAATCTCGATGTCGTAGCGATCGATCAGCTCGCGCAACACCTGCGACGCGAGGTAGCTGTATGGATCATCGACTTGATGGAAGTAGCGTACGCGGTGCGGCTCGCCGCGCAGCCGCCGTCGCCGCTCCGCGAGCCAGCGCCGAATGTCGCGCGTGCGCGAACTGGTGAACGCGGCCGCGACCAAGGGCGCAATGCGTCGCGCGATCGACGTCACGACGGTCTCGCGAGTGCGGCCGAGTTAAGTGACAGGCCGGTGTGGTCGAGTCCATGTGCGCTTGGCAGCAACGTTTCAAGCCGCGCGCGATCGGCTGGCGCGAGCGCGTCCCACTCGGCGCGAAGGTCGCGCCACACCCGAACCTGGAAGGTCTTCACGACGCTGCGGAACGGTTGGCCGAGCAACGTACCGTCATACAACGCCCGCCCCGCGTCGAACGCGGCTTCATTGAAGCGGGTCTCGCCGTTCGCGTGATGGCGTTGCCACGCGTCATGGTTCTGCTGCATCAGCGGCACCAGGGTCCGGCAAATCCAGTCGAGCAGCGGCGCGATCGGATCATCGAGCGACAATCTGCCATCAGGTCGCTGTGGGTGGAAGTCGCCGCGTGCGATGCGCTCGATCCATGCAGCGGTCGCAGGTGCATCGCGACGAATCCATCTCCACGCGCCGGGGTCGCTGCGGTTCATGCCGAGTTGTCCATACAGACTTGCATCGGCTAGCGTGAAGCGTTCACCGAGGAGATAGGCGCGCGCTGACAGCATCGGTTCAATCGCGCCGAGCAACTGTGCGAACGCGCCTTCGATCAGCTTGTGCGTCGGCGGGAAGCCCGGGCGTGACGGCGGTCGTAAGCGCGCCGGCAGATCGTCGAAGCCCGCGGCGTCGGATGGCGCCACGCTAAAGAGATAGGGCAGGCGGCGCACCTGGCGGCCCGGGAACGAATAACCGACGAGGACGGCGAGCGGGCCGAACAACGCGCGCATCTCGCGCGCCAAGCGCATGCCGGCGTCGTTGTCGCGCGCCGACACCACCCAGCGGTTGTGATGCACGAGATACAGCCCGACTTCGTCCAGCGCCTCGTCGATGAGTCGCACCGCAAACCGGAGCGCGGCATCACCGGTCGGAAGCAGTGGTGAATGGGCGGCCGAATTCACGCGCTGATCGAGCCATGCAGCGATCGCGGACGAGTCGTAGAGATTCTCGCCCGCGGGTCCGAACACGAACGGCACCAGCGGAAACTCGTCGAGATCGGTCATCTTCGGCCAGGTGAGCGGGAGGCGCCGCGCTACCAGTCGGCGCCGTCGTCGATCGAAGCGAAATGCCTCGAAGAAGCTTCCGCTCGCCGGCAACCAGCGAAACCCCACGCCCGCGAACCGCAACAGCGCCTCGACCTTGAGCGCAAACGGCGACAGCTCCGACCCCCACAGCACCCAGCCGTCGGCCGCGGACTCGAGTGGCTGCGCACGTGTCATTGTATGCGAGGGATGTCGCACGGCCGCCCGAGCGGTGGCGACTGACCCCTCAGGCATCGTGCCATTAGTCTCATAGCGCTTGTCGGCTAGCGCCACTCAGCGCTGGTTGCAAGCGTGAACCTGCGGCGCGCCGGCTTGATCAGATAGGTCGGCAAGCGGCTCGGGTCGATCGCTATGGCCAAGCGCGCGCGAATTGCGGTAAACCAGCCCCGTGGACGGTTCGCAACCAATGCACGTGGGTGAAGGAGCGGCGCAGTCACAGCCGCCGGAGCCGGCACGGAAGAGCTTCTCCGAGTTGGTCCGTGAAGGCTGCGAAGGCTACGTGATGAAGGGGATCGGTTTGCCGATCGCCGCGTACGCCTTTCACGCGGTCAAGCTGTGCTTGTTCGTGCTGGCGTGGATGTGGTTCTGCAGCTTCACGCCCGGACTGGGAAGTCCATCGCACGTCGGCACATGGTGGCATGCAGGCATTGCGTTTCAGAAGGCGTTCATCTGGGCCTGCGCGATCGAGGTGCTCGGCTTCGGCTGCATGAGCGGCCCGCTCGGTTTTCACATCTGGCCGCCGTTCACTGCGTTCCTGCATTTCCTGCGGCCGGGAACCACGAAGCTGGCGCCGTTTCCGAGTCTGCCGGTGTTCGGCGGCATCACACGCACATGGCTCGACGTTGCGCTCTATGCGGCGTTTGTCGCGTCCCTGTTCCGCGCGCTCATCTCGCCGGCGCTCGGGGCCGCGCAGCTCGTGCCGATCGTGGTCCTCCTGCCGCTGTGCGGACTCGGCGACAAGACGATCCTATTCGCCGCGCGCGTCGAGCATCACTTCGCCATGATCGTCTGTTTTCTGCTGGCCGGAAATTGGATTGCCGCCTGCAAGGCGGTGCAACTCGCGATTTGGTTCTGGGCCGGCGTGTCGAAGCTCACGGTCGCCTTCGGGTACGTCATCCCGGTCATGGTGGTGAACAACCCGCTGGTCAAAAACGCCGCGGTGCGTCGACGGATGTTTATATCGTATCCCGAGAATTTCGCGCCGTCGCGATTGGGTAAGCTGATGGCGCACGCCGGCACCTTCCTCGAATTCGCTGCGCCGTTGACCTTGCTGTTCGTGAGTCACACCGGCCCGTTGCTCGTCATCGGCATGGTCCTGGTGCTGATGTTGCACGGCTTCATCCTCGGCAACATGCCAGCCGGCGCGGTCTTCGAGTGGAACCTGGTCAGCATCTATGCGGCGTTCTTTCTCTTCGCCGGCCATCCCGATGTCACCGTGCTCGACATCGCCTCGGCGCCGTTGACCGTCTATCTGATCGTCGGGTTGATTCTCCTGCCGCTCATCGGCAACCTCGTTCCGTCGAAGGTCTCGTTTCTGGTCGCGATGCGCTACTACGCCGGCAATTGGGCGTGGAACGCGTGGCTGTTCCGCGGCGACAGCTACAAGAAGCTCGATCGCGTGAAACGCGCGTCGCCGTTGTTGCGCGAACAATTGCAGCGCTTCGCACCCGAAGAAGCCGCCAACATGGACTGCCGCGGCTTGGCGTTCCGCTCATTGCACCTGCAGGGGCGGACGCTCGGGCTGCTGCTCCCCAGGGCGCTCAGCGAACGCCCGTTTCAGGAGTACAACTACGTCGACGGGGAAAACGTTGCCGGATCGGTGCTCGGCTGGAACTTCGGCGAAGGGCACCTGTGCGACGATCGTTTGCTCGCGTGCGTCCAGGCGCAGTGCCACTTCGAAGAGGGCGAGTTGCGCGTGATCTGCGTCGAATCGCAACCCTTGCTCGGTTCGAGTTTGCATTGGCGGCTGTTCGACGCCCAACACGGTCTGCTGGGCGAGGGCGATGCGCACCTCGCCGACCTCGCCCGCCGCGACCCGTGGGATTACGGCGAGAGCTAGGGCGTGGACGACGCGGTCGTGGTCGGCTCCGGCCCGAACGGACTCGCGGCGGCGGTCGAGCTGGCGCGCGCCGGCGCGTCGGTGTTGGTGCTGGAAGCCGCCGAGGAGATCGGCGGCGGCACGCGCACGGCCGAGCTGACGCTACCCGGCTTCCTGCACGACCTCTGCTCCGGCTGTCACCCGATGGGCGTGTTGTCGCCGTTCCTCCGCACGCTCCCGCTCGACGCGCACGGACTGCGCTGGATTCGGCCGCCCGTATCGGTGGCGCATCCGCTCGACGATCAACCGGCGGTATTGTTGCGCCGATCACTCGACGACACGGCGCGCGAGCTGGGGCAAGACGCCGACGCGTATCGCCGAGCGTTCGCGCCGTTTCTCCGCGATCCGCATGGATTACTCGCCGATTTGCTGGGGCCGCTGCGCATTCCGAAGCATCCGATCCTGATGGCGCGCTTCGGTGCGCCGGGCTTGCTTCCGGCCACCACCGCGTTACGGGCTCGCTTCCGCGGTGTCCGGGCGCGCGCTGTGCTCGCCGGCTGCGCGGCGCATTCGATCATGCCGCTCGAACGAGCGCTCACGGCTGCCGTGGCAATGATCTTCGCCCTGACGGCTCACGTGGAAGACTGGCCGGTGGCTGCCGGCGGCTCGATCGCGATCGCGCGCGCGCTCGCGTCGTACCTGCGCCAGCTCGGCGGCCGAGTCGAGACCGGTCGGCGCGTGCGCCGCTTGACCGACATTCCGCCGGCGCGCGTCGTGTTGTTCGACACCAGTCCGGCGCAGCTCGCCGACGCGTGCGAACCGATTTTACCGGCGAGATACGTGCGACGCTTGCGCCGCTATCGCTACGGTCCCGGCGTCTTCAAGCTCGACTGGGCGCTCGATGGACCGATTCCGTGGCGCGATCCACGCTGTTTGGACGCGTCGACGGTGCACGTCGGCGGCACGCTCGAAGAGATCGCGGTCGCGGAAGCCGCGATGTGGCGCGGCGAGCATCCGTCGCGCCCCTTCCTCATTGTGGTCCAGCAAAGCCAGTTCGACGACACGCGCGCGCCCGCCGGCAAACACACCGGCTACGCCTACTGTCATGTTCCGGCGGGGTCCACGGTCGATTGCACCGCCGCTGTTGAACAGCAGATCGAGCGTTTTGCGCCCGGGTTTCGCGATCGTATTCTGGCGCGGCATAAGTTCGGTCCGGTCGATTTCGAGCGCGCCAACCCCAACGATGTCGGCGGCGCGATCACCGGCGGCGTATCCGACCTGTTTCAATTCTTCACTCGACCGGTGGCGCGGCTCGATCCCTACAGCACGCCCAATCCGCGCCTGTTCATTTGCTCATCGTCGACCCCGCCGGGCGGCGGGGTCCACGGCATGTGTGGATACTTCGCGGCGCAGAGTGCCCAGCGTCGCTTGCGCGAATTACCTTCGAGCGTGGGCGATCTTGGTTCACAGCGATCGTGACGGGGTTGGCGGTGCGCGTGCCGCGATCGGCGTTGATTACCGCATCAGCTCCCTTGCAACATGGTCTCGAGGGTCGACCGCAGCGTCGCATTGCGCGACGTGGCGGCGATCAGGTCCTGCGTGGTTCCCCGTTCGGACACGTCAAGCGGAATGAGCCAGACTTTGGGTTTCATCTGCTCGTTGGTTGACCTGGCTACCAGCGTGTAGCGGCCCGGATCGACACCGGTGAATTGGAAGGCTTCCCCGGCCGCGTGCTGCTGTCGCGAGACCGTCAAGCGGTCGAGCATGGAAACGGTTTCATCGACGCGCTTAGAGAGATGCGCCGGATCGCGAGCGAGTTGCGTCAGCATCGGGCGCACGCGCACCTCGACGGCGAATTCGCCGGTGCGTTTTTCCTCGATGGCCTGAATCACGCGCGTCGTATCTTGGTAGATCTTCTCTTGCTCGATGGCGCGATGGCAGGCCAGCAGCGCGCCTTCGGCCTGCCGCACCGCCTGCGTGCCCTGGGAACTGCTGAGCAACTCGATCAGCTTGGCCTCTTCCGATTCCGCCTGAAACTGCCGAATGCGGTCCGCGAACACCTTCTGCAGCGGGATTGGTTTGGGTGGTGCATCGTGGTTGTTGGCCGACGGATTCTCGCCGTCGGTGGAACGGACGAAATCGATGGTCTGCCACTGCACGCGCCACTCGCCGCTGCGTGTCGGATTGTCGGTGGACAGGCCGTAATTGTCGAGCAGATCACGCGGCAGCAACCCGCCACGCGCGTAGAAACACGTCTCGAAGGACGCTCCCGGAAGCAGGATGTCGCTGTCGAACCGGTTGCCGCTGGGAATGCGCAAGGGTTTCTCCAGCGCGGGCAATCCCCAGATCCGGCTCGCGACGGGATCGGGCAGCGGATGCCCGTTATACAGGACGATCGGGCCGCGAAATTGGACTGCGAGATCGTGTTTGTTCTGCACGCTCCAGCACAGGCGATCCATTGCGCGTCCGGTCGCCAGCACCACGCCGCTTTGCTGCTGCAGTTGGGTGCGCAGGTATTCGTCGCGCAAGCGGCGCGCTTCGTTCTCGAGCTTGGTCTGCATCAAGCCGCGTAGCTGCTCGATCGCGCTGGCCGGAGAGTCCGTTGTAACTCCGAGTGCGGCGATGCGTGGTGCGAGCTGACTCAGCAAGCTGTCGTAGCGACGTCTCGCCGCCGCCAAGTCGGCCTCTGCCGTTGCCAGACACGCACGCGGAGATCCCGCCGCGCCGAGATGGTGCAGTGCCTCGGTGCTGGCTGCTTCGTCCCCCTTGGCGCTTTCCAAAACCCGCTGGCGCGCCTCGTCGGCGAGTTCACCGCGGTATTTTACGGCGATGCTCTGCAATTGCTCGGCGAGATTGCCGCGGAGCAGCCGGATCTCGACGTCGTGCCACGGCAAACCCGCACGGTTGGTTATCTCCGGCAATACGCGCCCGCTCACACTGGGCTTGCCACAGGCGGTCAGCGCGAGCACGAAGATGACGACGGCAACTCGTGCGATCATCAGACGATGGAACTGCAGACTCCGCCGGGAGCTGGCACTCGGTGGGATGCGGCGGGGGCCGCGATCAAGAGGCACGGTGACCACGGCTCACGACCCTTGGCGGACGGCGCGCACGTGCAGCTTGTCGCCCTTCTCGGCGGTGTACACGTCGCCGTCGCGAAACGACACGGCCCACGCGCGATGCTTGTCGATCGAGAACGTCGTCGACGACCAATACCCCTCGGGCGCCGTCGAATTTCGCGGCCACGCGGCAACCGCGCACGGCTCGGTGGGGCAGGGAGGCACCGCGGCCAACAGCGTCCGCAGCTCCTCCAGGGTCGGCAGTCTCCAGTCGTTGTGACCGGCGAACTTCTCCGCGTTGAGCGCCGCGATCCACTCAGATGCGGCGCTTTGCCATCCGACAGCGCTCAATACCTGATGACGCTCGGCGCACTGCGCATCGGTGCACTTCAACTCCCACGTCAACCCGGTCAATCGATCGGTGGCGGTCCCGTTGCCTTGATCGACGAAGCGTTGCGCCGCGGCTTGGCTTTCGCTCGTGCAACCCGAAAAGTCGAATCGACAGTTGCCCAAACAACTCAACGCCGTGTGCACGCAGGCGTCCGGTTGATCGCAGTCGCCGCTGAATCCGAGGCTGGTGCAGGTTGCGCCGCCCAAAGCCGTCCCGTCGCATTGTTCGCCGGGGTCGACGACGCCATTGCCGCAGCGCGCGAGCACCGCGGCGACGGCTGGGGCCGCCTGCGACGCCGCCGGGCGATTGTCGGTTGCCCCCGCGGCTTTGGCGGACGCCGGGTCCTTGCTCCCCTTGAGCGCCTGCAGGCGCGCCATTTGCGCGCTGCTCAATCCCATTCGCTGAGCGCCGGAGGTTCCATCGAGGCGCTCGATGACCTCATCTAGGGAAAGCGGCTCGCCGTTTGCTTCCGCACGCTGGAGGATCGCCTCCATGTCCGGCGGCGTGGTTTCGCCCCCACTCGTCAGGGCGCTGCGGATCGATGCGACGAGGTCGTTCGAACCCTTGTCGCGCTTGCTCGCGACGCCGAGCCAGACGAGCAGTGTATGGAAGTCTTCCATCAGGCCCTGCGACTCATTCGGACCGGTGGATACGCCGATCGTATGCAACATCTGTCCCTTGATCTTCGGGTATCCCACGAGGACCACAGTCAACAGCAGGAGCAAGATGACATCGAGTCGGCGGATCCGTCGGCGTCTCCGCTGCACCTCGGGTGCGACGCGGTCTTGGTGTGACTCGCAGAAGCGACTATGCGGCAACGCCGCGCTGTTGCACACCTTGCATAGCGTGAACTGCGATTCCTCCCGCGGCGTATAGCGCGGCGCCGGCTCACTCGGCGGTGCGATGGTCGCTGGGGCGTCGGGCATGTGGGCTTCTCGGCTGCGAATTCCTAGCGCGGGCACACGGTCGCGCCGCACCGGAAAGTGAGAGGAATCATCGGATGCACGCAATCCATCTTGATTCTGTGTAACGGCCGAAAACCGCCTACGCAAGAAATGATTGCGTGGCGGTGGTCTCGGCATGAGCGGATCCCCTCCCCGAATTCATAGAAGGTTTCCGCCCACCCTGATCGTGTCGAAGGATGTCCGAAAAGTGTTTGGCAACCGGCTAGCGGCGTGGCGCAGCGGCGTGTCGCCGCGATTGGGCGGGCACGATCTCGATCGTTCGCGGTACACCGTCTCGAATGACCGTGAGCGGGGTCGGCACGCCGATCTGTTCCTCGGTCAGCAGCCGGTGCAGATCGTCGACACCGGTCACCGGATACGGGCCGTACCCGACGATGAGGTCGCGTTCGCGCAGGCCGGCGATTGCGGCCGGACTTGCCGGCTCGACGGAGACCACCAGCAGCGCGGTTTCGACCGGCAATTTGAGCCGCCGCGCTGCGCGTCGCGGAAGCGGCTGCGTCTGCCCGGCGACGCCGATGTAGCCGCGCGTGATCTTGCCGTCCTTGATCAAGCGTCCGGCAATGAAGGCTGCCGTATTGATGGCGATGGCGAAGCAGATCCCTTGGGCGGGCATGATCACGGCCGTGTTCACACCGATCACCTCGCCGCGCGAGGTCACCAGCGGGCCGCCGGAGTTGCCGGGATTCAACGCTGCGTCGGTTTGCATGACGCTGTCGATGAGGCGGCCGGAGTGCGACCGCAGCGATCGTCCGAGGGCGCTGATGACGCCGGCGGTGACGGTGCATTGGAAGCCGTAGGGGTTGCCGATTGCGATTGCTAGTTGTCCGACTCGGATGGCGGATGAGTTGCCGAACCGTGCCGGCACGAATCCCGAGCCGGGAATACGCACCACGGCCACGTCGGTGTCGGGGTCGTCGCCGACCAACTCGGCCGGCAGCCTGCGACCGTCCGGAAGCGTGGCGTGCAGCGCAGCGGCGCCGTGCACGACGTGGCTGTTGGTCAAGATGAAACCGTCCGGGGTGAAGATGAATCCGGAACCGCTGCCGCGGGCGTCGGGTTTGGTCGCGGTTCGCTGACGATGCTCGACTTCGATGTTTACGACTGATGGACTCACCAACTCCGCGGCGCGCACCACGGCCGTGGAATACGCATCGAGCAGTTGGTCGTCGGTCGGCGCGGAGGCAGCCGTTGCGGTTGGTTGTCGATGATTCGACTCGTCATCCAAGACCAAACGCAGCCATGGTTTCATTGAAGCTGTGTCCTTCCGCGTGCCGTGTGGTCGCCAAACATAAGTCGTCTTGCGAACCGCGCAAGGCCAACCGCAACGGCAATGCTTGACCGCAAGACGATCCGGATTCACCGCCGGCGGTCATCGTCACCGCACATTCGTGGCGAGACCGGAGAGGGTGCTTCCTTGAAGGCGGAGCACGTTCGGCGTTAGAAGCACCGCCACAATGTCCGGCTGCGTCAGCCCGCGCATCCTTGCCTACTTCTCCGACTGCGGTTGGTCGCACAACTGCGGATCGAGCACACAGAATGCCGCCGCGCGTTGTTTCCGTTAGTACAAACGCTGCGCACTCGTTCTCGAAGCAGTGCGTCGCGTCAATCGAGCTTGTTGCCAGCCTCGGCGTGCGCGGTGACGCGCATTGCGGAGTCACGATGCAGCACCGGTCGCGCGTGGCGCAAGACCCGACTCAACCCAACCTGCGCCAAGTCCACCTCATTCATAGGGAGCTGTTCGACGAACTGGCCCGCGATGGCTTTTCGGTCGGCCCCGGCCAATTGGGTGAGAACATCACGACGATCGATCTCGATCTATTGTCGCTGCCGGTGGGCACCGAGCTGCACATCGGCAGCGCAGCGGTCGTGCAGCTCACGGGTCTGCGCAACCCGTGTGCGCAGCTCGACGGGTTCCAATCCGGTTTGATGGCCGCGGTCCTCGATCGCGCCCCGAGCGGGCAACTCATCCGCAAGGCCGGGGTCATGAGCGTCGTCCTCACTGATGGCGTCGTGCGGTCCGGCGACGAGATCCGTCTCCGCCTGCCGGCTCAACCTCATCGGCAACTGGACCGAGTGTGACGAGCGGGCGCCCGGCCCCA
Organism: Binatia bacterium; assembly: GCA_035541895.1. GTDB lineage: Bacteria > Desulfobacterota > Binatia > HRBIN30 > JACQVA1 > DATKMK01. The sequence continues at coordinate 38,598 of DATKMK010000053.1, read as the reverse complement.
TGGAGCTGACAATGAAGGTCGCAGGATCCATCGAGTTTACGGTCCTCGAACGCAGTGCCGATCGTGTCGTCTCCGAAATGCCGATCGGCCCGGGCGTGCTCAACCCGTTCGGCGTCGTCCACGCGGGCGCCATGCTCTGGCTGGCCGACGTGACTGCGACGAGGCTTGTGCTTGGTTCCGAAGAACCGAAACCCGGAATGGCGGGGTTCCCGCTCGGCATATCGCTCACCGCCAACTTCGTCGCGAACCAACGCGCGGGATCACTGCGGGCGGTCTCGGAGTTTGTGAAGCGGGGGCGGACGGTCAGCATCGTCCGCACGTCCGTGTACGGTGACGGCGACACGCTCATCGCGGACGTCACAACCAGTCACGTCCTGTCGAAATAGGGAAACGCCTCAGCTCGGTCGCCAAGCCGCTAACGCAGCTCCAGCCCTTTCAACTTCCCAGTCGCCCGCCACTCGTGCAGGATGCGGAAGAACTCCACCGAGCCGCCGCCGTAGAAGCCGTTGCGCACGGCGCGCTCGCTGGGTTTGCCTTCGTTGTTGTAGTAGCCGGGCGTGCAGTTTTCGAGGAAGTCCTGCGCCAACACCGCCATGCGAATGATGGTGTCGACCCATTCCTTTTCGGCATCCTCCGACACCTCGACCGTGCGCACCGCGTGATCGACGGCGTGCTTGATGATGTAGGTGATGTGCTGGCTCTGCTCGTTCAGCATGTGCGGATAGTTCACCGTGAAGCCGGTCTGCTGCGGGCCCATGATGAAGCAGTTCGGGAAGCCCCGGCTGAACATCCCGTGCAGCGTCGCGACGCCGTCCCTCCATTTTTCGGTGAGGCTCAAGCCGTTCCGGCCGTAGATCTGGTATCCGGCGCGACGCGAGTAGTCGGTGCCGACTTCGAAACCGGTGGCGTAGATCAGACAATTCACCGCCCATTCGACGCCGCCGGCGACGACGCCCTTCTCGGTGATGCGCTCGACGCCCTGACCGTCGGTATTGACCAGTGTGACGTTGGGCCGGTTGAACGTTTGCAGATACTCGTCGTGGAAGCAGGGCCGCTTGCAGAACTGGCGATAGTACGGCTTGAGCGCCTCGGCGGTCCGCTTGTCGCGCACGATCGAATCGACCCGCGCGCGGATCTGCTCCATCTTCTGGAAATCCGCCAGCTCCATTGTCTTGGCGATGCCGTCGCGCGATACCTGGCCGCCTTCATCGTTGCGAACCATGACCAGCAGCTTGCGGATGATGTCGGTCCAACCGTCGCTGACGAGGTCTTCTTCCTGGAATCCGCCGGTGACCAGGATGTTGAAGTTGTCCATTCGCTGCTGATGCCAACCCGGCCGCAAGCTCGTCGCCCACTCGGGATCGGTCCGGCGATTGCCCCGCACGTCGATCGACGACGGCGTGCGTTGAAAGACGTAGAGATGTTTGGCCGCCGCGCCGAGATGCGGCACGCACTGCACCGCGGTCGCACCGGTGCCGATGATGCCGACGCGCTTGCCGCGCAGCCCGGTCAAGTTTCCGTTCGAGTCGCCGCCGGTGTACGCGTAGTCCCAGCGGCTGGTGTGGAATGAGTGGCCCTTGAATGACTCGATGCCCCGGATGCCCGGCAGCTTCGGCCGATTGAGCGGACCATTCGACATCACGACGAAACGCGCGTGCATGCGGTCGCCGCGATCGGTCGCGATGATCCAGCGGGCGCTCGGCTCGTCCCACCGCATCTCGGTGACTTCGGTCTGAAGGCACGCGCCGCGGTAAAGATCGTACTTGCGGCCGATCGCCTGGCTATGCGCGAGGATCTCGGGCGCGCGAGCGTACTTCTCGGTCGGAACGTAGTTCAGCTCTTCGAGCAACGGCAGATAGATGTACGACTCCACGTCGCACTGCGCGCCGGGGTAGCGGTTCCAGTACCAGGTGCCGCCGAAGTCGCCGCCCTTCTCGATGACGCGGATGTCGTCGATGCCGGCCTCGCGCAGCCGCGCGCCGGCGAGCAAGCCGCCGAAGCCGCCGCCGATCACGACGACGTCCACCTCGTCCGTCAGTGGTGCGCGGGTGAATCCGGGCTCGACGTACGGATCGTCGACGAAGTGCGCGAACCCGCCGGTGACCTCGAGGTACTGGTCGTTGCCGTCGGGCCGCAACCGCTTGTCGCGCTCCGCGCGATACTTCGCGCGCAACGCGTCGGGGTCGAATCCAAAGTTGGCGGGTTCGGTCATCACGCTTCCTTTCTCGCGGCCCCCACGTCGTAGCCTTGGGGCCTTGCGCAATTCAAGAGCTGACGGATTCAGCAGCCAGGGTATCGATCTCCGGCGGTGATTCCCCCGCTCGCGCACGTTGCTGGAGAGCGATCTCACTCTTCCCATCGCGGCTTTTGTGCACCGGCGGGTATCAATTCCCTCGCAGATCGGCTACAGTCAACTTGTTCTAGCCGAACACGTTTGCGGCCCGCACTCGAAGGGTACAACGACCCTTCCACTCACAGGCGTACGAGCCCCATCGAGAGCTTCAAGCTCTCCCGACTTGGCGGATCATGTCCGCCCAACACCGAGGGCTCTCATGAATGATATCGCGCAACTTTCCTACAAAGGGGGTGGAATCATTCTCTCCGCCCAGACCCCGTACGAACGAGAGCTATTGGTCGAATGCATCGAGGCGACAACCAGACGACATGGCCCTCTCGTGCTTCACGTCAGCGGCCGACACTGGAGTATCCGCATCAGCGATGGGGTTCACCCGGCATGCGTTTCGTGCAGTCAGTGGCCGAGCCATCTCGCCTATCCCGGCGGGTCGAGCGGAACGCTCGTGGTGGTGAGCTCGCGCGCCGCGCCGTGCACCAAGCTCGCCTGCGGGTTGGCTCAGGGGGCCGTCAACGACCGCGCCGTCACGAACTAGTGCAGCGAGGGCGTCGCAGGTGACGGCGTGGCAACGAGAGGGAAACATTTTCAATAGAGGAAGGGAGCGCGATCATGGGCGACAAGTCGCCGAAGTCGGTACGCAGACAGGCGAATCAGAAGTTGGTGAGGTCCAGTGCCGCAGACCTGAAGAAGCAGCAAGCAATTGCCGCGAAGCAGAAGCTGTTCACCAAGAGCTAAACCAATCGGTGCCCGCACGGTCACCGGTATCCCCTGGCGAACGATCGCGGGCGCGGTGGCGAGGTCGATCTCCCGCCAGACGATCCATCGCTCGCGAAGGCCACCTGACCGCGGCCGCTGTTTCGGAACGACGAGCCGAGTTCGACATCGTTCTGCCTTCGCAACACTTCGACCGGCGCACGCAGAGTCCCGAGAAACGGCTCATGATTGCCGTTCTTTATGACGTGGTCGATTGCATAGAGCGCTATCGCCTGGCGTCGGACCCGAAGGGTCACCAACTCTTCCGCGAAGCGGAGCGCTGGTTGCTCGCTGACGAAACGGAATGGCCCTACTCCTTTCAATGCATTTGCGAGGTCCTCGATCTCAACGCGCGCGTGGTGCTCCGACATCTCCAGGTGGCTGCCGCGAGGATGTAGCCCGCCGCCGAGCACCGGCGCATCTCCATCAGTGCGACGGCGTGTCGACAGCCGGTTCGAGGTGCGATTGGCACTTGCAATTCTCGATCGTCATCCGTGCCCGAGCGGAAAGGTCCATTTGAAACTTTCAATCCTCCACCATGTCTTGAATCTGTGGCTGCCGGCCCTGCGCGACCCCGAAGAGCCGATCCGTTCGGAGCTCTTCAGCGTGGAGCGGCTCGAACAACACGCCGAGAGCCTCGCGGCGGCGCAGCGGGTCACGCCGAAGCCCGGGCGTGGCCGATCGCTGGCCAAGCGGCTACGAGATAACGGCCGGGTACTGCTCGCTGCCTATCGCGCCATCGGCGCGGCCATTCGCGAAGAACGTGCGATCACCCCAGCGGCCGAATGGCTGGTCGACAACTTTCACATCGCCGAGGAACAAATTCGCGAAATCCGCGATGATCTCCCACGCGGCTTCTATCGCCAGTTGCCGAAGTTGGCGGATGGACCGCTCGCCGGCTATCCGCGTGTGTTCGGGGTGGCCTGGGCCTTCGTCGCTCACACCGACAGTCTGTTCGAGCCGCAGGCGCTGTGCCGCTTCGTCGCCGCTTATCAACGTGTGCAGCCGCTCACGATCGGTGAACTCTGGGCCGTCGCGATCACCCTGCGCATCGTCTTGGTCGAAAATCTGCGGCGCTCGGCCGAGCGCATCGTGAGCAGTCGTGCGGCGCGCCAACAAGCCGATGCGCTCGCCGACCGACTCCTGGGTGTCGGTCGCGGCGTGCCTGAGGCCGCGGCCCTGCAGGCCTTCGAGCCGACGGTCATGCCGCGCGCCTTCGCCGTCCAGCTGATCCAGCGGTTGCGCGATCGGGATCCGGCAGTGACTCCGGCGCTTCACTGGCTCGACGAACGCCTCGCTGAGCAGGGCACCAGCGCTGATGAAATCGTCCGCGAAGAACACCAACGCCAGGGCGCGATGAACGTCACCGTCCGCAACGTGATCACCAGCATGCGCCTCATGTCCGCCGTTGATTGGGCGGATGTTTTCGAAAGCGTCAGCCTGGTCGACGCGGCGCTGCGCGCTGACAGCGATTTCGCCGCAATGGACTTCGCCACCCGAGATCACTATCGGCACGCGATTGAAGCGCTGGCGCGCGGTTCGGGGCACACGGAACTCGCCGTCGCGCAGCGCGCCCTGCTCGCCGCCCAACGTGCGACACGCCAGGAGTCGCTGGCCGGCGCCGACGCGGACAGTCGCCGCGAGCAGGACACCGGCTACTACCTCATCTCGAAGGGGCGTCGAGCCTTCGAGCGGGAACTCGGATTTCGAGTTCCGATGAAGGAGTGGATCGTTCGCACGTACGCGGCCACCGGGATCTTCGGTTATCTGGGCACGATTGCGATCGTCACCACCCTGCTGCTCGCCCTCTCGGTGCTGAGCGTCACGGCAATGGGTGGGAGCGGAGCGGTTCTCTTTCTGCTCGCGCTGAGCGCTCTGATCCCGGCGTCGGACGCGGCCGTGGTGCTCGTAAATCGCCATGTCACGAATCAATTCGGCGCTACGGCGCTGCCCGGATTGGAGCTGCCCGACGGTGTGCCGGCAAGCCTACGCGCGTTAGTCGCCGTCCCGATGCTCCTAACCACGCCGGCGGCGATCGAGGAGCAGATCGAGCGACTCGAGGTTCACTACCTCGCCAGTCCCGAGGACGATCTCTGCTTCGCCCTGCTGTCAGACTGGACCGATGCTGCCGCCGAGAACGCGCCCGAGGACGAGGCGCTGCTCGGCGCCGCGGTGGAGGGTATCGCGCACTTGAATCGGCGCCATCCACCCGGGCCGGCGGGAGCACGATTCTTCCTCCTGCATCGCCGACGGGTCTGGAACGTTTCCGAAGCAAAGTGGATCGGGTGGGAACGCAAGCGCGGCAAGCTACATGAATTGAACCGACTGCTGCGCGGAGCCACCGACACGACGTTCCTGGCGGTTGGCGGACACCCGATCGTCATCCCGCCCGGTGTCCGCTCGGTGATCACCCTCGACGCCGATACGCGGCTGCCGCGCGGGGTTGCCCGGCGGCTGGTCGGAAAGCTGGCGCATCCGCTCAACCGCCCGCAGCTCGATTTGCGCACCCGCCGCATCGTCGAGGGCCATGCCGTGTTGCAGCCGCGCGTGACGCCGACATTGCCGATCGGTCGTGACGGATCGCTGTTCCAACGCGTCTTCTCAGGCCCCGGCGGCATGGATCCTTACGCATCCGCCGTCTCCGACGTGTATCAGGACCTTCTCGGCGAAGGGTCTTACACCGGCAAAGGGATCTACGATCTGGATGCCTTCGAAGCCGCGTTGGCAGGTCGCGTGCCCGAGAACACTCTCCTAAGTCACGATTTGCTGGAGGGAGTCTTCGCACGCGCCGGATTGGTCTCCGACATCGAGGTCGTCGAAGAGTTTCCCGCGCGTTACGATGTGGCGGCAGCGCGACAGCACCGCTGGGCGCGCGGCGACTGGCAGCTGCTGCCGTGGATTCTCGGCCGTGGGCGGGATTCTCGCGCCGCCGCCATGCGGACGATTCCGTTAATCGGCCGCTGGAAGATGCTGGACAACTTGCGCCGCACGCTGTCCGCGCCGGCCGCGTTCGTTGCCCTGCTCGCAGGCTGGACACTTGCACTCCCGGCGGCGGCAGTTTGGACTGCCTGTCTTCTCGGGATGCTCGCCATGCCGGCGCTCTTGCCGTTTGTCGCCGGGATCATGCCGCGACGGCTGGGGATCTCAAAGCGTAGTCACGCGCTCGCGGTCGCTGCGGATCTCACTCTTGCACTGGCACAAGTCGCGTTTGTGGTGACACTCCTGCCGCATCAGGCTTGGTTGATGACGGACGCGATTGCCCGCACGCTCTACCGTCTGTCCATCAGTCGCCGCCACCTGCTCGAGTGGATCACCGCGGCGCAAGCAAAATTCGGTCTTCCGCTCGATGTCCGCGGCTTCTACCGGCGGATGGCGGGCGGCGTCGTACTCGCCGCCACCGCGGCGGCCCTCGTTCTCTCCAGCGGCGGGGCCTGGTTGATCGCCACGCCGTTCGTGCTGTTGTGGATGCTCTCGCCGGTGGTCGCGCAATTCGGCAGTCGTCCGTCTGCCGTCACCCGCTCGCCGCCGATCTCGATCGCGAACGCGCACATGCTGCGGTTGATCGCGCGGCGCACCTGGCGCTTCTTTGAAACGTTTGTGACCGCGGACGAACACCATCTTCCGCCCGACAATTTTCAAGAAGAACCGAAGCCGGTGGTGGCCCATCGGACATCACCGACGAACCTCGGGCTGTATCTTCTCTCCATCGTCGCCGCCCGTGACTTCGGTTGGGCGGGGACGCTCGACACCGTAGAGCGACTGCACGCCACGCTCGGGACGATGGACGGACTCGAACGGCTTCATGGGCACTTCTATAACTGGTACGACACGCGCGACGGTCGTCCGCTCGATCCGCAGTACGTATCGTCGGTCGACAGCGGAAATCTTGCAGGACATCTGCTGGCGCTGCGCAACGCCTGCCGGGACCTGCTGCGGGCTCCCGTCGTGAATCCGCGCTGGCTGTCTGGCATCGATGACGCGTTGGAGCTCACGCGCCAGAGCCTGCGTGGTTTCGCCGAGGATCTGCGAACGCAAACCGTGACGCGCAAGCAGCTGCATGAGGCCATCGAGACGTTTGCCGCTGCGCTCCGGTCGGCCCGGTTCTCACCGGCAGGCGTGGTCGAACAGATCGAGAGATTGTCGCTCCATGCCGACACCGTAGTCGATATCGCGCAGACGCTGACCGAAGAGCTCGACGACAGCGTTCGCGCCGGCGCGGACGTGCGGACCTGGGCGGAAGCGCTGCGCGCGTGCGTTCGGAGTCACGCGAACGACGTCAGGCAGTTGTTACCTTGGGCAGGCCCTGCCCTTCACGGCCCCGGACTCGCCGGCAACCCAGAGACGGACGGAGAAGGTTCTCCCGAGGTGGCACTGCGCCGCTGCTTCGAGCTGATGCCGACGCTCGCCGGTCTGTCGGACCGGTGCACGATGGCTATCGAGATTCTGGCACGCCATCGGATGGAGATCGCGAAGCCGATCGATGACGGAGACGACCGACTCACGCATACCGACACCTTGATTGAAGCGTTCGAGCGCTCCGCTCATGCCGCTGCGTCGCTCGAGCGGCGTCTTGCGGCGCTGGGCCAGTTGGCCGGGAAGCTGTTCGACGGAATGGAATTTGGTTTTCTCTTCGACCCTGCGCGGCAGCTTCTCTCAATCGGGTACCAAGTCGTAGAAGGCCACCTCGATCCCAGCTGCTACGATTTGCTGGCCTCCGAGGCGCGTTTGGCGAGTTTCGTTGCCATCGCCAAAGGCGACGTGCCGGCACGCCACTGGTTTCGGCTCGGACGCGCCTTGACCCCGGTCGACCGCGGCTCTGCGCTGATCTCCTGGTCGGGTTCGATGTTCGAGTATTTGATGCCGTCGCTGGTGATGCGCGCGCCGACGGGCAGCTTGCTGGAGCAGACGAGCCGCCTCATCGTCCGCCGGCAGATGAAATACGGCGCCGAGTTGGGCGTGCCGTGGGGCGTCTCGGAGTCCGCGTACAACCTCCGAGATCTCGAGCGAACGTATCAGTACTCGAACTTCGGCGTGCCTGGCCTCGGCCTCAAGCGCGGGCTTAGCGAGGACGCCGTCGTGGCTCCGTACGCCACCGCGTTGGCCGCGATGGTTGATCCGGAAGCCGCAGCGCAGAATTTCGCGCGGCTCACTCTCGCCGGGGGCGCGGGCGGATACGGCTTTTACGAGGCGCTCGACTACACACCGACGCGGCTCCCCGAGGACGAACTGGTGGCGGTCGTGCGCGCGTACATGGCGCACCACCAAGGGATGACCGTGGTCGCAATCGCCAACGCGCTCCACGATGGCGCGATGCGGGCCCGCTTTCACGCCGAGCCGATCATCCAAGCAACCGAGCTCTTGCTGCAGGAGCGAACACCCCGTGACGTTGCGGTCGCGCGTCCTCGCGCCGAAGAGGTCAAGGCAGCCGCCAGCGTGCGCGATTTCGCCGCGCGATTGCCGCGGCGGTTCCATTCTCCCCACGATGCGGTTCCCCGAACCCACCTGCTGTCGAATGGACGGTACGCGGTGATGATCACCGCGGCGGGTTCGGGATGCAGTCGCTGGCGCGACCTTGCGGTGACACGCTGGCACGAGGACGCGACCGTCGATTCGTGGGGCAGCTTCATTTTCCTGCGCGACACGCGCAGCGGTGACACGTGGTCGGCGGGATATCAACCGAGCGGCGTCGCGCCCGATAGTTACGAGGTGGAGTTCACCGAGGATCGCGCCGAGATCATCCGCCGCGACGGGACGATCACCACAGCGCTCGAATTGGCTGTTTCGGCAGAGAACGACGCCGAGGTGCGCCGCGTATCGGTGTCGAATCTCGGCAACCGCGCTCGCGAGATCGAACTGACCTCGTATGCCGAGATCGTCTTGGCGCCAGCCGCCGCGGACGCCGCACATCCGGCCTTCTCCAAGCTCTTCATCCATACGGAGTTCGTCGGCAACGTCGGTGCTCTGCTCGCCACACGCCAGCGGCGCGCGCCCACCGAGTCTGAGGTCTGGGCGGCGCACCTCGCCGTCGTAGAAGGCAACCGCGTCGGCGACCACCAATACGAAACCGACCGGGCGCGCTTTCTCGGGCGCGGTCACGACATTCGCAAACCGGTCACCATGATCGACGGCCGGCCGCTCTCCAACACCGTCGGTTCCACACTCGATCCCATCATGAGCTTGCGCTGCCGCGTGCGGATTCCGCCTGGCGCAACGGCACGTGTGGCGTTCTGGACCTTGATTGCACGGTCGCGCAGCGAGGCGCTCGATCTCGCCGACAAGCACCTCGATCCGACGGCCTTTGACCGGGCCGTGACGTTGGCGTGGACGCAGGCCCAGGTTCAGCTGCATCATCTCGGCATCGCTCCGGACGAGGCCCAGATTTTTCAGCGGCTCGCCAACCACGTGTTGTATTCGGACCCGACGCTGCGACCATCGTCCGAGGTGCTCACACGCAATGAGCGTGGACAGTCAACGCTGTGGCCCCACGGGATATCCGGTGACGTGGCCATAGTCCTGGTGCGGATCGACGAAGTCGAGGAGGCGGAGATCGTTCGGCAACTGCTGCGCGCGCACGAATACTGGCGCATGAAGCAGCTGGCCGTCGATTTGGTGATTCTGAACGAACGGTCCACTTCCTATGCTCAAGATCTGCAATCTTCTCTGGAAGCGCTGGTGCGAGCGAGCCAGTCGCGACCGCGCCCCGAAGGAGAGGGCGCGCGCGGAAACGTGTTCCTCCTCCGTGCCGACCTGATTTCGCTGGACGTTCGGAACCTGCTCCGCACCGCGGCGCGCGCGGTGCTGGTGAGTCGCCGCGGGAGCCTCGCCGAACAAGTGACGCGGATTGAGGAATCGATACGGCCGGCGACGCATGTAGCAACTCGCTCGCTCTGGCGGCTGCCGTCGCCCCTCCTGACCATCGAAGCCGCCCGGGCGAAGCCGACCGCTCCACCGGTTGTAGCCCCCTCGCCATCCGAGCTGGAATTCTTCAACGGCCTGGGCGGTTTCACCGGCGGCGGGCGGGAATACGTCACGATTCTGGGCGAGGGGCAATGGACCCCGGCGCCGTGGATCAATGTGATCGCGAACCCGACATTTGGATTCCATGTCTCGGCTGAAGGCGCTGGCTACACGTGGTCCGGCAACAGTCGCGAGCATCAGCTCACGCCCTGGTCGAACGACCCGGTCAGTGACCGCCCCGGCGAGGCGATCTACGTACGCGACGAAGATGACGGCGTGTTCTGGACGCCGACAGCATTGCCGATTCGCGAGGACGCCGGGGTATATGTCGCCCGACACGGCCAGGGCTACAGCCGTTTCGAGCACACGGCGCACGGCATTGCGATCGAGTTGCTGCAGTACGTCCCGCTCGACGATCCGATCAAGATTGGGCGCTTGCAGATTCGGAACCTGTCGGGCCGATCTCGACGCCTTTCGATCACCGCATACGTCGAATGGGTCTTGGGCATCTCGCGGGGCGCTTCCGCGCCGTTCATCGTGACCGAGATGGATCCGGAGACCGGAGCGATGCTCGCCCGCAATCCGTGGAGCAACGAGTACGGCGGTTGCGTAGCCTTCGCCGATCTCGCTGGGCGGCAAGTCGCGTGGACCGGCGATCGGGTGGAGTTCCTCGGCCGAAACGGTACCATCGAGCGCCCCGCCGCGCTGGTGGGCGACGCCCCACTGTCCAAGCGAGTCGGTGCCGGCCTCGATCCCTGCGGTGTTTTGCAAACGCAGCTCGAACTCAAGGCGAACGGTCAAGCCGAAGTCAGTTTCCTTCTTGGCGAGGCCGCTGCGAAGGCCGATGCGCGCGCCCTGGTCAGGCGCTATCGCACCACCAACCTCGACGCGGTCTTTCAGGCGGTCACTCGGCATTGGGACGACGTGCTCACCGTGGTGCAGGTGAAAACGCCCGATCGCTCCATGGACATCCTGCTCAATCGCTGGCTGCTGTATCAGACGCTCGGCTGCCGGCTGTGGGCGCGCTCGGCCTTCTATCAGGCGAGCGGCGCGTACGGCTTCCGCGATCAGCTCCAGGACGTGCTGGCGCTCACGGTCGCGAGACCGGAACTGGCGCGCGCACATCTACTGCGCGCGGCGGCGCGGCAGTTCATCGAGGGCGATGTGCAGCACTGGTGGCTGCCGCATTCGGGGCAGGGGGTGCGTACGCGGATCTCTGACGATCGAGTGTGGCTCGCGCATGCCGCTGCTCACTACGTCAAGGGCACCGCGGACCATGCGGTGCTCGATGAGATGGTTTCCTTTGTCGAAGGACCGGCTTTACGCCCGGGCGAGCACGATTCGTACTTTCAGCCGTTGGTGGCCGAGGAGCGTGCCACGCTGTACGAACACTGTGCTCGCGCCCTGGATGGGGCACTCTCCGTTGGTGCCCACGGCCTACCGCTGATCGGTACGGGAGATTGGAACGACGGCATGAACCGCGTCGGCGACGGTGGACGAGGCGAGAGCGTCTGGCTCGGTTGGTTTCTGCACGCAACGCTCTCGGCCTTCGCTCCCGTCGCGGCGGCGCGCGGCGAATCACGCCGCGCTTCGAGCTGGCAACAGCATGCGGCGAGGTTGCGCGAATCGCTCGAACGAGAGGCGTGGGACGGCGAATGGTATCGCCGGGGCTACTTCGATGACGGCACGCCGCTTGGTTCGGCGTCGAGCGACGAATGCCGCATCGACTCGATCACTCAGTCATGGGCCGTAATTTCCGGAGCCGCTGACCCGACACGAGCGGCGCGCGCGATGGCGTCGGTGGACGAACACCTGGCGCGAGGCGGCGACGGTTTGGTCCTTCTCTTCACCCCGCCATTTGCGCATACCCCGCTCGATCCCGGCTACATCAAAGGATACCCGCCCGGCATCCGCGAGAACGGCGGCCAGTACACGCATGCCGCCACCTGGGTCGTCATCGCATTCGCGATGCTCGGCGACGGCGACAAGGCGGCGGAACTGTTCTCGCGGCTCAACCCGATTAACCACGCCAACTCACGAGCCGCCAGCCATCGCTACAAAGTGGAGCCATACGCTGTGTCCGCCGATATCTATTCCGTCCGGCCGCATGTCGGACGCGGCGGGTGGACCTGGTACACCGGTTCGGCCGCTTGGATGTACCGCGCCGGCCTCGAATCGATCCTGGGGTTCCGCGTGCAAGGTGCCACGCTGCTGATCGATCCGTGCGTGCCGCGCGCCTGGCGTGGGTTCGAAGTGGCCTTTCGCTACCACTCGACTCGTTACGAGATCGAGGTTGAGAACCCTAGCGGGGTCACCCGTGGCGTCACGCACCTGGCGCTCGATGGGAAGGTCCTTTCGCGAAACCTGGTTGATCTGACGGATGACGGCGCGACACATCGCGTGCGCGTGACGCTCGGGTCAATCGCGTCTGAACTGTGAGATTCCGCGATTCCGTCCTACGGTTGAGCGCTTTCAGACGCAATGCAAGCGGTTCGATGTGCCCTCGAGCTGGCCCATTGACTCCGCGACCGCTGGCGTTGCGACGGAGGTTTGCGCTAACCAGCGGAGCGACGACACGCAGAGAGTGCTATCGATGCCGACGATCATCGGAATAGCTGGCGCGCTACGCCGCGGCTCGTACAACGCGGCGCTGCTGCACGCCGCGGTCGAGCTGGCGCCGGCCGGTCTTGCAGTCGCGGTGGAGTCGATCCGGGATATCCCGTTGTACGACGGCGACCTCGAGGCCGAGCACGGCATTCCCGATGCAGTCCGCGCGCTGAAGGATCGCATCGCCAACAGTGACGGGCTGTTGCTGGTGACGCCCGAGTACAACACCTCCATGCCCGGCGTGCTCAAGAACGCGATCGATTGGCTGTCGCGTCCGCCGCAGGACATCGCCCGCGTCTTCGGTGGCAAGCCCCTCGGTCTCATGGGCGCGACCATCGGGCCGAGCGGGACCGCGCTCGCCCACGCCGCGTGGCTGCCGGTGCTTCGTGCACTCGGCACGCAGACGTGGTTCGGTCCGCGCATGTACCTGTCAAACGCGGCCAAAGCGTTCGATGCCGACGGCCGCCTGGTCGACGAGGCGATCCGCACCGCCCTGGCAAAATACCTCAATGGCTTCGCCGAATTCATTGCGCGCGTCGGGCGCACGAAGTAGGTCGCTGAGCCGTGCACCGCTGATGCTTGGTAACGTCGGTTTTTTTGGGGGGCCAGAGATGCCAACAGATTCTCACAACACGATAGTGACCGTCGACGCGGACGGGCATGTCCTCGAGCCGCGCGACACGTGGCAGCGCTACCTTGAGCCCAACCTGCGCGCCCGCGCCATCCGCGTCGAGAAAGATTCGGACGGCGTCGAAGTCCTGCTCGTCGATGGGCGCTCGCATCTCGGACTGCGCGGTCGCCTGGGCGCGCTCGGGGGCATCGGCATGGACTCCGCCGACCTGATGAGCGTCGGGCAGCGCAGCTACGAGGACGGCTGCCCGGCAGGCGGCTATGATCCGCATGCCCGCTTGCGCGTCATGGACGACGAGCGGATCGACATCGTGCTGCTCTACCCGACCATCGGCATTGCTTGGGAGGGCCTCGTGCGCGACCCACAGCTCGCGACCGCATACTGCCGTGCGTACAACCGCTGGATCGTCGACTTCTGCAGCGCCGATCGGCGGCGGCTGGTGCCGATCGCGCACATCTGCCTGATGGATCCCGGCGGTGCCGTCGAGGAGGTCAAGCGGGCGCGCAAGGACGGATGCGCGGGCGTGTACTTATCGCCCGATCCAGTGGCGCGCGCCGGGCGTCAGTTCGATGATCCGAGTCTGCGACCGTTCTGGGAAACCGTGCAGGATCTCGGCATGCCGGTGGCCTTCCACGTGGTCGCGCGCACCGACTCCATGCTGGCGCCTTGGCTCGGCGATCGCGACAACCCGGTCAGTCAAGTGGTGTTCAGCTTCGCGTTCCTCGCCCTCGACGTGATGGCGGCGTTCACGTCGATGATGACGCGCGGCCTCTTCGAAACCTATCCGCGCCTGCGTCTGGCGGTGTTGGAAGCCGGCTCCAATTGGATCACGGCATGGCTCGACCGCTTGGATCACAAGTTCGAAGTGATGCGCCCGTTCTCGTCGCTCAAGCTGTTGCCCTCGGAGTACTTCAAGCGGCAGTGCGTGATTTCCGCGGAGCCGGACGAGTCGCTGACGGGCCAAATCGTCGAACATCTCGGGGCCGACTACGTCGTGTGGGCCTCCGACTACCCGCACCTGGACGCGTCGTTCCACGTCGTCGACACGCTCCGCGAGCGCATCGCCGGCCTGTCGGAGGAATCGCGACGCAAGGTGTTGGGGGAGACCGCGCTGCGATTCTACGGCCTCGCGGCGTGACGGTCGTCGAACTAGCTTGCGCCCATCGGCAAAGAGGGCGCGTACGCGACGACGCCGACACGTGCTGGTTGCCGGACTCGCCCAAATGGTGCTGCCGCTCGCGGTGCTGCGGGCGTCGATCGGTTCGGGGCTGATCACGTTCGGCCTCTACCGACTGTGGCGCCATCGCCATCCGCGGTTCGGCGGGATGCAGGTGGGCTTTCGCGATCTGGCGGTGTGGTCGTTCCTAATGGCGTCTGCACATGGTGCGGGCCTCATGGTGTTGCCGTTTGTGATGGTGATGTCGGGCTCGGTCTTGGCGGCGAGCGGCGATCACGGATGCCACACGGCGGTGCCGGCGGGCGACCTGTCCTGGAATGCGGCGATGGCGCTCGGCGTGCACGCGCTGGCGTACTTCGGGGTGATGACACTGGCCGCCTGGGTAGTGTACCGCAAGCTAGGTTTGGCGCTGCTCGCACCGCGTGGTTCAACCTCGATTGGCTGTGGGCCGGCGCGCTGATGGTCGCCGGTGGCGTGGTGCTGTTCGCCTAGCCGACGGACTGCTTGCGAACCGCCGCCCAACTCGGCGCCGTTCACCCGACTCGGCGGTCTGCAGATGAAGTTGACGCGGTGGCGAGAAGAACGAGACTCGCCGCGATCTCGACGGCGATGAACATCGCGGCGAAAGCAGCGCCGTGCGCTGCCCACGCAATCGATCGACACAGCGCGGCCCCCGCCAACATTCCGGCGGGAACGTAGAGCAGGCGAGGGCGACCCAAACCGAGGCCGGTCAGGGTGGTCGCGCCCAGCGTTAGGAAGAACGCGGCAAAGTCGCCGAACTGCGTGCTGCGCGCCAGGCCGTCGAGCGCCGGCATGCCGAGGCCGGCGGCGGCCCGCTCGGGAACCACCAGCCAGGCTCCGCCCTGCAACGTGAATCCCACTCCCAACAAGATCGCGACGATTCGCAGTGTCGATCGCATCGGTGGTCCCCTTCCGGCCCGGCCTATTCGTTCCTTCACTCACACGATTTGCGCCGGTAGGCCAGCGTTGACATATTGGCAGTACATATGTCAATTGATCGGCCGTCGAGTTCGCAGATGACCCGAACAGCAACAGTGGTGAAGCGACTGCCGCACGGGGCCGCGAGTGACGGCCGGGTGCGACGCTCGCAACGCAGCGGGAACGCGATCGTCGATGCGCTGATGGAGCTGGTGGGCGAGGGGATGATCGAGCCGACGGCGCAGCAGGTGGCGCAGCGGGCCAAGGTCGGCATCCGCACCGTCTTTCGCCGCTTCGCCGACATGGAGCGTCTGTTCGCCGAGATGGACGCGCGCTTGCAAGCGGAAGCGGTCCCGCTTCTGATCGGCGGCCGGCCGGCCGGGACGCTCGCACAACGCGCTCGTGCGCTGGTGCAGCAGCGCGTCGCGTTCTTCGAGCGCATCGCGCCGTACAAGCGCTCGGGAAACCTCAAGCGCTGGCGCTCGTCCTTTTTGCGCGAACGCCACGCCCTGCTGGTGCGCACGCTGCGGACCGAGCTCCTGCGCTGGCTACCGGAGTTGCGGCGCGTACCGGCGGCCACCGTCGATGCGCTCGAACTCGCGACGTCCTTCGAGGCGTGGGACCGGTTGCGCAGCGAGCAACGGCTCAGTAGTCAGCGCGCGCAGACCGCGGTGGAGCGGACGGTGATGGCGCTCGTCAACGAGGTGCGGAAGGAGAACCGGAGGTGTCTTGGATGAACGACCAGCCGCTGCGAATCGTCGGTGCGCCCGGATCGCCTTACAGCCGGAAGGTGCGCGCGGTGCTGCGCTACCGTCGCATTCCCTACGCGTGGGTCAATCAAGGGTCGCCGGAGACTCGGGGACTGCCGCAGCCGCGCGTGCAACTGTTGCCCCAACTCATCCTGCCCGGCGCCGATGGCAGGCTCGAAGCGCGGACGGACTCGACGCCGCTCATCCGCGAACTCGAACGGCTCTACTTCGGCCGCTCCGTAGTTCCGACCGATCGCGTGCTGGCGTTCATCGATGCGCTGCTGGAGGACTACGCCGACGAGTGGCTGACCAAAGCGATGTTCCACTACCGCTGGGCATTCAGCGCCGACATCGCCAACGCTGCGGCGATTCTGCCGCGTTGGTTTCGCACCAATCAGCCGGAGACCGACGCCGTCGCCAATGGCAAGCTGTTCGCCGAGCGCCAGATCGGGCGGCTAGCCGTGGTGGGCTCCAACGAGGTCACCGCGCCCGTGATCGAGGCAAGCTACAAGCGTCTGCTACGATTGCTCGACGCGCATCTCACCGGGTCTTGCTTCGTTCTCGGCGGTCGCCCGGCGGCCTCTGACTTCGGCCTGTTCGGGCAACTGACGCAGCTCGTCGGGTTCGATCCAACTCCGGCGGCGATCGCTCGCGAGGTCGCCCCACGCGTCGTCGCGTGGGGCGACGTCACCGAGGATCTCTCCGGACTGGAGCTGGATGACCGCGAGTGGATGACGCGCGACGCGATCCCCGACACGCTGCGTGCGCTCTTGGCGGAAGTCGGACGGGTCTACGTTCCGTTCTTGCTGGCCAACGCCGACGCGCTTGACCGCGGAGCCGAGCGCGTCGAGTGCATGATCGACGGCCGGGCATGGACGCAGCGTCCATTTCCGTATCAAGGCAAGTGCCTGCGGTGGTTACGCGAGGGGTATGCCGCGTTGGGCGGCGGCCAAGATCGTGCGGCGGTCGACGCGCTGCTCGCGGGCACCGGCTGCGACCGCCTCTTCACCTGAGGCAAGAGACACACGATGACGGGTAAGCGATTCGCGCTGCTGTTGGCACTCGTTGCCATCGCCGTAGGTGGCTGGAAGCTCTCCGGCTATCTGAAGCTGCATGGGCTGGGACTGATCTCGCGCATCATGGATCCGATTCATTCGCCCCGCGAGGTGACGTGGGATGCCGGGCCCAGTGTGCCGGCCGCGCCTCCCGCCGGGCGACCGCCGAACATCGTGGTCATCGTCGCCGACGATCTCGGCTACAACGATCTGACTTGGGCCGGCGGTGGGGTGGCCAACGGCGCGGTCACGACGCCGAACATCGACTCGATCGCGCGCGACGGTGTGCAATTCACGGCCGGCTACTCCGGCAACGCCACCTGCGCGCCGTCGCGCGCGGCCATTCTGACCGGTCGCTACCCGACGCGCTTCGGCTTCGAGTTCACGCCGGCGCCGAAGATCTTCATGCGGCTGGTTGCCGGCATGACGCGCGACCAACCCGGCATCCTGCACGCGCCGATCTATCACGACGAGCGCGAACGCGACGTGCCGTCGATGGACGACGAAGGCGTGCCGCCGTCCGAGATCACGCTCGCGGAGCTGCTGCGCGCGCACGGCTATCACACCTTGGGTTTCGGCAAATGGCATCTCGGTGAAGCGCCGCCGCTGCGTCCCGAAGCGCAGGGCTTCGACGAGTACCTCGGCTTCTACGCGGGCGCGTCACTGTATCTCGACGCGGACGACCCGCGCGCAGTGAACTCGGTGCAGGAGTTCGACCCGATCGACCTGTTCCTGTGGGCGAACCTGCCCTTCGCCGTGCGCAAGAACGGCGGCGAGCGCTTCCGTCCAGCCGACTACATGACCGACTATCTCGGCAACGAGGCTGCCAAGGCCATCGCGGCCAACCACAATCGTCCCTTCTTCCTGTACTTCGCCCCCAACGCGCCGCACACGCCGCTGCAGGCGTTGCGATCGGACTACGATGCGCTGTCGCAGATCGCGGACCACCGCTTGCGGGTATACGCCGCGATGATCCGCGCGCTCGACCGCGCCGTCGGACGCGTGTTGGATGCGCTGAAGGCGAACGGGCTCGAACAGAACACGCTGGTCTTCTTCAGCAGCGACAACGGCGGCGCGAACTATATCGGCCTGCCCGATATCAATAAGCCCTATCGCGGCTGGAAAATGACGTTCTTCGAGGGCGGGATGCACTCGCCTTTCTTTCTCAAATGGCCGGCGGTGGTGCCCGCCGGCGCTACGTTCAGTGCGCCGGTGGCGCAAATCGATATTCTGCCGACCGCAGCGGCCGCTGCGCAGGCGCCGCTGCCGGCAGACCGCACCATCGACGGCGTGAATCTGGTTCCCTTCGTCACCGGACACGCGACCGGGCCGCCGCACCAATCGCTCTTCTGGCGCTCCGGCGGTTACAAGACGGTGATCGCCGGCGGCTGGAAGTTGCAGGTCTCGGAGCGACCGAAGAGAGACCGGCTGTACCATCTCGACGAGGATCCGACCGAGCGCGTCGATGTGTCGGCGGAGAACCCCGCCAAGGTGGCGGAGCTGAAGGCCGTGCTCGCGGCCTACGAGGCCGGGATGGTGAAACCGGTGTGGCCGTCGTTGATCGAAGCGTCGATCGACGTCGATCATCCTCTCGGCGTCCCCGAGCACGCCGACGACGAGTACGTGTACTGGGAAAACTAACCGCGGTGCTGACCGCGTCGAGAAGGGAAGATCAAGATGAACGTCGCCAACCGCGTCTATCCCACGTTCGAACAAATCATGCCGTTCGCGAACGATCCGACGCCCGGGCCGATCGCGATGGTCAATCTGCTGAAATTCCACGACACGGCGCAGTACCAGGACGGCCGACCGGAGCGGATCTCCGGGCGCGAAGCGTACATGCGCTACATCGCCGAGATGGGACCGATCGTCGAGAAGGCGGGCGGCCGGTTTCTGTTCTCCGGCGACGTGCAAGGGATTGTGATTGGGGAGGTCGAGGAGCCGTGGGATGCGGTCGGCATCGCCGAGTATCCGTCGCGCGCCGAGTTCCACCGCATCGCCACCTCCCCCGAAGTGCAAGCGATCGGCATCCATCGCGAAGCCGGCCTGGCCGGGCAGTTGCTGATTCTCACCATCGGCCAAGTGTTCCCAGCGATGCGGTGAGATGAATCGAGCCGGTGCCATGCGCTTGCTGCCGCCCAGCACGAATGAGTCGTACTCTGGCTCGATGCTGTCGGCGTACTTCCTCACCCTGTTCAGCGTGCTGACCATCGTTCCGGGCTGCATCCACACGTTCGCGCCCGACGGCGGCGCCGGCTCGATCGCCGGCCTCGATCTGAGTCAAAACGGGCGTGCGATCATCGCGCTCTTCGCCTGGGCCGGCGCAACCCAGATTGCGTTCGGACTCGCAGCGCTGATCGTGTCGCTGCGCTACCGCACACTGGTCCCGTTGATGCTGGTGTTCGCCGTCGTCGAGCGCACGCTGCATGCGCTCAACGCCTGGGTGCTCAAAGGCACCGTCGCCGGCCACCGGCCGCCCGAGCACTACGCGGTGCTGGTTGCGGTGCCGCTGCTGATGGCGGCGCTGGTTCTGTCGCTGCGCACCGCGGAGCGGCAAGCGGGGTCAACCCTGGAAAACGGGAATTTTGCGCCCTTCTAGTGTCCTGAGTTGGAGATTCGCTGACAAAATCTAGGGATGCTGTCGAGGATCTGAGCAGCAGTCTTGGTCCAGATGAACGGTTGGGGTTTCTTGTTCGTCACGTCGCGATACAAATGACTGGCGGCCTCCTCGTCCCATTCGTCTCGTTCGTGCCTCGGCAAGGCATCAACATAGTCGCGCACCGGCTCGTCTCCGCGTGCGGATCGACAATAGCGGATGCGCAGATCACATACGCCCGATCGGGAATATCCTCGTCAAAGCCGCCGCGCGATGAAGCGCCCCTGCGCCACCTTGCCCGCGTGCGCCAGCTCGCGCAGGAAGGCGAAGTCGCCGGCGATGGCTTGCATCACGTCGGTGTTGAAACCGATGATTCGCATCGCGTCGTAGGTGAGCTGCATGTCGACCATGTTGAGATAGAGGTCGACGTACGACGGGAAGCGGCCGGTGTCGTCCGCCGTTAGTACGGTGCAACCGTTGTCTTTCAGTAAACGTGCGTAACCTGCGAGGTCCTGCACGTTGGGAAACTTCATGAAGGTGAGGAGGCGTTCGGCCTCGGCGTCGGACAATCCGGCCGGCCCCTCGATCCAATCGGTGAAGGCGATGGTGCCGCCACGCTTCACCACCCGCGCCGCCTCGGCGATCAGCTTCGGCTTGTCGCCGACGTAGCACCACGCGTCTTCACTCCAGACGAAATCTGCACTCGCGCTCGGAAGCCCGCTGTTGCTCGCGTCGGCAAGAACGAAGCGGATGCGATCGCCGAGCCCTTCCTCCTCGCAGCGCTGGCGCCCGCGTTGCACGACGGTTTCGGTGGCGTCGACGCCGGTCATCGAGTCGACGTTGCGAAAGCGCACGAGCACCCGCATGCCGGCGCCGTTGCAGCAGCACAGATCGACGCCGTTCATCCCGGCGCCAATGGCGGCGCGCTCGGCCAGATCCATCGACGACTTGAAGCCGCCGATGTGAATCTGCTGCCCCATGAGCAGCTCCCACAGGTTTCCTTCCACCCCGTTGTAGACCGCGGTCACGTCTTTGAGTTGAACAGTCGAAATGGACTTCATCGTGACGCCTCCCAAACGAGCACCGTCTACCGAGTCGGGTGGTCGGTCGGAAATGACCCCTGGCTCATTGATGCGATGATCGGCATCACCGCGGTGCGCCGCAGTTCGCGCGCACATCGTCCGGACGATCGGCCATACGCCATGCGCGATATGCGCGCCCCGCCCGTTGCCGAAACGGTGCGATGGCATTACAGTCCGGCGCCATGCCGTTTGAGTGGGAGCGTCATTGAGCGCGCCGGCCGTTCGTCCCGCGCTTCCGACGGGGATCTTTCGGTTCATTCCCGCGTTCGATTCGCTCCGTCGATACGATGCGGCGGATGCGCGTGCGGATGCGATCGCCGGATTGACGGTCGCCGCCGTCGCCGTGCCGCAGGCGATGGCCTACGCGATGGTCGCCGGCGTGCCGCCGGAATACGGCCTCTACACCGCCGTGGTGATGACCGCGGTCGGGGCGCTGTTCGATTCCTCGCGCCAACTGATCAACGGCCCGACCAACGCCATCTCGATCGCGGTACTCAGCGCGGTCGCCATGGTCGAAGCGCCCGATCAGAAGATTCAGGCTGCGGTGCTACTCGCCTTCATGGTCGGCTGCATCCAACTCGCGATCACGCTCTGCCGGCTCGGCGATCTTACGCGCTACATCTCTCACTCAGTCATCGTCGGGTTCACCGCCGGCGCCAGCACCTTGCTGGTGCTCGACCAGTTGAAGAACCTGCTCGGCATGCGCGCGATGGGCGATGCGCACGCGCACTTTCTGTATCGCTTCTGGCTGACGGTGATCTACGGCGGCGGGATCCACGCCGCGACCGCGTCGATCGGCCTCGGCACCATTGCGCTGGTTGTGGTGCTGCGATGGGTCAAAAGACAAATCGGGTGGCGACTCCTGCCGGAGTTCCTGCTCGTGGTCGTCGGCATGGCCGCGCTCGTCACGCGTCTCGGACTCGACCGGCAAGGTGTCGCCGTCGTCGGCGCTATTCCCAGCAAGTTGCCGCAATTCGCGTTGCCCGCGTTCGATCCGGCGATGGTGCGCGCCTTCTCCAATTCGGCCCTGGCGATCGCGGTGCTTGGGCTGCTCGAAGCGATCTCGATGGCAAAGGCGATCGCGGCGCAAACGCGGCAGAAGCTGGACATGAATCAGCAATGCCTGAGCGAGGGCTTGGCGAACTTCACCGGCAGCTTCTTTCAGTGCATTCCCGGTTCGGGTTCGCTGACCCGCTCGGCGATCAATCAACAAGCGGGCGCGTCGACGCAATGGTCCGGCGTCGTCTCCGCGGTGGCGGTGGGGCTGATCATAATCGAGTTCGCCCCCTACGCGCGCTTTATCCCGCGCGCCGCGCTCGCCGGCATCCTGATGGTTACCGCTTGGACGATGATCGATCGGCGTGTGCTGGCGTATCACCTGCGAGCCACACGCTTCGACGCTGCGATCGTGGCGGCTACCGCGGTCGCTGCGGTCGCGATCTCGGTCGAGTTCTGCGTGTTGATCGGCGTGTTCATGTCGTTCCTGCTGGCGGTGCGGCGTGCCGGCCGCATGCTGCTGACCGAGTTCGTCGTCGCGGTCGACGGCCGAATCCATGAGCGGCTGCCGGAAGACGTGGTGTCGGGCCCAATCCTTATCTTCGGGCTGGAAGGCGAAATGTTCTTCGGCTCGACCGCGGCACTCGAACGGCACTTCGCCTACATTGAAGAGCGCGCCGACGCGGCCACGCGCGTCGTTGTCTTACGCATGAAGCGGGTGCGCAACCCCGACGCAGTGGGCCTGGCGTTGCTGGAGGGTTTCCTCGATCGCATGAAAACGCGCAACATTCACGTGTTGCTGTGCGGCGTCCGCGCCCCGTTGTTCGCAAGCATGGAGCGCGCCGGCATGCTCGAACGGTTGGACAAGGAAGAGATCTTCCTCGAACAACCCGTGCGCCAAACCAGCACGCTGCTGGCGATCCGCTACGCCTACGAGCTGATCCACGCCCTCTATCCCGCCGACGAGCGGCGCGAAGTTCGCGAGCGCGGCCTGTACTACGAGATATAGCGAGGCGCGCTGATCGCCGGTTGCAGATGGCGTATGGTTCGGAGGTGGCCGGCATTCGCTGGCACGACGGCCACCCTCCGACGATTCACTAGTCACGAGCACCAGTCACCGGATTCCCTGACGTTCGTCATGCCGATTCTGC
Organism: Binatia bacterium; assembly: GCA_035541895.1. Taxonomy (GTDB): domain Bacteria; phylum Desulfobacterota; class Binatia; order HRBIN30; family JACQVA1; genus DATKMK01. The sequence continues at coordinate 15,552 of DATKMK010000053.1, read as the reverse complement.
CTGCTCGCAGGTAGAAATCGCCGTGATGACCGACCGACCTCAGCAGCCTCGTCCGACCGGCGCGAGAGCGGAGCGTACGCGCGCAACCATTTTGGTAGCCGCTGAGACAGTGTTTGCTGAGAAGGGCTACGCGGCGGCGCGCTTGGAGGACGTCGCGGGACGAGTCGGCGTTCGCCGCGCGTCGCTGGTCTACTACTTTCGCGACAAGCGCGAACTTTACGATGCGGTCTTGAGCGACATCTTCGGTGAATTGCTCGACCGCTATCAGGTCGTCCTCACGAAATCCGAGCCCCTGCCGCAGCGCATCGAAGCCATCGTCGATACCTGGGTCGGCTATGTCGCCGAGCGCCCAGCGGTCGCACGCTTGCTGCTCTGGGAGGCAGCGGACGGATCGCAGGACCGCGTCCTCGCGGCCGCCGGGAACGGGGCGGCGGTTATCTCCACGCTAACCCGCGCGATTCAAGAGGGACAACGACACGGGCTGTTTCACCCGATCGATCCGATTCATTTCATCTTCACCATCGTTGGCGCGACCGTGTTCTTCGTCGCGGCCATGCCTCGGATGGTACCGAGCTGGCCGTTCGACCCGTTGAACCCGCGGCAGCTCGCCGCCCATCGAGCGCAACTGCTGGGAATTTCGAGACGACTACTCGGAACGAGTACCACTCCAGCCGAAGCGCACTGGACCGCGCGCGGTCCGCGCGTCACCGAGCACAGGAACGCCGGCCGCGCTTGAGCTTCGTTCGGGAAGCATATGGAGCTTACACGACGAACCTTTCTCCGTTCCGCCGGCGCAGCCACGCTGCTGTTGTCGCTCGACCGATTGGGATTTGCTCAGACGGGCGAAACGGGGTCGGCATCGGCTCGCACGGTGGTCCCGAGCTACCGTACTTGGGAAGACGTCTACCGCGCGAAGTGGACGTGGGATCGCGTCGTGCACTGCAGTCACAACCGCGCGAACTGCATGTCGGCGTGCGCCTGGGACGTCTACGTCAAGGACGGCATCGTGTGGCGCGAAGAGCAGTCGCACGCGTACGACCAGGGCGGGCGCGCGGGAACCCCCGACTTCTTCCCGCGCGGCTGTCAGAAGGGCGCGTGTTACAGCAAGTTACTGGTCTCACCGCAGCGCTTGCGCTACCCGCTCGAGCGCGTCGGCGAACGCGGCAGCGGCACATGGAAACGTATCAGTTGGGACGACGCGCTCGATAAGGTCGCTGACGCCATCGTCACCGCCGCGGCCACGCACGGGACCGAAACGGTGGTGGCCACGCCGGGACCGAACTTCGATCACGGCCCGGACTCCGCCGCGGAGTTCCGCTTCACACGCATCACCGGCGCATCGACTCTCGACACGTTCTCGGGCATCGGCGACATGCCGGTCGGCATGATCCAGACCTACGGCATGTTCATGAACGACGGCACGGCGGACGACTATTTCAACTCCGACTACATCGTCCTGTGGTCCGCCAATCCGCTCTACACGCGCATCCCGGACATGCACTTCCTCACCGAAGCGCGCTACCGCGGCGCGCAGCTCGTCGTCATCGGGCCCGATTACAACGCCACCGCGGTACACGCCGATCTCTGGCTCAATCCGAAGATCCAAACCGACCCGGCGCTCGCGCTCGCCATGGCGCAGGTGATGATCACCGAGAAGCTGTGCACGGAGGATTACGTCAAAGAGCAGACCGATCTGCCGTTCTTGGTGCGCACGGATACCGGTCGCTTCTTGCGCGAGCGCGACGTCGTCGCCAACGGCCGCGTCGACGCGTTCTACATGTGGGATGAAGTTCAGAAGGCGCCGCTGCTCGCTCCGGGAAGCCGCGGCATGAAGAAGCCGACGTTGGCGCTCGGCGACCTCAGGCCCGCGCTCACGGGCCGGTGGGCGGTGCCGCTTGCGGACGGCAAGCGCGTCGAGGTCGAGCCGCTCCATGAACTGCTGCGCCGGCAACTGAGCACGAACTACACGCCCGAACTGGCCGAGAAGATCACCGGAGTCCGCGCCGACGTCATCCGGCGCACCGCGCGCGGGATGGCTGCCGCGAAGGCCGCGCTGATCTACGCATCGACCGGCGCGTGCAAGCACTATCACAGCGATCTGATGCACCGGTCGTTCGCGCTGCTGATGGCGCTCACCGGCAACCAAGGCAAACCCGGCGGCGGCCTCCGGCTCGGCGCCTGGTGGGCGTTGAGCGGTTTTGACGAACTCGGCTCCGGCGAAGTGTCGTCGTGGATGAAGCTCGCGCTGCGCGTCACCGGTCGGCCGGCTGTGCGCGACGTCGAGGCGTACATCATGGAGCGCTCCCGTAGCTTGGCGTTCTGCCCGGTCTTGCCGTGGCTCCAGGTACATGGCGGCTATGCTCCGACGATGGGGTCCGCGGCGCACAACGATGCGGGCAATCCACTCGGCATGGATGCCGCGATGAAGACGGCACTCGAGCAGGGCTGGATGCCGATGTACCCGGCGCCGGGTAAGTCGCCGAAAGTCTTCGTCGTCAACTCCGACAACCCCCTGCGCCAGTGGCCGTCACCGCAGATCGCGCTGAAACACTTGTGGCCGAAGTTCGATCTCGTCGTGAACGTGAATACCCAGATGTCGACGACCGGGATGCACAGCGACATCATTCTTCCGGCCGCCGGCTACTACGAGAAGATCGGCATCAAATACGCGTGGGGTTTCCTGCCCTACCTCGTGTTGAGCGACCAGGCGGTCGACCCGCTCGGCGAGTCACGTAGCGAGTGGTGGATTTTCGGAAGTCTCGCGCAGCACATCCAAGAGCGAGCCCGGGCACGCGGCGTCACGACGGTGAAGAATGCCTTCGGCAGAGACTTGGAGCTGGCGAAGGTGTTTGACGCCTGGAGCAACGACGGCGCGTTCAAGCCCGATGATCCACATGCCGGCATGGACTACATCTTCGAGCGGTCGGAGATTTGCGAAGGGACGACGTGGAACGACGCCGTCAAGCGGGGAGTCGTCCCGATCAAACGCAACGGCCACTACAACATGTTCAACAACATGTGCAGCGACGTGGATTTCGCACGTCCGCTGTACCCGAACGCCTGGCAGGTCGACGAGAAGGAATCGTGGCCGACGCTGACCGGACGGCAGCAGTTTTACCTCGACCACGACTGGTACGTCGCTGCCGGCGAGGCACTGCCGGTGCACAAGGCGCCGCCCGCAGTGGGGGGACCGTACCCGCTGCGCATGACCGGCGGCCATACCCGGTGGAGCATCCACACCATCTGGCGCAGCGAGTCGACCATGCTGCGGCTGCAACGGGGCGAGCCGGTTCTCTACATGAACAAGGACGACGCGTTCGCGCGGCAGATCAGCGACAACGATCGCGTGCGCGTTGCGAACGATCTCGGCGCGTTCGAGTGCCTCGTGAAGATCGCGCCCTCCGCACAGCCCGGCCAGGTGATCATCTACCACGCGTGGGAAAACTTTCAGTTCAACGGTCACAAGGGGCAACAAGAAGCGGTCGTCGGTTCGTGGAAATCGCTGCACCTGGCTGGCGACTACGGACAACTGCACTACCGCGCGCTCTATGGCGCGCCGAATTTCGGTCCGCGCGGCGTGAACGTGGAAGTGCAAAGGATCTGACGCGATCTCTGCGGAGGCTGCACTGCAAGCGTTTTGGGGAAAGGATCAAGCGATGGCGAAGGCAAATCTTGCCGTGGCGCAAAACGAAGATCCCGAACAGGTCGAAGCCGAAGCGGGGCGGGTCTCGAAGATCATCGAGGTCCCGGAACACGCCGAGTGGAACGCGGTCGAGCAGGTCATGCTGCAGCGCCGCAGCATCCGCAAATACAAACGCCGCCAAGTGCCGGCACACTTGATCCGACGAATGTTGGAGGTCGCGCGCTACGCGCCGTCGCAGGGAAATTGCCAGCCCTGGAAGTTCGTCGTCGTGCGCGACGCCGAGATGATTCAAGGCATGGAAGACTTCTGCATCGCGGCGTGTAAGAAACTCTCCGCCGGGTTGGACTACGTCAACTATCCCAAGGGGTCGGCGAAGCACTTCGTCACGCGCGCCAAAGCGAAGCTGTTCAATCGGCTGCGGCCGAACATGTTGCACCCGGTGCCGATGGCGGTGGTCACCGCGATCGCCGACGGGCGCTTCGCCGTGTTTCACCGCGCGCCGACGGTGATTTTGCTGCTGATGGACAAGCGCGGTATCGGCTCACCCGAGATCGACCTCGGCATCTGCGGGACCAACATCGTGCTGGCCGCGCACAGCCTCGGTCTCGGCACCTGCTGGATCGGCTTCTCGAAGTTCCTCAACCAGAGCCCCGAGTGGTGCGCCCGCCTCGGCGTCGAACCGCCGTACGAGTTGAGCGAGGCGATCACCGTCGGCTACCCGGTCGGCGAGCCAACGCGACTAGTCGCACGCGACACCCACGAAATCGCCTGGTTCGAAGCCGGCCGGAAAGAAATCCTCTACTAAGCGGAGGCTGCGATGGCTTTGCTGTCCAAACAGGAACGACGTCACTTTCCGGATTGGGACGATCCGACCCAATGCATCTTTCACCGCGTCGCGATCGATCTCGACAAGTGCGACGGCTGCAAACTCTGCACGCTCGTCTGCCCCGCCAACGTGCTCGAACTGTACCGTGAGAGCGGCAAGAAGAAGGCGCGCGTGAAGGCGAGTCAGCGCGGCTGCATCAGTTGTAACAACTGTCGGGCAATCTGCGCCAACGGCGCGATCGGCGCCACCCGCGCCAACGATTTTGTCGGCTACTACCGCCAGCTCGGCCGCAGCGAGTTCGCGATGCCCCGACGATTCTGAGGACAACGCGACGAGCGCGAGAGGAGGCATCGTGAAGGCGTATCGAATGACGCAGTGGCAAGCGCCCGCCGAGTTTTGCGAGGTCGAGATTCGCGAGCCGGGACCGGGAGAGGTGCTCGTCAAGGTCGGCGGTGCTGGCGTCTGCCACTCGGACTTGCACGTCCTGGCATCCCCCGCCGGCGCGTTGCCCTACGCGCTGCCATTCACGCTCGGTCACGAAAACGCCGGCTGGGTCGAACGCCTCGGCCCGGGTGTCGACGGCGTGCAGCCCGGCGAGCCGGTGATCGTGTACAGCGTGTGGGGATGCGGGCGCTGCCCCGCGTGCCGCGTCGGCGCCGAGAACTACTGCGAACGGGCGCCGCTCTTCTCGGGCGGCGGCCTCGGGCGCGACGGCGGAATGGCGAGCCACATGCTCGTGCCGTCGGTGCGCTTCCTGTGTCCGCTCGGTGATCTCGACCCACGTCAAGCTGCGCCGCTGACGGATGCCGGCTTGACGACCTACCACGCGATCAAGCGCTCGCTGGCGTTGCTGCGCCCGGGATCAACCGCGGTCGTCATCGGAGCCGGCGGTCTCGGGCAGATGGCGATTCAACTTCTCAAAGCGTTGGCCCCTGCGCGCGTCATTGCCGTGGATCTCGCAGCCGACAAGCTCGCCGCTGCGCAATCGGCTGGTGCAGACGCCACCGTTGGCGCCGGCGATCGCGCCAGCGAGCAGATTCGTGACCTGACCCGCGGCGCGGGCGCAGAGTTGGTGCTCGACATCGTCGGTGTCGACGCGACGATGCAGCTTGGGGTGAGCGTGGCGCGGCGGTTGGGCCATTTGACCGTGGTCGGAATTGGCGGTGGGTCGCTGCCGTTCAGCTACCTCGGCATACCCACCGAGCTGTCAGTCGCTTCGACATTTTACGGCAGTATCCCGGAGTTGGCCGAGGTGGCGACGTTGGCGCAAGCGGGAACCATCCGTCCGCACGTCGAGTTGTTTGCGCTCGAACAAGCACCTGAAGTGTACCGCCGCCTGCACGCAGGAAGCATTCGAGGACGCGCGGTCATCACTCCGAACGGATGATCGCAGGTTGCCATGGGAAGGATCCGCGCATGACGATCCAGGACATCGACTTCGAGCTCTCCGACGACGAACGAACCATCCGTGACCTTGTGCACCGATTCGCGGAGGATGTGATGCGACCCGCAGGGCAAGCGCTGGACCGGCTGCCGGCCGACGCGGTCGTGCGCCACTCGCTGCTGCGCGACGTGCACGAGAAGTGGGACAAGCTCGGCGTCCGCCTCCTCACCAACACCGAGTCGTCGTTGACGCCGCTCCAGCGCGCCCGATTGGTCAGCGTGACCACCGAAGAGCTGGGCTGGGGCGACTCCGGGCTCGCGATCAGTCTCGGTGCCGCCGAGTTCCCCGCGATGCTGGCGCAGGGCTCGCAGAACCCGGCGCTGACCGCGGCGTTTCCGGTTGACCGCATCGGCTGTTGGGCGATCACCGAGCCGGACCACGGCAGCGACGTGCTCGACATGAGCGGCGCAGAGGACCGGCCGTGGCGCCAGAAGCCCAACTGCGTCGCGCGGCGCGACGGTGATTCCTACGTCATCGACGGGCAGAAGGCGGCGTGGGTCTCGAACGGGCCGATTGCCGATTCGGCCGCTTTGTACACCGCGGTCGACAACGGCGGCGGCGCGACGGGTCGCGGCGTGTTGCTCGTCGACCTGCACAGCCCGGGGGTCTCGCGCGGCAAGCCGCTCGAAAAGCTCGGGCAACGGCCGCTGCCGCAGGGCGAGGTGTTCTTCGACGCGGTTCGCGTGCCGGCTGCGCACCTGGTGATTCCGCCCGAGATGTATCCGATGGGCATCGAGCTGACGCTGTGCACCGCCAACGGCTATATGGGCGCGACGTTCGTCGGTTGCGCACGCGCCGCGTTTGAGATGGCGGTCGACTACGCCAAGCAGCGGGTGCAGGGCGGTGTGCCGATCATGCAGCATCAGGCGGTGAAGCTGAAGTTGTTCGAGATGTTCCGCAAGATCGAAGCCGCGCGCTCACTCAACCGACGGGTGACGCTGTACAACATCATGAACAACCCGATGACCGGCGCCGCCGGTGGCTTCCCGGCCGTTCACTACGCAATCGCTTCGAAGGTGACCTCGACGCAGACGGCGTTCGAAGTCGCCAGCGACGCGCTGCAGATCTTCGGCGGCAACGGTTTGAGTCAGGAGTATCCCATCGAAAAGCTCCTGCGCGATGCTCGCGCCTCGCTCATCGAAGACGGCGCCAACGAGGTGCTCGGGTTGCATGCGGCGGAGCGGTTGTGAAACGCAGCCTGATCGCGGGGCCTCCGTGCCATCCGCCATCGGCTTGATGTGAAAAATGGCTTCACCACAGAGACTCAGTGGTGAAGCTTCTTCGTCTCCTTGGGGCTAGAGCTGCCATCCGCGCTTCGTCAGAGATCGAAGTAGATCCCCCGCACCCAACGCGCGCCGCGAAAGCGGGTGCGCGCATGCAGCATGCGGCGATTGTCGTACAGCACGTAGTCGCCCGGTCGCAGCAGAAACCGATACTGATGGTGGGGATCACGCACCAGGCGCGCAAAGCGGTCGTAGGCGCGGTACCAATCTTCCATCTGCTCGAACGGCACCTGGTGCGGCGCCATGGTGAAGTAGGAGTAGCGCACGCGAAACGAGTCGCCTTCGCCGGTAAGAATCGGCGAGATGACGACGCGCTCGAACGCTTGCTGCTTACGATGGAAGCGTACGGGCACCGTGCGCAGCAGCTCCGCCGCGTGCGCGTCGAGGCTGGTCAAGTACGCCGCGGCCGCCGCCGCGTCGACTAGTGCGCTCTCACCGCCATCGTCGGCCGCCCGAATCGCCTGCAGCAACTGGTAGCGCGGCGGGGTCTCGAGGAATGGCTGATCGGTATGCGGATCGACCGCGGCGTCAGTGTAGCCGAGCTGGTCGGTGTTCTCGTTGGTGGTGTTGTCGGTGCGGAGGTCTTCGATCCGCCCGAAGTGCGTCGGGACGACTCGCAGGCCGCGCGCTGCGAACGCCGCGATGACGGCTTCGGTTTCATCCTCGGGCGCAACCGTGGCGCCTTCGGCACGCCGCACGACCGCGGCCCCATGCGCAGCCAAACCGACAAGCGTTGCGGCGATCTCCTCGCCGATGCCCCCGCTCGCGCGATGAATTTCGAGATCGGCAACGTTTGACGGCGGCGGGCGGTCGAGCCGATCGCGGGCGTAGGCGTGCTGATCGAGCCACGCAAGCTTGTATCGACTGGTGCGGTGATCGTGCGCCCAGGTGACGAGCAGCGCGTCGCCGTCGATGCGTGCTGCGGTGATGCGAAGATCCTCCGGCAGCTCCGACGAGTCGACGAGCCGCTCGCTGGTCTGCGGGTGGCGATCGAGATCACAGTTGTGTCGCAGCCAGCGAAAATGAAAATCGGCGCAGCCTCGCGCGCCGCCGAAATGAACGCGCAACCAGCCGTCGTGGATGGTCACGCTCGGAATGTCGTCAGGCATCCCGCGGTCCTCGATTCGGGTGGACACGCCCGCCGAGATACAGACCGGCGAGCATGAAGGCAACGAACACGACAACCGGCCGCGCTCCCGTCACCAACGAGACGATTGCCGGTCCCGGACAGTAGCCGGACAGTCCCCAGCCCACTCCGAATACCGCTGCGCCGATCAATAGACGGCCATCGATCGTTTTCTTCTCCGGAAGCGCGAAATGATCATCAAGCACGGCCGTGCGACGACGGAGGATGCGTGGGAACAACGTCGCCGACACCAAGACGGCTCCGCCCATGACGAACGCGAGTGTCGGGTCCCACGCACCGGCGACGTCGAGAAAGCCGATGACCTTGGTCGGCTGAGTCATCCCGGAGATTCCCAGTCCGATCGCGAACACCGTTCCGCACACGAAGGCGCTCACGTACCTCATCACACGTACCCCGCGAGAAGGTGGTTGAAGAGATAAACCGCCAGGGCACCGGTAGTCATGAACGTCACCGTTGCCACCAGCGAGCGGGCCGAGCGTCGCGCGAGCCCGCACACGCCGTGACCGCTGGTGCAGCCGCTGCCGACCCGCGTGCCCACACCGACCAACAATCCGCCGATCGCCAACACCGGGAGTGAACGCGGATGGGCCGTGCCGATGGCGGAGGGGTTGCCAACCATCAGCACGGCGCCACCCGCAAGGAGACCCAGCACAAAGCTGAGCCGCCATGCAACGTCACCTCGTTGCGGCGACAACAATCCGGCTACAATGCCACTGATTCCCGCGATCCGGCCGTTGAACAGCAGGAGGCCGCTGGCGGTACCGCCGATAAGCGCCCCACCGAACAGCGCCGTCCCGATCGAGAGTAATCCCATGCGCGACTCAGCTCCCTAGAGCTTTCTTCACCGCGCGCGCGAGCGCGTCAATCTCCTCGTGCGTGTTGTAGAGCGCCAGCGATGGGCGCACGGTGCTGGTCACGCCGAAGCGCTCCATCGTCGGCTGCGCGCAGTGATGTCCCGCCCGCACCGCGATACCTTCCTGGTCGAGAAACCCGCCCAGCTCTTCGGCACTGATGCCGTCGGCGACGAAGGACACGACGCCCGCCTTTTCAGGTGCGGTGCCGATCAAGTGCACGCCCGGGATTCGACGCAAGCAGTCGGTGGCGTAGTGCAGCAGTTCCTGTTCGTGGCGGGCGACGTTTTCCATGCCGATCTGGTCCAAGTAGTCGACGGCGGCGCCCAACCCGACGGCGGGGCCGAGCGTCGCGGTGCCGGCCTCGAAGCGCGCCAGCGGATCGGCGAACGTGCTGCGCTCGAAGGTGACGTGTTGAATCATGTTGCCGCCGCCTTGCCACGGCGGCATCTCGTCGAGCAGCGCCTTCTTGCCGTACACGACCCCCACGCCGCTGGGCGCGAACACTTTGTGTCCCGAGAAGACATAAAAGTCGGCGTCGAGCGCCTGCACGTTCACGGGAAAGTGCGAGACCGCCTGCGCGCCGTCGATGAGCACGCGCGCGCCGTACCGATGTGCGGCCTGAATCATCTCGCCGACCGGCAGCACGGTACCGAGTGCGTTCGAGACGTGGGTGATGGCCACCAAGCGGGTATGCGCATTGAGCAGCTTGCCGTAGTCACTCAACAGCACCTCACCCCGATCAGTCACGGGCACGACGCGCAACACTGCGCCAACGGCCTCGGCTAAGAACTGCCACGGCACGATGTTGGAGTGATGCTCGATCGTCGTGAGCACGATCTCGTCGTCTTTGCCGATGAATTTGCGACCCCAACTATTGGCGACCAAGTTGACGCCTTCGGTGGTACCGCGGACAAAGACGATCTCACTCGCTGATCCCGCGCCGATGAAACGCTGCACCTTCTCGCGCGCACCTTCGTACGCATCGGTCGAACGCGCCGCCAACGTGTGCGCCGCGCGATGCACGTTCGAGTATTCGTGTTCGTAGTAGTGCACCAGTCGCTCGATAACGGCACGCGGCTTTTGCGTAGTGGCGGCGTTGTCGAGCCAAATCAGCGGGCGACCGTGCACGCGTTCTTGCAGAATTGGAAAATCGCGCCGGATGTCGCGCACGTCGAAGACACGGCGCGGCAGCAGCGGGGTTGCGGGAGTCGGGGCCGGCGCTGCGGGCGGCGTCAAGAAGTAGTAAGGCGACTCACTCGCAATCGCATGGGCCGGCGGCGCGGGTGAGTTGAACAAGCGCGGCAACCCGGCGTCGAGGTTCGGTGTGCGCAGCGACAGCGCGTCGAAACTCGGCAGTAGGCCGGCGCCGACTGCACTTGGCGCCACGGCCCCGGGGGCGGTCGGCGGCTCTGGAACCGAGACACGCGAGATCGCAGCAAACGGGGCCACGGCTGCGGAAGTGGGGATGACGACATCCGGTGCGATGGCCTCGGGGATCGGTCGCGATTGGGTCGCGCTGCTGGGAGTTGGTGCGGCGGCGGCGGTGGTTGCCGCCGCCGTCGCACCGGGAATCACCGCACCCGGCGTCGGCACCGTCGGGATCGCCGCGGGAGGAGTTGACGCCTCAGGAATCGGTGTTCCCATCGCGGCGAAAAGGTCCGCCGCGATCCGATCGATCGCCGCGCTGTCAATGTCACTGGGGAGTCCGAGCGCTTCGACTCCCTGGGCGATCAATGCTTCAGCCGTCGCGACCGGCACGACGGCAACGGGATCATTCGTAGTCATGGTAGTTGCCGACTTCGACGTTCTCGAGCACCGCGAGGGCGTCTTCCGTGAGCACCGCCGCGGAGAAGTACAACGTGATTAAGTACGAAGCGGTCGAGTTGTTGTCGATGCCCATGAACCGCACCGACAGTCCGGGCAGTTGTTCGCCCGGCAACCCGACCTGGTGCAGCCCGACGACGCCTTGCTTCGCCTCACCCACACGCAGCAACAGAATGTTGGTGAGGCCGGCGGAGTGATCGGTGCCGGTGCGGTTGACCAACAGTTTGTCGGACGGGACGATCGGCACGCCGCGCCAGGTGAGGAAGGGCGAACCGAACAGTTGTACGGTTGGAGGCGGCACGCCACGGCGCGTCGCTTCGCGCCCGAAGGCGGCGATGGCACGCGGGTGGGCGAGGAAGAACGCCGGCTCTTTCCAGACGTGGGCCAGCAAATCGTCGAGATCGTCGGGTGTCGGCGGACCCGAGCGCGTGCGAATGCGGTGGGACGGTGCCGCCGCGTGCAGCAGACCGAACTCGGGGTTGTTGATGATCTCCAGCTCTTCGCGCTCCTTCATGCCCTCGATCGTCAACCGAAGCTGCTCGCGCAGTTGATCGTAGAGGTTGTTGTAGAGGTCCGTGACGCGCGTGTGCAGCCGAATCACGGTCTGCATCACGTTCAACTGGTACTCGCGCGGCGAGTCGTCGTAATCGACGAACGTGCGTTGCAACTCGGGCTCGCCTTCGCGATACGACGCGATGTCGATCCCCGCCTCGCCGTACTCGTTGTGCTTCACGCCCGCGGCTTCATGCTGTTGGACGAGCTGCTCGAAGGACGCACGCAGTTCGGGCGACGAATCGAGCAGCTTGCGGAACTGGGCGCGATCGAGCGTGAGAAAGGTCGCGCTGGTCAGCGTCTCGGCCGTGGTGGTGTGGCGCCAGTCGTTGAGCAGCGCGGTTTCGCCGAAGTAGTCGCCGTCGCCGTACAATGCCAAGCGCAGCTTCTGGCCGTGTGCGTCGGTGGTGGTGATCTCCACCTTGCCTTTGACGACGATGTAGAACTTCGCGCCCGGATCGCCTTCGTTGTAGAGGGTCTCGTTGGCGTTGTGGCGTTCGTCGAACAACAGCCCGGCGATGGCTTCAAGGAGTTTGTCGTCGGCGCCGCGCAGCAGCGGCAGGGCGCGCAGCGCGGCCGGGTCGATTTGCGCGCTCTCGCCTTCGATGCCCGCGACGATCCGATCGCCCTGCGTCAGCACGATGCGTCTCCGGTTGACTTGGTAGGCGCCGCCTTCGACGTTCACCCACGGTAGCAAGTGGAGTAACCAGCGCGGCGAGACCGATAGCATCTGCGGAACGGTCTTGCTCGGATTCGACAGCGTGCGTGCCGCTCGCACGCTGAGGGTTTGACTGGCCAGTGTCGGTTGTGAGTCTGCCATTTTTGGATTCTCCTTTTTCCAAGGTTGGTATCTGATCCGCCTCGGTCTGCTTCAGATTCCGGACCCGCCCTCGAAGATATCGTCGCGAGCGGGGGCTTGATTGATGCGACTGCCCGGCGGCACGCCGTGCGTCAGCCACACGTTGCCGCCGATGCTGGAGCCGCGGCCGATGGTGATGCGGCCGAGGATCGTCGCGCCGGCGTAGATGGTCACGTCGTCTTCAACGATCGGATGCCGCGGGATGCCTTTGATCGATCGGCCGTTCGCGTCGGTTGGAAAACGCTTCGCACCCAAGGTGACACCTTGGTACAGGCGGACGCGCTCGCCGATCACGCTCGTCTCGCCGATGACCACGCCGGTGCCGTGATCGATGAAGAAGCTGCCGCCGATTTGCGCACCCGGATGGATATCGATGCCGGTCTCGCTGTGGGCGATCTCCGTGATGATGCGCGGGATGAGCGGCACACCGAGCGCATAGAGTTCGTGCGCGATGCGATGATAGGTGATGGCGGCGATCCCGGGATAGCAGAACACGGCTTCGTCCGGGCTGGTTGCCGCCGGATCCCCGTCGTAGGCGGCTTGGGCGTCACTCCCGAGCAACGCGCGAATCGCCGGCAGCCGAAATGCGAACTCGCGCGTCACCTCGACCGCTCGTCGCTCGAACCCGCTCACGTCCGCAGGCCCGTTGGCGGCGAACAGCAAGCCTCGCCGCACTTGTTCCTGCAGCGCCGGCAGCACCGTGCTCAGTCGCTCGCCGATGTACGAATGGACCCGGCGGTCGCTCAGTTCGCGCGGGCCGAAGTGGATGGGAAACAGTGCGGCCCGGAGATCCTCGACGATACGATCGAGCGCTTCGCGCGACGGCAGCAAAGATCGGCCACCATGCGGGCGGCGGCCGGTAAGAGGTTCCGCGTTGGCCGCGGTCAGCGAATCGACGACGGGGCCAAACTCCCACACGGGATTGGTTGATGGGGTCTTAATTGCCAAGTTGCTCATAGCGCGGCTCCTTGTGGGTCGAAGATGCCTTCGAACAGAATCGTGCTCAGGTAGCGTTCGCCCGAATCGGGCAACACAGTGACGATGGTCTTGCCGGCATGCTCCGGTCGCTTGGCGAGCCGAACGGCGACGGCGGCTGCGGCGCCGCTCGAGATACCCGAGATGATCCCTTCTTCGCGCGCCAGGCGGCGGGCGTAGGCGATCGACTCTTCGTTCGAGACTTGCTCGACCGCGTCGACCAGCGACAGGTCGAGCACTTCCGGAACGAAGCCGGCGCCGATGCCCTGGATCTTATGCGGCCCGGGCTTGAGCGGTTCGCCCGCCCGCTTTTGCGTGAGCACCGGGCTCGCCGTCGGCTCAACCGCGACCGAGAGGATCGACTTGCCGCGTAGGTTCTTGATGTAGCGTGAGACGCCGGTAATGGTCCCGCCGGTACCAACGCCGGAGACCAAGATGTCGATCTTGCCGGCGGTATCGTCCCAAATCTCCGGGCCGGTGGTCTTCTCGTGAATTGCCGGGTTGGCTGGATTGGCGAACTGCTGCAGGAGCACGTAGCGCCCGGGATCCGATGCCGCGATCTGCTCGGCCTTCGTGACCGCGCCGCTCATGCCGCGCGCGCCCTCGGTGAGCACGAGCGTTGCGCCGTACGCGACCAAGAGTTTGCGCCGCTCGATGCTCATGGTGTCGGGCATCGTCAAGGTCAGCGGATAGCCGCGTGCGGCAGCGACGAAGGCGAGGGCAATGCCGGTGTTGCCGCTGGTCGGCTCGATCAAATGCTTGCCCGGGCCGAGGAGCCCGCGGCGTTCGGCGTCCCACACCATCGCGGCGCCGATGCGGCATTTGACCGAGTATGCGGGATTGCGCCCTTCGATCTTGGCCAGGATCGTCGCCGGCGCCCCATCGTGGACGCGGTTGAGGCGCACCAGCGGGGTGCGCCCGATTGAGTGCGCGTTGTCTTCGAACCACTGTGACATAGAAACCTCCCTTGTTTCAGAATGTGATCAGCACCGGCCGCCTTGATCGCGCCGGCGGACGATGGGTCCTCCGGGAGTCGAACCCGGCTCGACTGGTTTTGCGGACCGCGCCATCCCACGATGGTAGGACCCCAACCCGCATCCGGCTCGCGGCGATTGCCTTGCCGGAGGAGCCCCGCGACGCGCGGCGACCGCGGCGCTGCCACGCCTGATGTGCGGTCGCCGCGCGTCGCGGGGATTGGTCGGCACGTAGTTTCATCGCCACCACAGCGCCCAGATGCCGCAGCCGAGCGCGCTCCACAGTCCGAGCGCGGCCAGCGTGGCGAAGACGAAACCGATGAACGGCATTCCGGGCGCGCGATCGCTCCACGGCCACTCGTGCGGCTCGCGTGCTTCCGCCAGGCGCAACGCGCCGGCGGGTGGACCACCGGCGGCCATGACGAGATCAATTTGAGCCATCGTGTGATCCTGCCTCGGGCCCGAGCGCATCCTTCGGAGTTACGCTTCCATGAGCGGTCAAGCCGACGAGACCGTTTCGGCGGACCTCGTCGAACCAGCGTCGCAGGTTCGTGCGCCCAAGATGAAAATTGGCGGCCACCGCGTGCAGGCTCTCGCCGTCGGCGAGGGCCAAGACGGCGCGCGCACGGCGCGCCAGCGCTTGCGGACGACGCGTCAACGTCAGCAGTTGCGCGCGAACGCTCGAATGCAGCGGTGGACCGAGAGGCGGGCCAGGTTGCCGCCAATAGGTTCGCGGGATCGGCTCGAGCTGGAGAATCTGGCGCAACGCCTCGTGGCTAATGGTGCGCACCACCCCGCGACGAATCAGATGGTTGCGCAGCTTCATCAGCGACCAAGTCGAATAGGCCTCCCCCAACTCTCGAGGATCGCTGCCGGCGCAGCGGCGGATCTCCGCGTGGGTCGCGGCGTGGAAAACCCGGTTGCGTGACTTGCCGAGATTGCCGTGACGCAGGCCGGCTAAGCCGCGTTGATCAAACCGCACGAGCCAACGCGCCACCGTGTCGCGGTGTATGCCGAGACGCTGGGCGATGTTGCGCACGGAGTCGCCGTCGGCGCGCGCCAAGATCAGACGAGCGCGGCGCGCCAAGCCGCTGGACGGCCGTTCGGCAAGCCGTGCGAGATCAGCGCGGACCGCGGCCGTGAGTTGCGGCACGATCGAGCGCGGCGCGCG
>DATKMK010000052.1:0-39022 GCA_035541895.1 Binatia bacterium | reverse complement strand
ACGTCTCCCAGGTCCACGGCACGCCCGCCGTCATGACGACTTCGGGGATGTCCTCCACGCCCTCCATCAGCTTGACCAGGGCCTGGCGGTGCTCGGAGCGCGACGGCGCGAACCCGACTCCGCAGTTGCCCATCACGACGGTCGTCACGCCGTGACCCGACGACGGAGCCAGCCGGTTCTCCCAGGTGATCTGGCCGTCGTAATGCGTGTGGATGTCGACGAAACCGGGGGTCACGAGCCGGCCGGACGCGTCGATCTCCTCGCTCCCCGGGCCCAGCCCGCGGCCGACCGCCGTGATGCGGTCACCATCGATACCCACGTCCTGGACGACAGGCTCACCACCGGATCCGTCGATCACGGTGCCGCCACGCACAACCAGGTCAAACGCCATAGCCACCACGCCTCGCTTGCCATGGCCGGGCTTTCGCCGTCATGGACTTTATAGATGAATCATACAACTAATTAAGGAGATGTCTAGACGGGCGGCGTGATGCCGGCCAGCCGCGCGACGATCTCGCGGTGGAAATCGGGACCGCCGAGCAGCACCCGTGAGCTGCGCGCCCGCTTGAGGTACAGGTGCGCCGGGTGCTCCCAGGTGAACCCGATCCCGCCGTGAATCTGGATGCCCTCACCGCTCACCATGCGGTACGCATCGGAACAGTAGGCCTTGGCCATGCACGACGCGAGGTGCGCTTCCGACACGTCGTTGGCCACCGCCCACGCCGCGTAGTAGGTCGCCGATTTCGAACTCTCGACTTGCACCATCATGTTGGCGCACTTGTGCTGGATCGCCTGAAAGCTGCCGATCGGCTTGCCGAACTGCTCGCGCACCTTGGCGTAGTCGACACTCATTTCGAGCACCTTCTGCGCCCCGCCGCACATCTCGCCGCACAGTGCGACCTTGGCGCGATCGACGATGCGATCGAGCAGCGGCCAACCGGCGCCGACTTTTCCCAGCACCGCATCCTTGCCGACGGCGACGTTGGCAAAGTTGACCTCGCACAGCTTGCGGGTCTGATCCATCGTCTTGAGCAAGGTAACCGAGACACCCGGCGCCTTGGCATCGACCAGGAACAACGTGACGCCCTTTTCGCTTTTCCCAGATGTGCGGGCGGGCACCACCAACAGATCGGCGTTGTGTGCATCGTGGACGAACAACTTGGTGCCGGTGAGTTCGAAGCCCGCGCCCGTCTTCTTGGCGGGCAGCATAATGCCGGGCGCATCCCAGCGGCCGCTCTCTTCCACTTGCGCCAGCGTCGCCTTGAGGCTGCCGTCGGCGAGCCCGGGCAGGTACTTCTTCTGCTGCGCCTTGCTGCCGCCGAGCAGCAGTGGATAGGCGCCGAACATCACGGTCGCGAAGAACGGACCGGGCATGACCACGCGGCCCATCTCTTCGAGCACGACGATGAGGTCGACCATGTTCAAGCCGGCACCGCCGAAGTCCTCCGGAATGATCAGCCCCTGCCATCCGAGGCCGGCCATCTTGGTCCATTGCTCCTCGGAGTAGCCGCGATCGTCGTCCATCATTTTCCGCACATGCGTCATCGCGCACTCGCTCTCGAGGAACTGGCGCGCGCTCTGCCGCAGCATTTCTTGCTCTTCACTGAATCCGAAATCCATTCATTCCTCCCAAATCACTAGTCACCCGCACGAATCGCTCACGCGGCGGGACGCGCTTTCCAGAAGTAGTTGTTCATGCCGAATCCCTCGTGGTACTTGCGGAACGTCAATTCCAGCGGCATGTCGATCTCGACTTGTTCGGCCGGGCAATCGGTCATCTGCACGTAGATCCGCCCGCCGCCATCCAACTCCACCACCGCGTGCGTCACCGGCTGATCGGGCGACTCGAACAGAAAATCGTTGGTGAAGGTGAACAACGATCCGCGACGTGACAGCTTCACTTCTTCCAACCCCTCGCGATCGCCGCATTCGACGCAAATGCGATGTTTCGGAAACTGGACGATCCGGCACCGCGGACACTTGCCGCCATAGAGCGGCAGGACGGCTTTCTGGTCGCGGAACAACACCACCGGCGTCGATACGTCCATGGCGGTGGCGTCCTTGCGGATCAACTTTCGAAAGCGGGCGTACTTACCATACGACGCGAGAGGACGCTTGGTTTCGATTTGCGAATAGATGCTGCGTGCCGTGCGATAGGTGGCGATGGCGTCGGTCACTTTGAACACGAAGGCGTCACCCCCGTCGCCATAGCTCGCCAGTAGGATGATCTCGCCCGGCTGGGCGCGTTCGAGCGCCGCCGCGAGCAACAGCAGCGGCTGGGTCGTGCCGGTGTCGCCGAGCAGCGCCCACAACGTGTCGCCGATCTGCTTCTTGGGATCGAGTCCAACCGCCTTGGCGACGCCCACCAGCGCGCGGGGATTCGGAGCCGCAATCACCGCAGTGGAGATTTGGGGGGCGTTGAGGTCGGTTTCCTTCAGCACCCCGCGAATCGCCGCAGTGACGAAGCGGGCATAGCCGAACTTGGTCTCGAATGCGCCGGGAAATGAATGCAGGTAGTCTTGCTCCTCGGTACGCCAGGTGCCGTGAAAGTCTTCGCTCACGCTGAACGCGCCGAGCACCTCGGCGATCACGCCGGTGTTGCCCAGCAGCACCGCGGCGCCGGCGTCGCCGTAGTTTTGCTCGGCTGGGCTGTCCGGTTCGCCCATACGACAATCGCCGGCGCATAGCATGACCGTCTTCGCTCCCGCGCTGAGCCCATCGAGACCCGCGCGGAGCGCCGACGTGCCGGCGCGCAAGCTGTCGGTGAAATCGGCGGTGCGAACTCGCGGGCCGGTATCGAGCACGGCCGCGACGGTCGCCGCGGCTTGCTTCTCGCGATACGGCGAGGTCGTCGAGGCGAAAAACACGGCATCCAACCTGACTGGCGAGGTGTCGGCAAAACAGTTGGTGGCAGCATTGATCGCGAGGGTCAGACTATCTTCGTCGTGGTTGGCCACCGCTTTCTCGCCGCCCATCGACGATTGGCCCCACTCCTTCGCGATCACTTCGCGCGGCAGTCGGTAGCGCGGAATGTAGGAGCCGAATCCGGTGACGCCGGCCATGAAAACAACCCCGTCGTTCTTCGAAACTATATGACCCGCGCCGCCTTCAAGCGCTCAACATCGGCGGCGCCGAATCCCAGTTGCTGCAACACCTCGGCGGTGTGTTGGCCGAACTCGGGCGGCAGCGACGGCGTTCGCGGTGGGGTTTCGGAGAATTTCAACGGCGAGGCGAGCGTGCGTTGCCCGTCGATCACCGGCAACAGCCCGCGATGTTTCACCTGCGGATCCTCGAACACCTCGGCGATATCGTTTACCGGTCCGAAGCAGATGTCGATCGGACCGAGGGTGTCGAGCCACTCTCTCTGGGTCTTGCTCTCGAACTTGGTGCGGATGACGCGAAACATTTCTTCGCGGCGTGGACCTTCGGCGAACTCGTCGGGGATGAACTCCTCGACGCCCAGCGCCGTGCAGAGATTCTTCCAAAAGTGTTCTTCGAGCGCGCCGACGGTGACGTACTTGCCGTCCTTGGTTTCGTACACCGCGTAACACGGATGATGACCGGTGAGGCGCGTCTTGCCACGCTGCGGCTGCTGGCCGGAGATGAGATGCATGAGGATGTGGAACACGTTCCACGACACCGCGCCGTCCATCATCGAGACGTCGACAAATTGCCCGCGACCGGTCTGTGCACGGGCAAGCAGCGCAGTCAGAATGCCGATCACAGCCATCTGCGCGCCGCCGCCGATGTCGGCGATCTGCACGCCGGCGGAGATCGGCGGCCCGTCGGGTGCGCCTGACACCCCGAGCACGCCGGCGTACCCGAGGTAGTTGATGTCGTGCCCAACTTTGTCGCGGTACGGACCGTCCTGCCCATAGCCCGAGATCGAGCAGTAGACGAGGCGGGGGTTGAGCTTCGCCATCGTCGGGTAGTCGATACCGAGACGCTCGGTCACGCCGGGCCGAAAGCCTTCGAGGATGACATCGGCGTCTTTCGCCAAACGATTGAAGATATCTTTGCCCTCGGGCGACTTCAGGTTGAGCGTCATGCTGCGCTTGTTGCGCTGGATCATCGGGATGCCGACGCCCATGACGTCGTTGGGCGCCGCGATCACCAACACATCGACGCCGAGATCGGCCAGCAGCATCGAGGCAAACGGTCCCGGAAGTTGGCGGGAGAGATCGAGCAGTTTCAGACCCTGGATCGGCGGCACGGACGCTCCTTCACATCGCGCGAATTGTTCTCAAGAAAAAACCGAATCGGGATTCACCTAACGAGCGTTCCGGTTACCACGCGGTCTTCGGAATTGTCAACGTGGGCGGACGAAGCGGGCGCACGGCGGTGCGCCGGCAGCGGCGCTAGCGCAACAGCTTGGCGATCTGGCGCATTTCGTCCCCGATGCCGTCCGGAATGATGTAGCCGTCCGGATTGCGAATCTCGTCGAGATGCTCGGCGATGTCCTCGACGCTCGGCGCGTTATCCTTGCCGGCAAACCAGCCGGGCGTGAGGCCGACGAAGATGCGCGCGTAGCGACCGCCGCCGACCGAGAAAACATTGTGCGTCACGGCGCACTGCTCCGACACCAGATACGCAACCAGCGGCGTGACGAGTTCCGGCTTGACGAATTCCGCCAGGGGTCCGAGCAATTGCTCAGTCATGCGCGTCTTGGCGATCGGCGCGATCGCGTTGCACATGATGTTGTTCTTGGCGCCTTCGATGGCGAGCACATTCGACAGGCCCACCAGACCCATCTTTGCGGCGCCGTAGTTGGTCTGGCCGAAGTTGCCGAACAAACCGGCGGCCGACGCGGTCACCACGATGCGACCGTAGTTCTGCTCCTTCATCACCCGAAAGGCAGGCTGGGTGACGTAGAACGCGCCCTTGAGGTGCACATCGAGCACCGCGTTCAACTCATCCGGCGTCATCTTCGCGAAAGTCTTGTCGCGCAAGATGCCGGCGTTGTTGATCACGATGTCGACGCGGCCGAACGCGTCGAGGGCGGCCTTGGTGATTGCCTCGCCGCCTTCGGGCGTGGACACACTGTCGTAGTTGGCGATCGCCTCCCCGCCCGCGGCACGAATCTCTTGCGCCGTCTGATCAGCCGCGCCGTGACTGGCACCCGTGCCGTCGGCCTTTCCGCCAAGGTCGTTGACCACGACCTTCGCCCCGCGGCCGGCGAGCATCAGCGCGTAGGTCTTGCCCAAACCGCCGCCGGCGCCGGTGATCACCGCGACCCGGCCGTCATATCGAATGTCTGCCATCGTCCGTCTCCTTGGTGCGCGACGTTGAAGTCGCCGGTGTGTAAAACGCGTGCATGGCGCGAAGTCAACCGACTCTCGCCGCCGATTCTCGTCCATCGCGTACGCATGGTACGCTCGGTCGTCAGCGATGGAACTCAAAGCGGCCATTCGTCGGGACGCCCAAGGACTCGGCTTCGTGCTGTGCGGCTTCGCGCCGGTGCAACCGCCGCCGCACGGGGAGTTCGTCCGCGAATGGCTGCGCGACGGGAACGCCGGAACGATGTCGTACCTCGGCCGCGGGCTGAAGAAGCGCCTCGAGCCATGGCGAACGTTCGCGGAGGCCCGGAGTGTCGTGACCGTCGGATTTCCGTACCATCCGGTGCGACCGCCGCCGATCGACTGGCGCACCGAGCTGCGCGGGCGCATCGCGGCGTACGCCGCCGGCCCCGACTACCACGACGTCGTGCTGAGCAAACTGGAGCAACTTGCCATGGCGATCCGCCGCCGCGGCGGCGCCACGTGCGCGTACGTTGACACCGGTCCGGTGCTCGAACGCGAGTGGGCACGGCTCGGCGGCATCGGCTGGTTCGGGAAAAACACGATGACGCTGCATCAACACCACGGCTCGTGGTTCTTCCTTGGTGAGATCTTCACCGATCTCGAACTCGATCCCGAGCCGATCGTCCCCGATCACTGCGGCACGTGCCGGCGCTGCTTGGAGTTGTGCCCCACCGGCGCGCTGAAAGACGACTACGTCATGGACGCGCGTCTGTGCATCTCGTACCTGACGATCGAATTCCGCGGCGTGATCCCGCGCCAACTCCGTCGGCAAATCGGCAACTGGATTTTCGGTTGTGATGTCTGCCAGGACGTGTGTCCGTGGAACGACAAGCAGCCAGCACGCGACGGCCGCGATCTGTCACCGCACCTTCCCGGCCTGTTGGCCCTCGATCGCGGCGAGTACGAGCGGCGATTCGCAGCAACCGCGATCAGCCGCGCCAGTCGCGACTGCTTCGTGCGCAACGTCGCGGTCGCGCTCGGCAACACCGCCAACCCAGAAGCGGTACCGCATCTCGGCGTTGCGTTGACGCGCGACCCATCGGCGCTCGTGCGTGCGCACGCGGCGTGGGCGTTGGGCGCGATCGGCACCCCATCCGCGCGCCGGGCGCTGAGTGATCATCGCGGCCGGGAGACTGACGACGGCGTCCGTGGCGAGATCGATCAGGCCATCGAAGGCAGCGGTTGACTCAGGTCGGCCAATGCCTCAATGAGCCGGTGACTTCATGGCGCAATCTGGAGGCAGCCGATGGCCGACTTGATTCTCCACCAATACGATACCTCGCCGTTTTCGGAGAAGATTCGCAAGATCTTGGCGCACAAGCAGCTCGCCTGGCACGCCGTCGATCAGCCGACGATCATGCCGAAGCCGCAACTCATTCCCCTCACCGGCGGCTACCGCAAGATTCCGGTGCTGCAGATCGGCGCCGACATCTACTGCGACACCCAACTGATCGCGCGCACGATCGAACGCGTGCACCCGGAGCCCACGATCTATCCCGATAGAAGCGAGGGCGCTTGCCACGCCATCGGCATGTGGGCCGATCGCTTGTTCTTCTTCTCGACGATCCCGGTGCTCTTCGCGCTGATCGGCGACAGCATCCCCCAGGCGTTCATTGACGATCGAAGCAAGTTGATGCCCGGGCGCAACTTCGCGGACATTCCGAAACTCGCACCGTATGCGAAGGAGCAGTGCCGCGGCTTCGCCCAGTGGCTCGATGTGCTGCTCGCCGACGGTCGCACCTATTTGCTCGGCAATCGATTCAGCCTCGCCGACGCTGCGTGCTACCACCCGGTGTGGTTTCTACGAAACGTCCCGCCGGCAGCAGCCGTATTCGATGAGTTTCCGAAGTTGATCGCATGGTCGGAGCGCATCAAGGACATGGGCCACGGCCGGCGCACCGACCTCGACGCCGCCGATGCGCTGCGCATCGCTCGCGACAGCACGAGCACGACGAAGGAGGCCGTCGATGCCAACGATCCAAGCGGCCTCAAGCCGGGCGACCGCGTTTCGGTGACTCCCGACGACTACGGTTTTGATCCCGTTCTCGGCACCGTCGTCGCGTCATCGGTTCACGCGATTGCCCTCCGACGCAGCGCACCCGAGATCGGCGAAGTGGTCGTGCACTTTCCGCGCATCGGGTTCCGGGTGGAACGGGCGTAGCCGTTCACCCCTTCGGTTGTTGCTGCGTCAGGCAGTGCAGCGTGCCCAAGCCCCAGACCAGGTCGACGGCGTGGATGCCGATGATCTCGCGTGTCGGAAAGAGCTGCGCCAGCGTATCGAGCGCGATACGATCGTGCGGGTCGTTGAATGTCGGCATCAACACCGATTTGTTGGCGATGTAGAAGTTGGCGTAGCTGGCGGGCACTCGCAGCGATTCGTATCGAATCGGCTCGGGCATCGGCAACTCGACGATCGTAAACGGCCGGCCGTCTTGATCGCGCATCCGTTTGAGGCGACGGAGATTCTCGGCGAGCGGCGCGTGATTCTCGTCGCGCGGGTTCGGTTCGACCACGGTGACCACCGTCCTCGGATTCACGAAGCGAGTCAGGTCATCGACGTGGCCGTGCGTGTCGTCGCCGGCGATCCCGCGCCCCAGCCACAGCACATTGGTGACGCCGAGATAGTCCTGAAACGCTCGCTCGATGTCTGCCCGCGACAGATTCGGATTGCGCGCTTGAACCGGCGACAGCAAGCACTCCTCGGTTGTCAGCAGCGAGCCGCGGCCATTGACATCGATGCTGCCGCCTTCGAGCACGACGCGCCGACCGTCCTTCGTCGGAACGAACCGGCGCATGCGCAAGCGCGTGGCAAGCGTCGCCGTGGCGGCGGCGTCGAGGCGGTGGTTCGGATACTTGGCCCAGCCGTTGAAGCGCCAATCGGTGATCGCCACGCCGCCGTGGCTGGTGACGAAGATCGGGCCGAAGTCTCGCGTCCAACCGCGATTGGTGCGGACCACGAAGAACTCGACGCGCGCGAGCGGAACATGCGCCTTAGAAAGCAGCCGGCGCACGCGAGTGCGGGCAGCCGGGCTTTGCACGATGACGCGAACGGTCTCGCTGCGCGCCAACGCACGGGTGATCTCAACATAGACGAAGTGGATCGCGGCGATCTTGCCGGGCCAATCGGCACCGTGGTGCGGCCAGGCGATCCAGGTGGCCGCGTGCGGCTCGAACTCCGCCGGCATCCGGTATCCGAGCTGCGCGGGAGATGTCACGGTCGTGCTGTCGCGTCGCACGGCCGAATCCACTAGCGTCCTCGGAACCGAATGACAACACGCGGGAGCGAACGAGCCGACGGTCAGGAGTTGGTGCAGAACGTGCCGGTGGCGGTGACCAGGGCGCCGGTGAAGTCTACGCGTTGCACGCGAACGGCGGTCGGGTGCGCGCAGGTGAACGTCGGCGGCAACTGCGCGACGATCTGCGTCGGCGTCACGGAGATCACCGACAGATCGACCCATTGTCCGGGAGACGCTTCGTACTGCACGCAATTGCCGAGCACGGGATTACAGGTGTTGCTCAGCGGTGGCGTCTGGATGCAGTCGCCGCCGGCCGGATATGCGTCGATCGCGTTGAATCCGTAGCCGACGATGCGCACCACGTCGGCAGCCTTCGCCTTGGTCGGAGTGAAATTTTGTATCGCCAGCGGAACGCTGAGTGCGTCGCCGCGATGCGGTTGCGGGGTGCTGGCAACGACCGAACCGCTGAAATCAGGCGCGAGATTGCCGTCGCAAATTGCCGCTGGGTTTGACGGGGTCGCGTAACAGCGCTGCCACTGATTGCCGGCGGCGGGAATGTTGGTCTGTGTGCTCGAATCGTCCACGTTATGGCCGCCGAGGATCGGATTCGTCGCGTTTTGTGTGAAAGCATTGTTGCCGGCATCCGCGCCGCCTTGGCCAAGATCAATCGTCGACTGGCTGGCCACGGTCGCCCCGTTCCGACCGTTGTACGCCACGGTGGTTCCACGCACGACTCCGGAGGCGGTGTCCGTCGTGCTGTTGATGATCGCAATGCCGTTTTGGCCTGAGGTGCCACTGTTGAAGGCACCGCAGGAGAAATCGTTGGTGACGATCGCGATGGAGAGTTCTTGTGCCGAGATACCGCGCGAGCTGTTGTTGCGAATGACGTTGCCGTTCGTCTGCAACACCGACGGTGTCGTCGGCGTGGTCGGCGACAGCGTCTGATTGGCGCCATTGGCCGCGAGCCCGTTGGCTTCGTAGAACACTTGCGCCCCGGCGTTGTAGCCGTTGAACTCGATCAGGTTTCGATCGGCTTCGACGTTGCCGCTGAACGTTGCTTGCAACCCGCCACCGATGTTGTGGTGGATCCAACTGTCCTGCACCACCAAATGAGCCAGGGTCGTCACCTTGGCCGCCTTATCCGGGCACGCGGCAATCTCCGTGTTGATCACGCGATTGGCGTGGTCCCAGTCGGCACCGGCACCGCCGAAGCCTTCGATGCAGTCGTGTGCGGCGGACTTCACCGTCAGGCTTTCTCCGCCGCCGGTGACCTTGCAATTGAGGACCAGGTTGTTGCTGCTCACACCAACCGTCCCGTCGAAGCGCAGTATGTCGCCCGGCGTGGCGCCGTTCGCCAGCGTCGGGCGCTGGAGGAATAGCCCCGCCACCCGCGCCGATTGATTCGAGAATACGAAGGTCGATCCGGAACTCGGCAGCAGCACGATGCGATTGTAGGGATCACCGCGGAACGTTGGATCACCATTGAGGTCGGTTCCGTCGATCGTCATCTGCAATCCAGCGATCGGCAAGCTGCCGGCTTGTGTCAGTTGAAGGGTCGTCGGCGTGCCTGCGGGGAACACTGTGCCATCGAATTGGACCAGCAGCGGCCCGCTGACCCGGGCGCCGGCGGCCATCGCCTTGCGCAGCGTGCAGGTTTGCGTACCCGGCGCGCTGGGACATTGCGGCGCGGGGTCGGACGTAACGTCGTCCGTGCGGTCCACCGTCAAAACGGTGTTGAACAGCATCCACGATACTGCGTTGGGGACACCATTGGGATCTCCGCTGATGAGGATGCTCTTGGTGGCCTGCTGTTGCACGCCCGAGACCACGTGGTGTGTCCAGAGTCCCGACGCCAAACCGGTGAGCGTAACGCAGTCGGTCAGACCGACTCCGCAGGTCGCGCTCGTCGAATACGACGCGGCACCACCGGCGCAAGACGGGACCAGCGCAGTACCCGAGACCGTGACCGTTTGCGGCGCGCCGGTTTCATTATCGACCTGAATCACAAGCACGGCGCCGTCAACCGGACACGATTGCGGAGTCGGCGTCCCTGTCGCCGTTGGGGTTGCGGTGACGGTGCTGGTATCGGTCGGCGTCGCTGTCTGCGTCGCGGTGGCCGTGTCGGTTGCGGTTGCCGTTTGTGTCGCCGTGTCGGTCACCGTTGCGGTGGCAGTCGAGGTCACGGTCGAGGTCACGGTTGCACTTGGCGTTCGCGTCACGGTTGCCGTGGCGGTTGACGTGCCGGTCTGCGTAGCGGTGGCGGTGGGAACTGCGGTGCGTGTCACCGTGCTGGTTGCTGTGCGTGTCGGCGACTTGGTGATCGTTGCCGTTCTCGTCGATGTCGTCGTCCTCGTCGCCGTTGGTGTGCGCGTTGAGGTCGGCGTCCGCGTTGACGTTCGCGTCGCCGTCGGTGGCTTCGTGTTCGTCGGGGTCTTGGTACGAGTCGGGGTTGCCGTGGTGGCCGCGAGGGCGAGCGCCGGCGCCGAAAGCACTACCCCAGTCAGAACGATTCCGAGGATCGTACTGACGTGCATTCGGACCGGCTGATGGGCTGCGGAATGAATCCAGCGCATTCTGAGCCATCGTGACGCAACCACCATGCCGAGGTGCAGAGCCTGTGAGTGAAGCAAGTCGAGATCGCCCGACGAAACCCGCATCGGCATGTCCGCAACGCGGCGACACAACGCGGCGACAAGGTGACAAATCGTGTCGATGGTCTGGTCGTCCTTGACACGCAGGTCGAGATCATAGTCTGCTTCGGGCATGCCACGGACACGGACTCGCTCGGCTAGCGGTCGCGCGCGATCGCCAAAACGCTCCGAACCGTTGTTGCAGCCCAACGACGTTCGAGCCTACCTGCTCGATCATGCCTCCCGCATTGCACCCGCAGACGTGGACTCGTTGGTCGCGCGCGCCGCGGATGTCCGCGAGAAGACCGGCAGCGAGCGGGGACGCCATCCGCTCTTCTATCGCCAGCTCACTGTCGCGCTCCGATTGCTGGCCGATCATGCATCAGGCCGGTGTGCGCAAATTCCCTACCACACGGTATGTCTCTTGGCGGCGGCGCTCTACTATTGGCTGGAGCCGCTCGACGCGATCCCGGACTTCGTGCCGGTTGCCGGGACGAGCGACGATGCCTTGGTGTTGGAACTCGCGTGCGAGCTCGGGGCAGCGGGCCTCGATCGTTACTGCACCTTCACCGGGATTCCCCTGGCGACGGTGCTGCCGGGCTACCAACCACGTTGATCGTTCACTCGCGGTTCACGAGATCGGTGGCCGCGCACGGCTGGATGCCGAGTTCTTGCAGCAGACGGTCGCGAACTGCGCGCGCTGCGCGCCGCCAGTCGCCGCCGTCGCCTTCGATCTGCAACCGTCCGCCGGCGATTTGGTCGTGGCCTCCGGCGTGGTGGCTCCCGAGCACCTTTTGCAGCAACTCGCCGGCGTTCACGTCGCGATTGGTCGTCCGCAGTGACACGTACAGGGCGCCTCGATAGTAGCCCATCGCGGCGGTCCATTCGGCTTGATCGAGACGGAGCAGAAAGTCGGCGACCTCCGCAACCATGTCGGGGTAGCGCACTTCGCCGATCGACGTAATCACCACCTTGTCGTAAATCGCGGCTTGCTCGATCGCGTCGCGGAAGCCGCGAAAGTACTCGCGCGGGACGCGGGCGTTCTCAATCTTGGCCAGCCGGCGCTTGTTGGTGTGGGGATAGAGAAACTGACTCGCTCGGATATCGGCCTGCGTCGCTTCGCGGCCGAGGTCCTGAGTTTCCGCGGCGATGCCGTAGAACAGCGCGGTGGCAATCTTGGTCTCGACGACGAAATGCGAATCCTGCAGGTACTCGGTGAGAATCGTCGAGGTCGCACCGTACTCGTCGCGCAAATCACAGAACGGAATCCCGTGCGTGTCGCCGTACGCGGGATGGTGATCGATCACCACCGTCGGCATGAAGTCGTCCGGCAACGAATTGTTGATCCGACCGGGCTGCGTATCGACCAACGCGACCAATGCGTCGGTGGTGAACGCCACGTCGGTCACCGGCACCAGGCCGATGTTGAGATACTTCAGCATCGCGCGGTTCTCGGCGCGACCGACGATGCCGCCGAGCGCGATCACGCTGTCCTTCGCGAGTCGCTGCCGCACCAGATACTGCAGGGTCGCCGCGCTGGCGAGCGCATCGGGGTCCGGGTTGTCGTGGGGCAGAATCACCAGCGGCCCGGGCCGGTTGACAACTTCGAGGAGGGCGCCGAGCGGTCCTTTGACCGAGCTGTTCCCCATCGCAACGGTCTTATAGTCCGGCGCCGTGCGGCGGCGCAACGGCTTGTGCGACGACGAAGACCTCAGCCGAGCAGTTGCAAAAACCGGCGTAGTAAGGTTTGGCGCACGCCGTCGGGCAGATCGTCGTCGGCTGCCCGCGTCAGATCGCTGCGATACCAACGACAATCGCCGACGTAGAAGTATCCGAACGCGACGTCGAAGATCACGCGCGCCGTCAACGCATACTCGCCCTCGCGCAACGCCAAGACCGTTCGCTCCTCATCGAGGAAGGTTGCGGACAGGTGCATGGCGCGAAACAGATTGATGCGCTGCCCGACGTACTGGCGCAACGACGTGTCGTGCGCCTCGCCCAAGCCCCGTCGGCTCACGATGCGCTCCGTTGGATTTGCTGCTGCACGACCGACTCGCTCCCCCAGCACGAACATGCTATCCAGGTTGCGAACGTGAACGCAAGGACTTCTCGATGAGCGAGACCCAACCGGTGGCCGCGGTGGAGCAGTTTTTCATCGATCGCTTCGGCCTGAGCGAACCGTTGCTCGAACAAATCGTCGGCAACGCGGTCGCGCGCAAGGCCGACTACGCCGACCTCTACTTCGAATTCCGGACCGTCGAAAGCTTCAGCCTCGAAGATGGCATCGTCAAGAAGGCCAACAAGAACGTCTCGCAAGGCGTCGGAGTGCGTGTGGTAGCCGGCGACAAAACCGGCTACGCACATTCGGACGACATCACCGTCGAAAATCTGCAACTCGCAACGCGCACGGCACAGGCGATCGCGCACCGCGGTGAGACCTCGCGCGCCGTCACGATTCGCGGCCACGCACCCGCACACGACCTCTATCACCTCGCACAGCCCCCGCTCGACGTCCCGCTCGCCGACAAAATCGCGCTGCTCAACCGCATCGACATCGTCGCGCGCCGCTACGACACCCGCATCAAGAACGTCCTGGCCACGCTCGGCGTCGAGCACAAACTCGTGCTGGTCGCGGGCTCCACCGGCTTCGTCGTCGGTGATGTGCAACCGCTCATCCGGCTCAACGTCACTTGCATTGCCGAGGAAGGGTCGTTGCGCCAGCACGGGACCTACGGCGGCGGCGGTCGTGTCGAGTTCGACTTCCTGACCGAAGAGGATCGGGGTCTGCGCTTTGCGCGCGCGGCGGCCGAGCAGGCGTTGCGCAATCTGCGCGCGGTCGACGCCCCGGCCGGTTCGCTGACCGTCGTCCTCGGTCCCGGTTGGCCCGGCGTGCTGCTGCACGAAGCGGTCGGCCACGGCCTCGAGGGCGACTTCAATCGCAAGCAGACCTCGGCCTTCGCCGGCCGGATCGGCGAGCAAGTCGCCTCGCCGCTCTGCACCGTCGTCGACGACGGCACCATCGCGAACCGTCGCGGTTCGCTCAACATTGACGACGAAGGTACGCCAACCGGCCGCACGATGCTGATCGAAAAGGGTATCCTGCGCGGCTATCTCCAGGATCGCATGAACGCGCGCTTGATGAAGATGCCGCTGACCGGCAACGGGCGGCGCGAAAGTTTCGCACACATACCGATGCCCCGCATGACCAACACGTTCATGCTGGCGGGTGATTCGACTCGTGACGAGATCATTCGATCGGTCGATCGCGGTTTGTACGCGGCGCACTTCGGCGGCGGTCAGGTCGACATCACCAGCGGCAAGTTCGTGTTCTCGGCCACTGAAGCGTATTTGATCGAAGGCGGTCGGATCACCCAACCGGTGAAGGGCGCGACGCTGATCGGCAGCGGCCCCGAAGCATTGAAGCGGGTCAGCATGGTGGGCAACGATCTGGCGCTTGATGAGGGCATCGGCACCTGCGGCAAAGACGGCCAATCGGTGCCGGTGGGCGTCGGCCTGCCGACGATCCGCATCGACGGCATCACCGTCGGCGGCACGCGCGCCTAGCCCGTGGATGCAATGGCCGAGACGCTGGAAGCCATCGCCGAGCAGTTGCTCGCCGCCGCCAAGCGCGCCGGTGCCGACGCGGCCGACGTCATGGTGGCCGAGGGCGACTCGTTGTCGGTCGCGGTGCGCCTGGGCGAAATCGAAACGCTGAAACGTGCGCGCGCCAAACACCTCGGACTGCGGGTGTTCGCGGGCCAGTCGACGGCGATCTCGGCCACCGCAGATTTCAGCCGTGAGACGCTCGCGAACTTTGCAGCGGAGACCTGCGCCCTCGCCCGTGTCACCGCGCCGGATCCGTTCGGCGGCTTGCCCGCGAGCACCGAGTTGGCGCGCGAGATTCCCGACCTCGATCTGTACGATCCCGAGGCCGAATCCGTCACGCCGGAGTACGGCATCGAGCTCGCCCGAACAGCCGAGTCGGCCGCGCGTGGCGCGGATCCGCGCATCACCAACTCGGAAGGCGCGGAGTTCGGTACCGGTCACGATCGTGTGGTCTACGCATCCACCGCCGGGTTCATGGGCAGCTATCGCGACTCCGGCTTCTCGTTGTCGGTCACACCGATCGCGTCCGACCGCGGGGCCATGCAACGCGACTATTGGTACACGGCGACTCGCCGGCTGCGGAAGCTCGAAGACGCCGAAGCCGTCGGCCGGAAGGCCGCCGCGCGGACCGTCCGTCGCCTCGGCGCACGGCAAGTCAAGACCTGCGAAGTGCCGGTCGTTTTCGATCCGGAGATGGCCGGCAGTCTCCTCCGCCACCTCGCCGCGGCCGTGTCCGGATACGCCCTGTACAAAGGCAGCTCGTTCCTCATCGACAAGCTCGGCGAACGGATCGGGCCGGACTGGCTCACGGTCTATGATGACGGACGCGTGTCCGGCGCGCTCGGTTCCTCGCCATTTGATGGCGAAGGGGTGGCGACACGCCGCACCGTGGTCGTCGATCGCGGCGTGCTCGCCGGCTATTTGTTCGACACCTATTCGGCGCGCAAGCTCAACGGCCGCACCACCGGCAACGCTACGCGTTCAGTGGGCGATGCGCCGCATGTGAGTACCACCAACATGTTCCCGCTCGCCGGCACCGCCTCGCCCGCCGAGATCATCGGATCGGTGAAGAACGGGCTGTATGTGACCGAGCTGATCGGCATGGGTGTCAACGGCGTCACGGGCGACTACTCACGCGGTGCGGTCGGACAGTGGATCGTCGACGGCGAGCTGGCGTACCCGGTCGAAGAAATCACCATCGCCGGCAACCTGCTGGAGATGTTCCGCAACATCGAGCTGATCGGCAGCGACCTGGAACTGCGGCACTCGGTCTCTGCCCCGACGATTAAAATCGCACGTATGACCGTCGCCGGGCTCTGAGACGCCGCAGTCGTCAAATCGCGTGGGCTCGGGTATAGTCCGCCGCGGTATGTGGCGGCGGGTAGCAGCGGCGGGGCTGGTGCTGATTTTGTCCGGTTGTGGGTGGTTCTCGCGCCGACCGGTGCCAGTAGCAGCCCGTCGGGGTGCCACCCAGATCGGCACCGCGTCGTGGTACGGGCCGGGATTTCACGGCAATCCAACATCGAGCGGTGAGATTTACGACCAGAACGATCTGACTGGCGCGCATCAGACCCTACCGCTGGGTACTCGCGTCGCCGTCACCAATCTTGAGAACGGTCGATCGGTCGAAGTACGCATCAACGATCGCGGTCCGTTCGTTGACGGACGCATCATCGATCTCTCGCATGCCGCCGCGCGCGCGCTCGGCATGCTCGGACCGGGCACCGCAGCGGTGCGAATCGAAGTGCTCGGGTCGGCGGCACCCACCTTGCCCACCGTGGCGTATGCGGTCCAAGTGGGCTCGTTTGCCGATCGCGAGAACGCGGCGCGACTCCGCGCAGCGCTGGCTCGTCGCTTCGACGACGTCCGCATCGCAACGCTCGACGGAGGCGAAGGTCGCTACTATCGCGTTCGCGTCGGACGATTCTCCAGTCGTCGCGATGCGCTGAACCTGGCGCGCTCAGTCGCACCGCTCGGCTTATCCCCGATCATCGTTGAAGACGGCGCAGCACCGTGAACCCATGAGCGCTGGTGCGCGGCTTGTCCCGACGCTTGAAGCGTTGGCGCTACTCGCAGTGACACTGCCCGCCGCGCTGTGGTCACGGCAGTCGAGCCTGTGGTTCCTGATCCCATTTGTGGTGATCACGATCCGCGGGCGCGACTACGCGGAGTTTGGCCTCGACCTTAGTCCCGCGGCTCGCGCACAGTGGGGAACCCTGCGGTTTCATCTGGCGACCAGCGCGTTGATCTTCGTCCCGTACGCCATTGGCCATTTCCTTCTCGCGCGCTGGGCGTTCGGCCAGCATTTCGAGATGCGATTTCCGGCCGATCTGCCGTGGCTGGCGTTCGACCAGTTGATCGGCGTGGGACTCCCCGAGGAGTTCTTCTTCCGCGGCTATCTGCAATCGCAGCTCAACCGGACGTGCGGACGGCCATGGCAACTGCTTGGTGCGCGCTGGGGGCCGGGGCTTGTCATTGCGGCGACATTGTTTGCGTTCTGCCACGTTCCCCTCGGCGGGATCGCGCAGTTGATCGTGTTCTTTCCCGGGCTCTTCTACGGGTGGCTTCGCGAACGCACCGATAGCGTGGCGGTGCCGACGATCTACCATGCCGCCAGCAACCTCCTACTGAAAGTGATGGTGCTGAGCCTCAACTAGCCGCCGCGGCTGCCGACCAGTCCCGTCCGCCACAGCGCAGAGCGCGCGCCGCTGTTATCGGCTTGACGATATTCACCAGTTCGCCGCTCAAAATCGGCCCAATTGGTTGGGCCCTCGATTGATTTTGCCGACGCGCACCGACCCGCATCTGGCGTGGCGATTGCTTTAGGGATTGGGACCTCAGAGGGGGCAGCGGCTTATGGATATTACTCAGCTTCTCACGTTCGCGCACCAGCAAGGGGCTTCCGACGTCCATCTCAGTTCAAACGAGCCGCCCATGCTCCGTCTGCACGGCGACATGAAGCGGTTGGAACACGCCCCACTGTCGGCCGAAGAAGTCCATCATATGTGTTTCGACATTATGTCCGACGTGCTGCGCAAAATGTTCGACGAGACCCACGACGTCGACTTCTCCTTCGAGCTGGGCGACATCGCGCGGTTCCGCGTCAACGTGTTCCGGCAGCGCAAAGGCGAGGCCGCCGTCTTCCGATTGATCCCGTCGAAGGTCATGACCATGGAACAGTTGGGCCTGCCGTCGGTCTTGCGCGAGATCTGCGACAAGGAAAAGGGCCTGGTCTTGGTCACGGGGCCCACTGGGTCGGGTAAATCGACCACGTTGGCGGCGATGATCGACTACATCAACGAATCGTTCGAAGGGCACATCTTGACCATCGAAGATCCCATCGAGTTCGTGCACGAGTCGAAGAAGTGTCTCATCAACCAACGCGAAGTCGGCAGCCATACGCTGTCGTTCAGCAACGCCCTCCGCGGGGCGTTGCGTGAAGATCCCGACGTCATTCTGGTCGGCGAAATGCGCGACCTCGAAACGATCTCACTCGCGTTGACCGCTGCCGAGACCGGCCACCTGGTGTTCGCCACCGTGCACACCTCGAGCGCGCCGAAGACGGTCGATCGCATCATCGACGTATTCCCCGGTTCGCAACAAGAGCAGATTCGGACGATGTTCGCCGAATCGATTCAGGCGATCATCACCCAGACCTTGTGCAAGCAGCGGGTCGGCGGCCGCATCGCCGCACTCGAGGTCTTGATCGGCACTCCGGCCGTCCGCAACCTGATTCGCGAGGCCAAGGTCCATCAACTCCCATCGGCGATGCAGACTGGTCAAGGCGTGGGGATGCAGACGCTCGACATGGCGCTGATTGACTTGGTCAACAAGAACATGATCACGCGCGAAGAGGCCCAAATGCGTACGCTCACGCCCAATCTCTTCGGCGATGCGAAGACGCAGCGTCCGGCGGTGCAACCGGTCGCTCGACGTGCCTAACGCGGCTGCTGATGTACGATATTCGATCATTGCTCAGCGACATGGTCGCACGCGACGCGTCCGATTTGTATCTCACGGCCGATAGTCCGCCGGTCATTCGTGTCGAAGGGCTCACCGAGCCCGTCGGCGAGGAACTCCTGTCGGCACCCGAGGTCGAGGAACTCGCCAACGCGGTCATGACCGAACGTCAGCGATTGGCGTTCGAGGAAAAAATGGAAATGAACCTGGCGCTCGCCTCGGGGCGTTTGGGCCGCTTCCGGGTCAACGTCTTCCGCCAGCGCGGGGCAGTCGCGGTGGTCGTCCGACAGATCAAGGTCAACGTCCCGACCATCGATGACCTCGGCCTCCCGGAGATTCTCAAGACCATTGCGCTCAGCCGTCGCGGCCTGGTGCTGGTGACCGGCGCCACCGGCTCCGGCAAGTCGACCACGCAAGCGGCGCTGATCGACTATCGCAACGAGCACACGCGCGGCCACATCGTCACGATCGAAGACCCCATCGAGTTTGTGCACCCGCACAAGGGGTGTTTGGTCAGCCAACGCGAGGTGGGATTCGACACCGTCTCGTTCAATGAGGCTTTGCGCAACACTTTGCGCCAGGCGCCGGATTTGATTCTGATCGGCGAGGTGCGCGACCTCGAAACCATGGAAGCGGCCATCACCTTCGCCGAAACCGGACACCTCTGTTTGGCGACGCTGCATTCCAACAACGCGAACCAAGCCATCGAACGCGTGATGAACTTCTTCCCGGCACAGCGACACGCGGAGATTCACTTGCAGCTTTCGCTCAACTTGCGCGCGATCATCTCTCAACGACTGGTCCAAGGCGTCGACGGGAAACGAGTCGCGGCACTCGAAATCCTCATCGACACGCCGCGCGTCAAGGACTTGATCAAGAAAGGCGAGATCGACGTCCTCAAAGAAGCGATGCTACAAAGCACCCTCGAAGGCGGGCAGACCTTCGATCAAGCCCTCTACGACCTCTACACCAACGGCCACATCAGCGAAGATCAAGCGCTTGCCAACGCCGACAGCGCCAACAACCTGCGCATTCGCATCAAGAACTTCGATCTGCGCGAACACGCGAAGGATAAAGATCGACGCGCCGGCGAACCCGACCTCCGCATCGAAGGGGTCACCCGGCAGCCAAACTTCCGCCGGCGCTAAGTCGCGGCCGCTGTGAGTTGGCTTGCCGCGCACGAACCATTTCAACCCGTAGGTAGCTCGCGCAGGAGAATCTCGGTAGTGCGCGACATGTCTGGCGCAGATCTCTTCTGAGCTGCCTTCAAGGGTTTCTCCCGGACGCTTGCGCGCCTTAGCGATCCGGCGTCGCCGCACCGCGGGCTGTCTGTGCCTACCTTCACGATGCCGCGGCGCCGGGTTGCTGGCCGTCGTCGAGCTGCCGTTCCAACCGCTCGGTGTCGTCGGGGCTGAGCGAGAAGTACTTCGCGTCGGGATGATGGAAGATCAGTGCGGTGACCGAACCTTCGGGATCCATCATGTAGCCTTCGGTCAACTCGACGCCGATGTGCTTGGTGACTTCGAGCAAGCGGAAGAGTTGCTCTTGATCTTCCAAGCGCGGGCAGGCGGGGTAGCCGAAGGAGACGCGGACGCCGCGGTACTTCACCTTGAAGAGATCCTTGATCGTCGTGCCGGGCGCGTCGCCGATGCCCCACATCTCGCGGATCTTCTGATGCAACAGCTCGGCGAACGCTTCAGCACCTTCGAGCGCCAGAACCTGCAGAATGTGCGAGCGTAGGTACTGCCCTGCATGTTTCCACTCGTCGGCGAGCGCGCGCACGCCCGGGCCGACGGTGGTGGCCAGCATCGCCACGTAATCCGGTCGATCGCCACGCGGCAGCGTGTAGTCGCTCAAGCACAAGCCGTCGTTCACCGTCTGACGGCCGAAGTGAAAGGACTCGACGATGTCGGTGCCGTCGGGTGAGAGAATGTGCAGCGTGTCGCCCTCCGATGCGGCGCGGAAGAATTTGTACACCGCGCTAGCGGTGACCTCTGGTCGCTGCAGCATGATCGCTTCGACCGCCGCAACCTCCTCGCGCAGCTCGCGTGCCTTCGCGTCGCCGCGGTCGAGCGCCTCCTCGAACTTGCCCTTGAACCCGAGATGGCGGGTGTAGAGCATGATCGGATTGATGTAGCGAAAGAGTTCGTCGAGGTCGTAGTTGCGCAGCACGTGCAGCTTCAGATCCGGCGGCGTCGGGATGTTGTGATCGCGGCGCAGCGCCGCCTTGCGCACGCCCGCGGCGGCGCCGCCGTCACTGCGTCTCGCCGATTCCGCTGCCAGTTGCTCGCTGTCACGTGCCAGCTTCTTTGCCAAATCGGCGCGGCGCAACTCGTCGACCAGTTGATTGGCGAGATCGAGCCCGGTCATCGCATCGTTGGCGTAGGCCACCAGGCCGTCGTACTGCGGCGCAATTTTGAGTCGCGTGAAACGGTTCGACAACGCCGCGCCGCCGACCAGGATCGGGCAGTCGATGCCGGCGTTCTTCAGGTCCTGCGCCGTCACCACCATCATCTGCGCCGACTTCACCAGCAGTCCCGACAGACCGATCGCGTCCGGGTGGTGCTCGCGGTACGCGCGCACGAGTTCCTCCGGCGGTACTTTAATCCCGAGGTTGATGATCTGAAAGCCGTTGTTGCTGAGAATGATGTCGACCAAATTCTTTCCGATGTCGTGCACGTCGCCCTTCACGGTCGCAAGGACGATCTTGCCCTTGGTCGACGTCTCCGACTTCTCCATGTGCGGTTCGAGGTGCCTGACCGCCGCCTTCATCGCCTCCGCTGACTGCAGGACCTCGGCGACGATCATCTCGTTGGCCCCGAAGAGGCGGCCGACTTCGTCCATGCCCTTCATCAACGGTCCGTTGACGATGTCGAGCGGGCGATGCGTGGCGAGCTTCTCGTCGAGGTCGGCGTACAAGCCGTCTTTCGAGCCCTCGAGAATGTAGAGCGCAAGCCGATCGTCGAGCGGCAGATCGCGGCGCTGCTCGACGGTGGCCTTCGGCGCCTTCGCCCGGAAATGCGCGCTGAACGCCGCAATCGGATCATCGCCCCGCCACCAGATCAGATCCTCGGCGAGGCGGCGCTCTTCCTCGGGAATCGACGGATAGCGTTCGAGCTTCTCCGAGTTCACGATCGCCATGTCGAGCCCGGCTTGCACGCAGTGGTAGAGGAAGACCGAGTTCAACACTTCGCGGCCGGCGGTCGGCAGGCCGAACGAGACGTTCGAGACGCCGAGGATCGTCTTCGCGTCGGGCAGATGCTGCTTGATGAGGCGGATGCCTTCGATGGTCTCCACACCGGAGCCGATGTAGTTCTTGTCGCCGGTACCGACGGGGAACACCAGCGCGTCGAAGATGATGTCTTCTCCAGGCACGGCGTACTTCTTGGTGAGCAATTCGTGCGAACGCTGCGCGATGGCGAGCTTGCGCTCGCGCGTGATGGCTTGCGCCTGCTGCTTGTCCTCGTCGATGCAGCCGACGATCAGCGCCGCGCCGTAGGCGCGGGCCAGCGGTACGACCCGATGGAATCGCTCCTCGCCGTCCTCGAGGTTGATCGAGTTGATGATCGACTTGCCTTGCGTGCGCTTGAGCGCTTCCTCGATCACCCTGGCATCGGTGGAGTCGATCATGATCGGGACTTTGACCTTCTTCACCTGGGTTTCGAGAAACGCCGTGACGTCGGCGACTTCGTTGCGATCGGGATCCTGCAAGCAGACGTCGAGCAGATGTGCGCCGCGACGCACTTGGGCGCGGCCGACTTCCGCGGCTTCATCGATCTTGCCCTCGGCGATGAGCTGCTTGAACTTCTTGCTGCCGAGCACGTTGGTGCGTTCGCCGACGATCACCGGGCGCGTGTCCTGATCGATCACCAGCGTCTCGATACCCGACACCACCGAGCGCCGAACCTGCACGGGCGTGCGCGGCCGATGTTTTGCCGCCACCTGCGCGATGAGCCGGATGTGCTCCGGCGTTGTCCCGCAGCAGCCACCGATGATGTTGATCCAGCCCTCGGCGCAGAAGCGCTCGATCTTCTGCGCCAGCATCGGCGGCAGCTCGTTGTAGTGCCCCTCTTCGTCGGGCAACCCGGCGTTCGGAAAACACACGATCGGAAAGCGCGACAGCTCGGCGAGGGTGCGCAAATGATCGGTCATGAAGTCGGGACCGGTCGCGCAGTTCATGCCGATGCCGAACAGGTCGCGATGCGCGACCGAGACGTACAGCGATTCGATCGGCTGGCCAGCGAGCATCGTGCCCATGGTTTCGATCGACACGGTCAGCACCACCGGGATCGAACGACCGGCCTTGGCGAAAATCTCGTCGATGCCGAGCAACGTGGCCTTGACGTTCAGCGTGTCCTGCTGGGTTTCCACGAACAGCACATCCGCGCCGCCGTCGAGGAGACCGGCGGCTTGCTCGGCATAGGCGGCGCGCACTTGATCGAACGTGACGCCCCCGGTGACCGAGATCGTTTTGGTGCCCGGCCCCATCGAGCCGACGACGAAGCGCGGCTGGTCGGCGGTCGACGCCGCTTCGGCGGCTTCGCGCGCGATGTGCGCGGCCGCCCGATTGATCTCGTAGGCCTTGTCTTGCAGGCCGTACTCGGCGAGGACGATGCGCGTGCCGCCGAACGTATCGGTCTCGATCAAGTCGGCGCCGGCATCGAGATATCCCTGATGCACGCGCCGAACGGCATCGGGACGCGTGAGCACAAGATGCTCATTGCAGCCTTCGAGTTCGGCGCCGCCGAAATCGTCGGCGGTGAGGTTCATCGCCTGAATCGCGGTGCCGGTTGCGCCGTCGAGCACGAGGATGCGTTCGGCCAGCGCGGCGCGCAGCCGCGAGGTACGATCATTGAATGCCGCCATGCTCTACACTGTTTAGCCCGTCCGCAGGGCGAATTCCAAGGCTCGTCCCCGGGGTGAATTCAACGGCTGTGTGGGGGCAACTGCCGATGCGGCGCGCTGGTGTCAATCGTCGTCGAACTATGGTTGATTCGTGGAAACCTCGGCTTGGAACGGAGATCGAATGCGACAGACGGGTTTGCTCGGCACGATTGTGATGGGAGCGATGATGGCAACGGTGATTGGCTGCGATCAAATCGAGTCGCGCCTCATCGAACGGGCGGCGGCGCGCGGCCTCGCGGGCGACCACAATGAGTTGCTCGATGATGGCAATCTTCACGTCATCCTGTGCGGAACCGGCAGTCCGATCGCGGATCCGGAGCGAGCCGGCCCGTGCACCGCAGTGCTCGCCGGCGGGCATTTCGTTCTCGTCGACGTCGGACCCGGCTCGTGGCGTGAGGTCGCCCTGCTGCACCTACCGCGGGCGCGACTCGAAGCGGTGCTGCTCACCCACTTTCATTCCGATCACATCGGCGAGCTCGGGGAAGCTCGCATGCAGAGCTGGGTTGCTGGACGGACTCGGCCGCTGCTGGTCTACGGGCCGCCGGGAGTCGAGCCGGTTGTCGACGGCTTCCGGCAAGCCTACGCGTTCGACACCCAATACCGAATTGCGCACCACGGCGCGGAAGCCATGCCGCCGGACGCCGGTACGGCCGTCGCCAAGACGATTACGCTGCCGGCCCCCGACGAGGCCGCGCTCGTCTTCGATGCCGACGGCTTGCGGGTCACTGCCTTCGCCGTTGATCACGCGCCGGTCGCACCAGCCGTCGGGTATCGTTTCGACTACCGCGGTCGATCCGTCGTGATCAGCGGCGATACGAAGAAGAGCGCCAATTTGATCAAGCACGCGAAGGACGCGACGCTGCTCGTGCACGAAGCGCTGGCGGCGCGGATGATTGCACCCGTGACCGCGTACGCTCGCGCGCACGACCTGAGCAGATGGGCGAAGTTAACCAGCGACGTCGTCACCTATCACACGACGCCGATCGAGGCCGCCGAAGTGGCGAAGGCGGCGAACGTTCGGATGCTCGCGTTGACACACATCGTGCCGCCACTGCAAAATTTCGTGGCGCGTCGGATGTTCCTGCGCGGCGTCTCCGACGCGTGGAGCGGACCGGTCGAGCTGGGCAGAGACGGCATGCACTTCATCCTCTCGCCGAGCACCGACTCGGTCACCGTCGAGACGCTGAGCTGACTTCGGGCGATTACCGAGTCATTCACCACGTGGGGCCCGTCGCTCACTACGGCAGAGGCAACGAACGACAACCGTTGAGGGCAACGTTGACGGCAAGCACGAGTTCATCGACCGTGACGCGGCCATCAGAATTGGAGTCGATAGCATCACACCCGACGCTCGACGGGTGCCCAAGCGCAAAGGCGACACCGGCGACGAGTTCATCGACGCTGACCTTGCCGTCGCGGTTGCAATCGCCGAAGCAGGGTTGATTGGCCTGAATGGTTGCGGTTGGTGTTGGCGTGGGCGTGGGCAGGGCGCCGGTCCGCCTCGGCGTAGGGGTTGGCGTACGGACCCGCGGCGGCGAGGCTGTCGGCACGCTGGAGTTGAGCCGAATGCTCCCAAACAACGCCGGCTTCTCGCCGTAGCAGTGCTGTTCGAAGTCGGCTGCGAAGCGGTCGACGCCGCCATCAATCGAGTACGCCGCCTCGCGTACGCTGAAGGTCCCGGTAATGAGGGAACATCCGCCACCGTCGCTGATACCGAGCGCGGGCTGATCAAGCCCTTGATACCCAAATCCCGCTACATCCAGGTAGTCGCTTGGCATCAACTCAGCGCCAGCGGGCGCGAGAAAATCCAGGTACCAAAAGGTGGGATACTCGGGAACCGTGCGCAGGAACATGATCTGGACGTAGCCGAAGGTGTGATCGGCGGAGAATGTCCCGTCAAGCGGGGTCAGCGTCACATGCAGGTTCCCGCCAAATGAAATGCTCGGTTCGCCGTTGAACGAGAGAAACGTCGGCGGTGTCGGCGCGGGCGTCGGTGAGAACGGCGCTTCGAACGCGCCGATGTCACACGTCGAGTCGCCGGGCCCGAAACGCGAATGGCCCCGCTGATCCACTCCGCTTGTCGTCGTCGTATCCATGCAGGCCTTTGGATCGCCGGCACCGCTTGCAACGCTCCCGGGAGCCAATGCCGCCGTGAACGTTGGGCCGCCGTTGTCCGCGAGTCCTCTGAGCTGTAGGGCGGCGCGATTGACTTGCACGAAGCTGTCGCCGCAAGTGTTGTATTGGTCATCGACGAGGTTGTGCGTGCTCTCATCTGCGACCCCATCGGCGTCGTCGCAACAGCTGGCACCGATTCCATTTGCAATGACGGTGTTCTTCACGGTGAGCTTGCCGCTGCTATGAATACCGCCGCAGTACCCGTCGATCGGGGCGCCGTTGCGCGAAAACGTGCAATTGATCACGGTGGCGGAGCCTTCATTGTAGAGTCCGCCACCGAACGCCGGGACCGGATGATCCGGATTGTTGTTGGAGACAGCCGTGTTGCTCGAAAAGGTGGTGTTGCTTATGATGACGGTGTCCAGGTTCAGGATGCCTCCACCGCTGCCTGGATCATTGTCGCGACCAAGCAGGTGAATGATTCCGGATACGTTGCGGAAGAACGTGCTACGACGAACGGCAAGGGTACGAAAGTTGGCGATGCCACCCCCGCCGCTGCCACCGTCGTTGTCCGAGAAGGTGCTGTCGCTGATCGTGCAAGTCCCCTCGTTGTCTACGCCGCCGCCGAAGCTTTCGCTCGTGTTGCGGGACAGCGTGCAGTTGTTGATCAAAAGCGTACCGAAGTTGCGAATGCCGCCTCCCGGCTCAAGCACACTGAAGCCGTCGGCGATGATGAGTCGGTCAAGGCTGAGGCTGGCGTCAAGGTCCACCTCGAAGATTCGTACAGCGTTGCCGCCGCTGATAGTCGTAAGGTCCCCACCATCAATGGTGGTGTCGACTGCGATGATCTTGGTCCTCGTGATCGCCAGGGTCACCGCGCCGCCGCAGTCAAAGGTGACGGCTCCTCCGTCCGTAAGCGCCTCATCGAGCGCCGCTTCAGTGCAGCTTTCAGGTGTTCCGGTACCCACGACACCCGCGGCTGCGGTCATTCGTGGCGCAGAAGAGAGTGCCGCGAGCAAAAGAGTGACCGAAAACGCCGGTCGCATACACATCCTCTGATTCGCGTTCTCAGGGCAGCGGCTGACAACCATTGAGGGCACCGGAAACGGCAAGCACCAGTTCGTCGACCGAGACGCGGCCATTGCGATCAATGTCGAGCGATCGGCACGCGTCCATCGAGGTGTGGTCGAGAGCGATACCAACCCCGATCACCAGTTCGTCGACGGTAATTCGACCGTCATGGTTGCAATCACCGTAACACGGCGGTGGCGGAGTCGGTGTCGGAGTGGGCGTGATCGTTGGCGATGGCGTCGGACTCGGACAGCCGCCAGGACACACAATCACCGCATCATACGGCGCGTGAGGTACCGGAACATGATGAATGATGTGCAGATCGTCGGTGTCGAGCACCGTCACCAAGTTGTTGCTGCGGTTTGCGACGTATACGCGCCGATCGTCGGGCGTCAGCGCGAGGCCACATGAAGCGGCTCCATAGGGGACCGCGATCGAAGTCGAAGCGAGCAGAGATCGCTCGGCTGCGTCGAGGGCGTGAACGGAACCTCCCTCGAGATCCGTGACGTAGGCTCGCGAACCATCGCGGCTGAGCGCTAAGCCGCATGGCGATGTAACGATGTTGCGTAGATCGACCCGGCCGAGGAGCGGCGGACTGGTCGGGTCCTCGCTCATCGGATCAAAGAACTGCACGGCGCTCTCCGTGCCAATCACGCCAAACCGCCCATCGCGGCTGATCGCAATCCCCATGGGCCCGTATGAGACGCCGAACTGATACCGGACGCTGTTCGTGTCCACGCCAATCACCGAAATGACGCCAGTGTCGTAGTTCGAAACGACCACCCGCTTGCCGTCCGGCGTAATCGCGATCCCCCAGGTTTCCCCAGGAACCTCGATCGCGGCTACGACGGCGTTCGTGGGCACATCGATCACAAAGACCTTTCCCGGATAGGTAAAGCTTGCCACGTAGGCACGCTGGTCGTCCGGCGTGAGCGCGATGCCGAGCGGCTTGCCACCGGTTTGGATGCTCTTCGTCAACAAGCGTGCTTCTGTATCAATGACCCCGACGTTGCCCGAGGCATAGTTGGCGACGTAGAGGAACCGGCCATCCGCGGTGGCCGCGATCCCCGTCGGATCCGCGCCCGCCGGAATGGCATGAGCGACGCTGAAGGTTTTGGTATCAACGGTGTAAAAGCCATCGTCCGCTGCAACGTAGACAGCCCTTCCATCCGGTGACACCGAGAGCCCCTGTGGCCCAGTGCCCAGAGGCAGCGTCGCAGTTACCGTCTCGGCGCCGATGTCGACCTTCGATAATGCGCCAACGTACAGGTTGGTGATATACAACGCACTGTCTGCACCAACGGCCCATCTCTTCGGACCGGGTGCTTTACTTGGCAAGATAGTGTGAATTCGACCGGTCGCCGTATCGATGACGTACACCACATACCCCGTGTTGACGAAGACCTTCGAGTCATCCGCCGCGCCAACCACCCCGTAGAGAAAAGTAGACTCGTTGAAGAGGATGGGGACATCCAGCACAACCTCGAGAGAGTCCACGTCGACGATCTGCAAGCGTAACTCAGCCCGCAAGGACCTATTTCCGGCGAGGTAGACAAATCGACCGGTTGGGGAGAGTCCAACCGCGTACGCCCAGAAGCCGGGTGCGGCCGTGCGAATCGTTTGCGTCGCCGTGTCGAGCACCGCCAGCCCCGCATCCTCCGGCCCAATGCCCAGGACGGCGAAGTACACAGTTCTTGCGTCCGGGCTGACCGTGACGCTCTGCACGTCCTCGAAGAAGAGCGGCGTCACCGAGCCTGTCGTAAAGTCGATCTCGACGGTGGGTTGGCCAATGGCGTAGGCGAAGCGTCCGTCGGGAGTAATGAGCACGCGATAAGGCTGATTCCCGATCCAAATTCGGTCGACAACCGCATTGGACCGCAGATCGACTACGGTCAGGCCATCCGAGAAAGGGTCTGCGATGTATGCGAGTTTCCCGTCCGGAGTGACCGCGACGTCATACGAACCGATACTCAGCGGGATCTCCCCAACCACAGCGTCGA
Organism: Binatia bacterium; assembly: GCA_035541895.1. Lineage (GTDB taxonomy): Bacteria > Desulfobacterota > Binatia > HRBIN30 > JACQVA1 > DATKMK01. Next base: position 10,199 of record DATKMK010000052.1, on the reverse strand, counting down.
AGTCGGTGTCGATCGCTACCACCGTACTCATCTGTTCGGTGGTGACGTACGCGTATTGCTTCGCTTCCACGGACCACGATTGCAACACGAACAGGAGTGCGAGGAGCCCCGTGCGGCGCCAATCCCCTAGCTGACGACTCACGGCCCGATAGAGCAGCAAGATCAGTACCTCGCGTCCTCTTGCACCTGTGCTGGAAACGCCTTGTATCACCTGCTTCGTTGCGAGACACAACCTGAGACGTGCATATCGCGCTTGAGAAGTCGGCACTAGCGACTGCCACCGTTGCTCAAGGCGAGCGGTTGACCCGAGTGGACGCCATCGATTTGACTCTGCCGCTTCGTTGCGGGCAGATGTGGAACCTTCGTCATGCCAGTCGCTCCCGATGATGGCCGAGACATGGCCTTTGCCCGAGTTGCGCGCTGGCTCGGCCGCGATACGGTCAGCGTTCCGCTGTCAGTCTTTCTCGGCTCGCGCCTTGCGCTGTTTGTCTTGGCCAGCCTGTTCATCGGGCTGATTCCGATCGAGCCCGATAAGCAGCCGGGATTTCTCGGCGCCTTCACGCGGTGGGATGGCGGTTGGTACGCCAAGATCGCCCGGCACGGCTACGAGTGGGCGGGACCGGATCACGCATCGAGCGTCGAATTCTTTCCGCTGTTCCCGCTGCTCGCCAAGTTTCTGAGTATCTTTGTCGGCGGCGACGTGGCGCTGTCGCTGTTTCTGATTTCGAACGTCGCCTTCTTATTCTATCTGGTCTACCTCTACCGCCTTGCAGCGCGCGATTTCGACGCCGAGATCGCCGAGCGCACGATCGTCTACGTCGCGATCTTCGCCTTGTCGGTATTCTTTTCGGCAGCGTACACCGAGTCGCTGATGCTCGCGCTGGCAACGGCATCATTCTTCTACGCCCGCGAAGGCAAGTGGACGCGGGCGATCGCGCTCGGCGGATTGACCTCGGCGGCGCGCCTGTCGGGCATAGCCGTCGCACTCCCGCTGGCGTGGGAATGGTATCGGCAGAAGGGCATCGATCGGCACGCCTTGGTGCTGCTGGCAGTGCCGTCCGGGCTCGCGCTCTACATGGCGTATCTCGCCGTGCTCACCGGTGATCCGGTCGCGTTTGTGCACGTCGAACGGGCATGGACGCGCTCGTTCACCTGGCCGTGGGGCACGCTGCGGATCGCGTGGCAAACCATTACCACGCTGCCCCGCTTCCGCTACGTCACCGCGATCGCCTACGTCGACGCCGGTTGTATGGTGGGATTCCTTTTTCTCCTGCTGGCGATGATCCGCTCGATGCCGCCAGCATACTGGCTATACAGCGCGCCGGTGTACTTCATCGCCACCTCGACCACGATTGCTCCCACCGCCGGCCTGCCATCGGCGTCGATCGGTCGCTACCTGATGGCGATCTTTCCCGGCTTCATCATGATGGGCGTGCTCGGGCGCTCGCGGTTGGTCCACTACCTGCTGCTGTTTGTCTTCGCGGTTCTGTTCGGACCGCTCGCCCTCTACTTTTTTGCAAAGGTCTGGGTCGAGTAGTTCGCGTACGACGGGCGACGACATCGAAGGCGTACGAACAATGCGGTCAAAGCGAGCCGGCGCTGCGCGCCGTGGGAGTTGAAGGCGCGACTGATCCGGTTTCGTCCAGTCAGCGCGCTCGATTGAGCAACGCGCTACGCTCCGCCGCGAATTGCGACAGGCGCAGCATGAGGCGCGGCGCAACGCGATAGAGTAACCAGGTGAGTTTGGCGTGCCCGCTCACCACGATGATCGGACGGTTGCGTGCAACGCCGCGCACGATGTCGCGGGCGCACGCCTCGGCCGGATAGAAGCGCACCGGAATCTCATTCAGCACCGTTTCGCGGTCGGTGTTGAGTAAGCGCGTGGAGTACTTGATCGGTGTGTCGATGATTCCCGGGCAGACCACGCTCACGCGTACGCCGTAGCCGGCCGCCTCGCCGCGCAGGGCCAACGACAGGCCGACCACCGCATGCTTGGTCATCGCGTAGCCGGTAGCGCCGGGCGGCGGCACCAGTCCCGCCAGCGACGCGGTGTTCACAATGTGCCCGAACCCTTGCCGGATCATGATCGGATACGCGGCCGAGACGCCGTGAATCACGCCGCGGAGATTGACGTCGATCAAGCGATTCCAATCCGCCAGCGTCATGTGGCGCGCGTCGCCCATGAGGGCGATGCCGGCGTTGTTGAAGAGATAGTCAATCCGGCCGTGTGCGCCGAGGGTGTCGGCGATCATGCCCTCGACGCTGGCGGCGTCGGCGACGTCGACGGTGACGGCCGACGCGGTTCCGTGCGACGACAGTTCGCGCGCGGTGCTGCCCGCACCGTCACCGTTCACATCCGCCAAGACCACCCGCGCACCGTGCCGGACCAGCTCGATCCCGAGCGCTCGGCCGATGCCCGAGGCACCGCCAGTGACGATCGCAACTTTGTCGGCGAAGGACGGCATCGACCGGCGATCTTAGCACCGAACGGCAGCCGAATTCACTGCAGACGCGACGCCGCGTCGTAGTGGCGGATCTCGATCAAGTGTTTGCTCGGATCGAACAAGTACACGGCCTTGCCCGGTCCGCGCGCGCCGGCCTCGTCGCCCGGTCCGCGCATGTTGCCGACCGTGTGGAACGAGTCGCCGTACGCGAGCCCTGCGTCGACCACCCGGCGAAAGATCTCGTCGAATTCCGCGCGCGACATCGCGAACGCGAGATGCTCTCCGCCCTTTGTTCCCCAGGGCGCAAGCTGCAACAGCAGCTCGGGCGTGACGCGGATCATCGAAAACGGCTCGCGCTCCCCCTCGTAGGTCAAGCCGAGGATGCGGGTGTAGAACTCGATGCTCTGCGCGCGGTCGTTCACCGCGAGAATCAAGTGGTCCAACTGCATGTTACCCCTCCAGCGCCGATGCCAGATGGCCCAGTGTTCCGATCATAAGCCATCAGCCATCAGCAAATATGCGGTCACCCAATGCACTCGTCACAGGGCCGCGACAATGGCGCGGAACGCCGCCAAGTTCTCCATGTCGCGGAAGTCGAAATCCGGATCGACGGAGGTCTTCACAATCACGACATTGCGGCCGGGGTTGACGTAGATGTACTGGCCCCACACGCCGATCGCCATGAACTCGCCCTCAGTGCCCTCCGGCACCCACCATTGGTACTGATAGCCGATAGTCCAGTCCGGAAAGTACTCACCCGAGTGGCGCAGGTCGGGCCGATCGGGCACGACCGACTCGCGCACCCACTGCTCGGGAACGACGCGCCGTCCGTTCCAATCGCCGTTGCGCAGATACAAGCGCCCGAACTTCGCGTAGTCGCGCAGCGTCGCGTTCAAGCAGCAGAAGGCGTACTCCATGCCGTCGCTGCCGGCGCGGTCGGTCACCCACGCGGCGTCGCGTTCCATGCCGAGCGGTCCCCAAATCTTTTCTTGAAGGTCGTCGGCCAGCGGCTTGCCGGTCGCGTGCGCCAGCAGCATGCCCAAGACCTGGGTGTCCACACTGATGTAGTTGAACTTCTCGCCCGAGCGCCGTTCTGAGCGCAACCCGGCCGGGTAGGCGTTGATGGGTGAGCCCAGGATGAAACTCTTGGCGAACATGATGTTCACGTCGGATGTCCATGACTCGTAGTCCTCAACGAAGTGTACACCCGAAGACATCTGCAAGATGTGCTTGATCGGCACGCCGTCGTACCCGGAGCCCTTCAGCTCCGGCACGTAGTCGGTCACCGGCCGATCGACGCCGGCGATTCGGCCGTCATCAATGGCGATTCCGACCAGCGCCGACACGAACGACTTCGCCATCGAGAACGAGGTCAGTAACGAATCTTCGGTCGCACCAAGGCAGTATTTTTCGTAGACGATGCGATCGTCCTTGATGACCAACAACCCGCTCGCGATCGTGCGCTGGAGGAACTCGTCAAGCGATCGCGTCGCACCGCCGTAGGTAACCGAGACATCGAGCGCCCGCGGCGCGCGAGCAAACCGGAACGCTTCGCCCGCGCGATGAACCGAACGGCTCGGAAAGATCTCGGCGAAGTGTTGGAAGTTGGCCACGCGCTTATCCGCGTCCAGCAACGTCAGCACCGTCCACAGGTTGCTACGCCGCGCGATGACCGCGATCAGCGCGAACAGGGTCAATGCTGCGATGAGGAGCCAGCGACGCATCGTCAGGACCGCGAAGCGAAGCTACGTCGAAGACTTTGCGGCCGACTCCCGCAGCCGTAGGGTCGCCAGCAACGCGAGCAAGGCGCCGACGATGAGCGGGGGCGCAACGCTTTCGCCGACATGCAATACGCTCCACACCGCGCCGATCATGATCACGATGAGCATACCCGCGCTGTACAACGCCACGGTAAGAATCGCCAGCGCCAAGCCGCCCGCGACTTCCAATACGCCGATGAGAATGCGGAAACCGGCCGAATAGCCCATGCGCTTGAAGCCCTCGACCACTTGCGCGGCCCCGATCAGCTTGGGGACGCCCGCGACGACGAACAACAAAGCCAGAAGCCAGCTCAAGATCTTCGTTGCCATGCAATCACCCTCCGATTTCTGCGGCGCGTGACGCGCGCATCGCAGCGGCCGAAATTCCGGCCGTCGACTCGATGATGTGAATCGCCGCCCGCGTGACCGGTGCTAGGCTGGGTATGTGAATTTTGTCGAGCCGGTCCATCGGGTCGAACAGATAGAACGGAGCAGTCAAGAAGTTGACCAGCGGCACGCCATGGATGTGAAACATGCCGCCGTCGGTGGTCGGAAACGGCGCCAGCGCGTCGGGCGTCAGCAGCAGCGAGCGCTCCAATCCTTCGGCGACGATCGCGTCCCATACCGCCGCTTCGAGTTGCGGGATGCGGCTGGTGAACCACCAGCGCGGCTCCGGCTCGCCGCTGGCGACCAATTGGCCGCCGCGTTCGGTGAATTCAGCGGCGGTGTGCTCGAGGTGCACTTCGAGCACGATGCGATCGAGATCCGCCGCGTAGCGTTCGAGGTAGACGCGACAACCGGCGCCTCCGGCCATGTGCCCGGCATTGACGAGGAATTGTAGTCGATGCGGACGTTGCGCCCGCGGAATCGCGGCCCAGTATGTCGCTTGCGCCAGCACCAGCGCGATGCCGGAGCCGTCTTCCACCGCCGACGACCACGGCCCGTCGTGGTGCGTGCCGATCACCACGACGTCGTCATCGGCACCGGGCAACTCCCCGATGACGTTGTACGAAGTGAACTCGCCGGCGCGCGCATCGACCGACAGCTCGACTCGCACCGGCCCGCGGCGCATCCAGTCGCGCAGCCGCTCGCCGTCGCGGCCGCTGATCCACACCCCCGGGATCGGCCGCGCTATTCCATCGTATGGGACGTAGTACTCGTGGCCACCGCCGGGATAGCCGGGCAGGGCGCCGACGAATCCGATCGCGCCGCCGGCGATCGCCGGTTCCATCACGTGCTGAATCTCGCGACCGAACGGCAACACCTGCAACGCGCCGTTGAATGTCCCGCGCGGATCGAAGCACCACCCGGCGCGCCGGGCGGCAACCGGTTCAGTGGACGCGCTGCTTTCGCCGCGCCGGCGGAACACTGGAAACTCGGGCGGCACGCGCAGCAAGGGCACGTCGTGAAGTGCGACCTTGCCCCGCACGCGCTCGGGGGCGTCGTGATCGAAGCCTGCCAATTCGCCGTCGAGTTGCGCCACGGGTTGCGAGAACGGAAGCGCGAAGCAGGCAATCTCGTGACTGGCGCCGCCGTTACGGACACGCAGCGATGCCGCGCGTGGCTCCCAGTACGCCAGCGGCACCGGATCGAGCCGCACGTTCTCCAGGCCCAGCGCGCGAAACCGATCGCAGCAGAATTGCTCCGCCCATTGATCCGCCGGATAGCCCGGCCGGCGGATGCCGTGAGCGAACACGCGCTCGATCCACCCCAGCATGGTCGCGGCGGTTGGGACCAGTGCGTTCTGCGGCACGGAACTTCTCGGTCGACGTTAGTGGGGTGTCCCGCTTGCACCGAGGAGCGCTTCGCGCGTGGTCAGCACCCGAACGTCGCTGGGCCCGCTTGCCATGCGTACCCACTGCGAGTTATCGGCGGCCTCGGCTTGCAAGCGCCAGACGTCGCCGGTTGCGGAATCGAACAGTAGGCGGCTGTGGTCGTTCTGATCGGTCACGAATTTGAATCGACTCGCCACGAGGATTTCACCGTGGTTGGTCAGGTTGTCATTGTTGCAACCCAAGATCAGCAGCAGCGTGCTGTTTGCGAGCACCCATCGCCATCGCCGTTTCGGCATGCCGCGCCTCCTTTCCGCTGCGGTAGGTCCTAGCACGGCTCCGGAGGAACGCGGTATGCCTCAGCTCGCGCCGCCGTACGCGTCGTGCATGCCGTACTTCGGGAACGCGCCCCAGAAGCCGTGCTCGTGCAAGCCGTAGCCGACCGTGCCGTCGCTGACGTCGAAGCGCGCGACGTGATCGACGATGCCGTACTGACCGAACCCGGCGATCTCGTCGACATCCTTCACCAGCCCCTGCACGACCAACTCGCCCTGGTACATCCCGTGACGCCAATCGGTCTCCATGCCGTAGCCGGTGCCGATGGCGATGAACGCGGTCAGCAACGGCGACGCCTTCACGTCGAATCCGCCGCCGGGCGCGTGCGGGAAGTGCAACACGGACGATGTGACCAAGCGCGATCCGGGCGTGAGCGTGTGCTCGTACTCCGGCCGGCCGAGCCATTCGGGCTCGCGTTGCGGATCATTCCAGATGCGCACCGCTTCCTCGATCGGCCGTTCGCCGGTTGCCGTCTCGTTTAGGATGTAGAGCAGCGAATACTGCGGGAACTGCATCGGCGAGTAATTCCACATGCCCGTGAGTTGTCCCTCACCTTGACGCACTCCGGGATGCTCGGCTTCGCCGACCGGCCGGACGCCCCAGGAGCGATCGCGCGTACCCCACCAGCGATCGGGGGATACCTGAAACGTCTCGTCGCCGACGCGAAGCGTACCCGTCCAATAGCCGGTTTGCGCGAAGCGCATGGTATCGAACAGCACGCGTCCGTACTTGCGGATGTATTGCCGCGGTTCGAGAAACGCGGGAATCGCACCCTCCCACGTCAGATCGCAGGCGAGGCTGTGCTCGCTCGATTCGAGCACGAATCGCACGCGCTTCAAGCCTTCGATCACTTCGACCCGAAATGGTCCGACGCTGGTATCGCGACGGTCAGCGAGCACGCGCGAGGCGCGCACGACGTGGTGTTTGCCCTTGCGGGTGGCGCAGGCGAAGGCGTCCTGCACGGCGAGATTCGGGTACTGCCCCAACCCCATCACCATGAACAGCTCGTCGCTGCACCCGTGCAGGTTGAAGTAGTAGCGGTCGTAGAAATTGCGATCGCTGGTGCCGACGTGCCGAATCGGCTCGGCGATCTGATGCAACGGGTAGTCGTCCATCGACGAGAGCATGCGCACTCCTTGCCGCGACGGCGGCACGGCTTATCGAACGTCGGCCAACACCCGCGCGAGCGTCTGCGACGCCAGATTGTCCGCGTCCATATCGCTGTCGGCGGGGAAGATCTCGTAGTGCTTCATCTGGAGAATGACCCGCGCCATGATCGCGGTGAATTTGTAGAGTCCGAGCACCTCGTAGTACTCGATGTCACGCGCCGGGCGGCCGACCAATTGCTCCCAGCGCGCGATCGTGGCCGCGCGATCGGGGAAGCCCGCCAGCCGCTCGCAGCCCAACCCCTCGCTGAAGCAGCGATCGAGCACGATCCACCAAGCCAGGTCCTGCACCGGGTCGCCGAGACGCGCCATCTCCCAATCGATGACCGCGACGCACGTCGTGCCGTCGAAGATTTGATTGCCCAAACGCGAATCACCCCAGCACAAGCCGACGCGGTCCTCCGCCGGCACGTTGGCGTGCAGCCACCGGCGGGCTTGATCGAGCAGCGGATAGCGACTCGCATCCATGCCCCACGCGATGTACTCGTCGTACTCGCGCAGTTGTTGTGCGAGCGGGGTCTCACCACGGGCCGGTTGATCGAGTCCATCGAGTCCGAGCGTGCGACAATCGAGTCGGTGCACGCGGGCCATCGCATCGAGCCCACTCCACCACAGCGCCGCCCGGTCGGCGGGCGACAGCTCCGGCACCCACCCTGCCGCATGGTACGGCGGATTGTCGTTCGGAACCCGACCGTCGACGCGGTCCATGACGTAGAACGGCGCGCCGAGCTGGCGTTCGTCTTCCTCTAGCCAACGCATGCGCGGCACCGGCACGTCCGACTGTTCGCCCAACGCGCGCATGATGCGGAACTGCATCGCGATGTCGTAGGTCGGAAACACGGTAAACCCCGACGGCTTGAAGCGCGCGACCAATCGTTCGGTGCGGGTGCGAGCGCCGTCGCTCGATTCGGCGTCGAACATCAGGGTGTCGCTCGAGAAGCCGGTCTCCGATGGGCCGCTGAGCGATGCGATCGTCACCGACTTCGCTCCCGGCAACTTGCCGCGCAGCCAGTCGGCGAGCTGATTTCGGGTTAGTTCGAGGTCACGGGTCTTCGGCGCCGGCATGAAATCCTTCGTGGAGCGGGTGTTACTAGCGTCGCGTCTCGTGGTCTGCGGAGAAATCCTCACCTCACCCCAGCCCTCTCCTCGAAGGCTCGAAGGAGAGGGGGCAAGAAGGTTCCCTCTCCCCCTGGGAGAGGGTCAGGGTGAGGGGTGAGGGCAAAGGATGTCGGCGAAGTTCCTTGTTGAGGACTCGACTCGTTCATCAGCACCCTAGCTTTGCGGCGTGGCCTCGTAGCCCATCGGCAGGTTGATCGTCTTCGCTTCGAGGTACGCCGCCAGGCCTTCGGGGCCAAGTTCGCGGCCGAGGCCGGAGGCTTTGTAGCCGCCGAACGGCGCGCTGAACTCCATGGCGAAGCCGTTGACCGTGTAGGTGCCGGTGCGCACGCGGCGGGCGATGGCGAGTCCGGCTTCGACGTCGGCAGACCACACGGAGCCCGACAGTCCGTAGTCGGAATCGTTGGCGATGCGCACCGCATCTTCGACATCGTCATACGGAATGACCGCGACCACCGGCCCGAAGATTTCTTCGCGCGCGATCTTCATCGAGTTGTTGACGTCGGCGAACACGGTCGGCTCGACGTACCATCCCTTGACGGCGCCGGCGGGGCGCCCACCGCCGCAGGTGATGCGCGCGCCCTCGTCGCGACCGGCGCGAATGTAGCCCTCGACGCGCTCGCGTTGGCGGGCGGCGACCAGCGGGCCGCACACGGTCATCGGATCCATCGGGTCGCCGACTTGCACGCCGCGCACGGCTTCGGTCATCGCATCAACGACCTCCGCGTAGCGCTTGCGCGACGCGAGAACGCGCGTCTGCGCAACGCAGGCTTGGCCATTGTTCATGATCGCGGCGGGAAGAATGCCGGGAATCGTCGTCGAGAGGTCGGCGTCGTCGAGCACGATCGCCGCCGACTTGCCGCCGAGTTCGAGCGTGACGCGCTTCAGTTGCTCGCCGCAAATCGAGGCGATGCGGCGGCCGGCGGCGGTGCTCCCGGTGAAGGCGATCTTGTCCACGCCGGGGTGACGCACGAGGTGCTCGCCGACTTCACGGCCGGCGGGCACGATGTTGATGACGCCCTTGGGCACGCCGGCAGCGGTCAACGCGTCGGCCAGCGTGATCGCGTCGAGCGGGGTTTCCGGCGCCGGCTTGAGGACGACGGTCGCGCCGGCCGCCATCGCCGGACCGAGTTTCAAGATGGTGACGAACAGCGGCACGTTCCACGGCACGATGCAGCCGGCGACGCCGACCGGCTCGCGCCGCACCAGCGCCGGCCCCATCATGCCGGGGCGCACTTCCTCGAACGGGTACTCGCGCGCCAGACGCACGTAGAAGTCGAGCACCATGATCGCCGACATCACTTGGCCGACGTGCGAGAATGAAATCGGGCAGCCCATCTCGTTGGTGATGGTCGCGGCCAACTCGGCGGAGCGTTCCTGCAGAATGGCTTGCAGCCGCGCCATGACGTCGGCGCGCTCGGACGCCTTCATCCGCGGCCACGGGCCATGATCGAACGCCGCCCGCGCCGCCGCGACTGCGCGATCGATGTCCGCCGCGCTGCCTTCGGCGACGCGTGCGATGACTTCCTCGCTATGCGGCGACACCACATCGATCGTCGCCGACGTCGCCGGCGACACCCATTCGCCGCCGATGAACAACTTGTC
>DATKMK010000051.1:0-7528 GCA_035541895.1 Binatia bacterium | reverse complement strand
ACGCTCGAAACGCGCGTGAGCGAGCGCACACGCATCGCACGCGAACTGCACGATACGCTGCTGCAGAGTTTCCACGGCTTGTTGTTGCGCTTCCAGACTGCCATGGACCTGCTGCCCAACCGTGCTGCCGAAGCAAAGCAGCTGCTCGGCAGCGCCATCGGTCAGGCGGCTGACGCGATCACTGAGGGGCGCGACGCCGTGCAGGGCCTGCGCGCCTCGACCGTAGAGCCCAACGCGCTCGGCGACGCCATCCGGGTGATCGGCAAGGAACTCGCCGTGGAGGCGAGCGGCGGCGACGTGACGCTCAACGTCGAGGTGCAGGGCGTGCCGCGCAACCTGCATCCGATCGTGCGCGACGAAGTTTTCCGCATCGCGGGCGAGGCCTTGCGCAACGCGTTCCGACACGCGCAGGCGAAGCAGATCGAGGTGGAGTTGCGCTACGACGAACGCAGCCTACGCCTGCGCGTGCGCGACGACGGCAAGGGCATCGCGGCCGACGTGCTGAGCCGGGGCGGGCGCGAGGGACACTTCGGCCTGCGCGGCATGCGTGAACGGGCCAAGGGAATCGGGGGCGAGCTCACCGTGTGGAGCAGGCCCGAAGCCGGCACCGAAGTCGAGCTGATCCTCCCGGGTGCGCGCGCCTACGCGCCGTCATCGTCGAAATGGCGTTCACTGCTCGCGCGTCGGCGACAGCGGCCACATACGATTGCCGATTCCTGAACACCGGGGTTGCCTGACCACCGACGCCGACTTTTGTTACAGCCGTAACGAAGGCGACTGTGTTTGAAGTCCAGCTGCAACCGATCCCGCCGAGGCTGGCAGATGAACGCGTGAATGGACGAAGGCCACTGGGCTGGGCGGAACGTGAATTTCCTGATCGAGTACCTCGTACTGGGAGCCGTTCTTTTCGGTGTCGTCGCAGCCATGCAGGCGATCGCCCCACGACTTGCCATCCCCGATTCAACCGCACTGTCGATCCTGGGAATCGGGATCGGTGCGAGTTACTTCGCGGTGCTTTCGTTCGCACCGCACGCGGCGCAGTTCTTGCTGTCTCCGCTCATCAACCCGGTGCTGTCGGCAGATGCGTACCTGTGGTTGTTCCTGCCGCCGCTGATGATGCAAGCGGCGCTCGCAATCGACGTGCGCAATTTCCTGCGCGACGCAGCGCCGATACTTCTCCTCGCCATCGTCGCGGTTGTCGTCGCGACCGTGTGCGTGGGCGTTGCGCTCTCCGCATTCGTACCCTACGGCATCGTCGCATGCCTGCTCCTCGGTGCGATCGTTGGGGAAACCGATGCCGCGGCCGTCATCGCGGTCTTCAGGGACGTTGGCGCGCCATCGCGGCTCATCCGCCTCGTCGAAGGAGAGAGCCTTCTCAATGATGCTGCAGCGCTCGCACTTGCGAGCGTGTTCCTCGCGATGCTGGTTGGCGATACCGCCGATGCCACGCTCGTCTCCGGACTGAAGATTCTCGGGTGCGCCTTTGTCGGCGGCGCGGTCGTGGGGCTTATCGTCGGTCGCCTCGCTGCGTCGGTGCTGCCGCTGCTCGGTGACATCGCCTCCGCGGAGACCGCCTTCACGATGGCGCTGCCTTACCCGCTCTATCTGCTGGCGAACGATGTGCTTCACGTCTCGGGCGTGATCGCGATCGTCTGCGCGGGACTCGTCATCAATAGTCTCGGCCGCACGCGTCTGTCGCCTGCGAACTGGCGGCATCTGCAGATGGTGTGGGAGCAGATCGCGGTCCTCGCGGGCGCGATCGTCTTCCTGCTTGCCGCGATTCAAGTTCCGCATTTGCTGAGCGGTGAGAGCTGGCGCGACCTGTGGCTCTTGGCGGTGGCGCTCGTTGCCGCATTCGCGGCGCGCCTGCTCGTACTCTTCGTGATGTTGCCGGTGCTTACGCGTATGCGGCTGAGCGAGCCGATTCCTGCCGGCTATCGTCTGGTGATCGCGTGGGGCGGCTTGCGCGGCGCGCTGACTCTGATTCTCGCGTTGGGTGTCGCGCAGAACGCGGCGATTTCGAACGACGCGAGGACCTTCATCTCTGTGACCGCGGTAGGCTTTGCACTGTTCAGTCTGCTCGTGAATGGCTCGACGCTGCAGTGGTTGATCAGGCGCCTCGGACTCAATGGTTTGACGCGCCAGGAAGAGGCCATCCAGAACCAGGCGCTGGCACTGTCGACTCGCGCGGTCGATGCGGCGCTGGTGCAGATGAATACGGCGTTGCGCGCCGACCCGCAAACACTCGCCGATGTCGCGAACGAATATCGGCGCGACCTCAGCATCGGCACCGCCGGCAGTGACCTCGAGAGCACAGTGAGCGAACGCGATCGGCTCGTCGTATCGCTCATCACGCTTGCCACGCACGAGCGCGATCTCGTACCCGAGTACGGGGATGGCGTCATCAGCATCGCCAATCTCGACGCCATGATGCGCAACACCGGCCATATGATCGAAGCCGCGCGCGCCGAGGGGCGCGTTGGCTACCATCGCGCGGCCAGAGAGATTCTCGAGTTGCCGCTCCGCTACCGCGTTGCGAAGCTCGTTTATCGCGTGGCGGGATTCGCGAGACCGCTGGCCGCGGCGATGGTCGAACGGTTCGAGCTGCTCGTCTGCCGTCGCATGGTGCTCGAGCGTTTGCGCGGCTTCAATTCGATGCGCCTCGAGCCGCTCGTCGGTGAGCACATGGCGAGCGTGCTGAACTCGGTGATCTCAATGCGCATCAGCGCTGCGGAGCTCGAGATCGCGGAACTGCGTAACCAATTCGGCTCTGCCGCGATTGCGCTCGAGCGTCGCCTGCTGGTGCTGCGCGCGCTCAAGGAAGGTCGCCGAAGCCTCGAGGCCATGGCAGCCGAGCGGGTCATTTCGAAGACGGTGTTCAATCGTGTGCGCAACGCGATCGATCAGGCTTGGGCAACTGCCATCCAGCGGCCCCGCGCGCACCTGCAACAGCCCAGTCCGGTTCCGATGCCACGAATTCCGATGACAAGCGAGCGTAAAACAGCATGATCGACGAACAATTGAGCGGGCACGGGACGAGTGCTAGCGTGCGGGCGGGTTCGCAGGAGATGGAGGGTGCCGCCGGCATGTCTGCTTCTCACGTACTGGTGGTGGACGACGATCAGGTCATGCGCCAACTCGTGTCGGAGTACCTCGCGCAGAGCGATATCCGGGTGACGGCTGTGGCGACCGGAAAGGAAATGCTCGAAGTGCTTTCCGCGGAAGTGATCGACCTGATCGTGCTCGATCTGCGCTTGCCGGGTGAGGACGGGATGCAACTGGCGCGCCGGCTGCGCGAGGACTCGAACAAGATTCCGATCATCATGGTCACCGGCCGGCTCGACGAGGCGGACCGCGTGATGGGGCTCGAACTCGGCGCCGACGACTATCTCACGAAGCCTTTCTCTCCGCGCGAGTTGCTCGCACGAATCCGCGCCGTGATGCGCCGCTATGAAGCCGTAGCGCCACTACCAGGACGCGACGAGGGATTGCGTGCGTACCGCTTCGCCGGTTGGGAGCTGAACCTGTGGCGGCGGCACTTAACCTCTCCGAACGGCGAGCGCATCACCCTGTCGAACGGCGAATTCAATCTGCTCGCGGCGTTCTGCGCGGCGCCGGAGCGCGTGCTGACGCGCGAACAGCTGCTCGATCTGTCGCGTCTGCACACGACCGAGGTGTACGACCGCTCGATCGACGTGCAGATCCTGCGGCTGCGCCGCAAGATCGAAGTGGACGCCGCGAATCCGGCGCTGATCCGCACCGAGCGGGGCGCGGGGTACGTCTTCTGCACGTCCGTGATCACGGTCCGCTGAAGTTGCCCGTCGATCGGGCGCTGCTTGAATGCTTGTCGGGTCACGCCGTAGCAGCCGTTTATCCCCTTTTTGGTTTCACTTGTAAGAAAACGCCGTCGTCCGCGACACCCTTCGTACACGCGCGAGTTCGACGATGGTTGCACGAAACGAACAGGCTGAGCCCGGAGAACCGTCTGCGACACACCTTAGTTACGCCGTCAGCACAAAGCGATGCGGCGATATCCGCGTTGCGCGCCGGCCGCGCGCCGTACCGATCGCAGCGCGACGCAAAGCTGCCTTTGATCTTGGTGATCGAAGACGATGTGCTGCTGCGCTCGCTGCTGGTCGAGTGGCTGACGGCGGACGGCTATCGCGTCGACGTCGCCAACGACGTGCAGTTGGATGGGCTCGCTGCGGGCGCTGCTACTTCGGCCGCGTCGCAACAAGCGAAGGCAGAGTTGATGATCGTCGACGTGTTCATGCCGCGCGGTCCAGGCATCGAGCGCTTGCGTTTGACGCGTTTGGCCTACCCGCGTGTACCCATCATGGCGATCTCGGGACAGTTCAATCCGGGCGTCGACGCCGCCGGTGCAGCGGCCGCAGAACTCGATGTCGACTGTGTCGTGGCTAAACCATTCGAGCGCGAGGTCTTGATCGATGCCGTCCGATCGCTCACCGGAAGACCGCGTTGACGCGGCGCTCGGGCATCTCGCTGCGGCGGAGTTGACGCGCGCCGGCCGAACTGTGCAACTGCGTCGATGGGTCCTCGTCATCGGCGTGATCGTCATCGTCGCGAACGCGAGCACCGCGGCTTACGACGCGTGGCGTTCGTATCGTGCTTCGCTGGCCGACACGCGCAGAGAGCTCGTCAACACAGCTCGCATGCTCGCGGCGCAAACCGCAGGCACGCTGCAAGCCGTCGACGTGATCCTGCGCGACGTGGCCGACTGGTACGAGCGCGCCGGTACTACGCAACCTACTGGCATCGCTACCGAACTCGAGGCGCGAGCCGAGGGACTGCCGTGGTTACTTCGGTTATCGATCTCCGACGCGCAAGGAATTCAGCAATACCGCTCGAAGCAGTCCGTTCCAGCGGGAACCAACATTTCCGATCGACCATATTTCATCGCGCAACGTGACAACCCGACGCTCGGTCTCTTCGTCAGCGAGCCGATCGTCACGCGCAGCGATGGTCGCGATGTGATCGCGCTATCGCGTCGTCTGAACGATCGCGACGGACGCTTTGCGGGCGTCGTATCCGGCTTCATTCCGCTCGAGCACATCCAAGACTTTTATCGACAGATCAATCTCGGTCCGCAGAGGGTCATTGCGCTATTGCGCGAGGACGGGACGCTGCTGGTGCGCGAACCGATGATTGCGACGGCCGTTGGCAAGTCGTTCCCGGAGGTTACGGCGCTCGGTCGCGAGCCCGACGGCTTTGCGCTCTACTCATCGACAGTCGACGGCGTACATCGATTCGCTGCAGAAGCGTCGGTTCCCGGATTTCCGCTCGTTGTGGCCGTCGGGCGAGACGAGGCGGACGTCATGGTCCCGCTGCGCGACGAAGCGATGCGCGTGTTCGTCCGCACGCTCGTTCTCAGTTTGCTGGGGGGCATCGCGATCGCGGCGCTCGTTCGGCAGCTCCGACGCGTCGAGGTCGGCGAGCGAGACCTGCGCGAGAGTGAGGAGCGCTATGCGCTCGCAATGGATGCGGCCAACGAGGGGCATTTCGATGTCGATCTGACCGGCGGACCGTCGTTTTTTTCCGAAAGGATGCACGCGTTCGGCCTGAAATCTGGTGAGAGGTTCGCGTCTCGATCCGAATTCCTCGCGAAGATGGACATCCATCCGCACGACCGGCCCGAGGTCGATGCAGCCTTCGAGGCACACATCGAAGGCCGCACACCGCGTTACGAGATCGAGTATCGCGTCGGGCCCGAAGATCTGCCGTGGCATTGGGTCCATGTACGCGCGCGTTGTCTGCGGGATTCACAAGGCAAACCGTATCGCCTGGTCGGCTCGATCGCCGACATTTCGGAGCGCAAGCGCGCCGAGGCGGAGAAGGACCGCCTCGAAACGCGGCTCCGCAAAGCGCAGCAGATGGAAGCCGTTGGCACGCTCGCCGGCGGCATCGCGCACGACTTCAACAACATCCTCGGCGCGATCCTCGGCTACGGGGAGATGGCGCAGAAGGCGTCGGAGCCCGGAACGGAGTTGCGGCGTTGCATCGACAACGTGATGCGCGCAGGTCTCCGCGCGAAGGCGCTCGTCGAGCAAATTCTGGCGTTCAGTCGCAGCGGTATCGGGGAACGGTCGGCGGTCAACATCCAGGCGATCGTGGAGGAGACGCTCGAGCTTCTCGGCGCGTCGCTGCCGCCCGGCGTGCGACTGGAGCGCAAGCTCGAAGCGCCAGACGTGGTTGCGCTCGGCAACGCGACGCAACTCCATCAAGTGGTAATGAACGTGTGTACGAACGCTGTGCAGGCGATGCCGGACGGCGGCCTGTTGGAAGTAGGTCTCGAGCACGCGAGCGTACCGGAGCCGCAAAGCCTGTCCCACGGCGAACTCGTGCCGGGGCCGTACGCGCGCCTGACCGTGCGCGACACGGGCACAGGCATCGAGCCCGCCGTTCTCGACCGCATCTTCGATCCGTTTTTTTCGACGAAGAGTGTCGGCGCAGGCACGGGCACGGGACTCGGCTTGTCGCTCGTGCATGGAATCGTTGCGGACATGGGTGGTGCGATCGACGTCGTGAGTCTCCCGAAACGAGGAACGACGTTCACCATCTGGTTGCCGACTACGCTGACCTCGGTACCCTTTGCATCATCGACCACCGATGCCGAACTACCGCGCGGCAAGGGCCAAGTCGTCATGGTCGTCGACGACGAGCGTGTATTGGTCGAACTCGCAGAAGAAATGCTGGCGGAGCTCGGCTACGAGCCGGTGGGCTTCGTGTCGAGCACTGCGGCGCTCGAAGCATTCGCCGCAGATCCGCAGCGTTTCGATTTCGTGCTGACGGACGAGATGATGCCGGGACTCGCGGGTACCGGGCTCGCGCTCGAAATTCGACGTCGACGCGCCGACATTCCGATCGCGATCATGACCGGTTACAGCGACAGCGGAGTCGCCGCGCTGGCGCGCTCGGCGGGTGTGAGCGAGATCTTGCGCAAACCGCTGCGTGCGCGTGATCTCGCCGAGAGCTTGGCGCGCATCCTCGACGTGTCGTAGGCGGGATCTGGACGGATCATCTGCGGAACCGACGCGCTGACAGGCTTACGCAGTCGCGCTCACAGCACATCGAACGCTGCATTTTTCGACGTTCCTGCTGTGCCTCCCTGCAGCCGATTTGCGCGCGCAGTGCGATGAGCACGGCTATTGCGTCCTGCAGGGTCGCAGATCTCGGTGACCCGAACGTAGTCGTTCATGCGCGTCGCTATAGGCGAAGGCGCGCGCTGCCGTGACGCTTTCCGAGTACTTCGTTGAATTCGGCGAACAGATAGCCGTTAGCCTCGAATTGCTCATCAAAGAGCGCGTTCGCAAGCGAGACCGCGGCGCGTCTATCTTCGGCCGTCACGATCTCGATGTGCTTCTCGATCTGGTTATCGCGCTTGTTGAGCTTCCAAAACATCGCTTTGAACGTTCTCACGGCGTGCCTACCAAAAAAGAGAGTGGCGAGGAGCGTACGAGTCCTGCGTCACGCGCGCGTTTCAACGCGTGTTTCGGATGCAACGGGTACG
>DATKMK010000050.1:0-20977 GCA_035541895.1 Binatia bacterium | reverse complement strand
CCGCCGACGAGCGTCTTCTGCTGGCCCCCGCCGATGCCGGCGGCGAAGGTCTTCATGATGTCGCTGCGTCCGCCCACGCCGCCCGCGGCCGGAAAGCCACCGGCGATGCATTTGCCGAACACCGTGAGGTCGGGCTTGAGGTTGAAGAATCCCTGCGCGCCACCGAGTCCGAGGCGAAAGCCGGTGACGACTTCGTCGAAGATCAGCAACGCGCCGTACTCGTCGCACAGCGCGCGCACGCGCGCGTTGAAATCGCGCTGCACCGGGCGCGAGCCGCTCTCCGGCCCGAGCGGCTCGACCAGCACCGCCGCCGTGCCGCCGTCGGACTGGTTGCGTTCGAGCAGCGCGTGCAGGCCGCTCTCGCCGTCGATGTCGTTGGGATAGAACTCCTGCGTGTGCTGCAGCGTGGTCTCGGGAATGCCGGCCGACTCGAACATGCCGCTGCCGGGAATGCGCGTGCCGAAGACGAGCTGATCGCTCCAACCATGATACGCGCCACCGACCTTGATCACCTTGCTGCGGCCGGTGAAGTTGCGCGCCGCGCGGATCGCCGCCATGCACGCCTCGGTGCCGCTGCCGAGCATGCGGAACATCTCGACGTGCGGCATGTGGCGATTGATCAGCTCAGCGAGCTTGTACTCGTACTCGTGAAACAAGCCGGTGACCGGGCCGCACTGGTTGAGCACCTCGATCACCCGTTCGCGCACCGGCGCGTAGTTGCTGCCCAGCACCGTCGGCCCGCCGGCTTGCAGGAAATCGACGTAGCGATTGCCGTCGACGTCCCACAGATACGCACCGTCGGCGCGCGCGATGCTGAGCGGAAAGGGATAGTTGAACGCGAGGTTGTGTTGCACGCCGCCGGGAATCAGCTTCGCGGCCGCCGCGGTCGACGCCTTCGATTTCGCGCAGCGAGTCTCGAAGTACGCCAGGTACTCCTGCATCTTGTCGCGCCGAATCGGGCGCGGCGGCTCCGACACCAGGCGATGGGCTTTGGCGATCAGGTGATCCGTGTCGGGCCAGTGCGAAATGGCGAAGCCCGGGGTTGCGGCAATCATGGTCGTTCCTTTCGCGCGAAGCGGGACCGGCACATCTTAGTCACGCAGGTTCGCCAGCACAAATCAGGCGGCGCCACCGGTCACCATTCGAACGGATGGTCGAAGTCGAAGGTGTGGGTGATCGCGAGGAGAATGCCGGTGACGCGATCTTGGTTGTTGGCGCGCAGCAGCGAGGCTTGGACGCTGTTCTGGCGATTGATGATGAACACGCCGCCGAGCGACACGGCGTCGTCCGCGCCGGAGAGCCAGTCGGCGTAGAGGACCAAGCGGTCGTTCACCTCGACGTCCGTGCCGATCATCGCGCGCCAGGCGTTGCTGGTGCGCAGCATGCCGACATGCAGCCGGATGCCGCGCAACTTGATGTTGCGGTGATGCGCACGAAATTTCTGGTACTGGATCTGGTCGTAGTTGATCGTCTTACTGAGCGCGAGAAAATAATTGGGCGAGAAGTCGGGCCCGAGCTGCGTCGCGCCGACGGCGACCGCGGGGATGCGGTAGTCTTCCACAATCGGATTCCATTTCAGATTGGCGATCGGCCGGTAGTCGTGCGGCGGATTGGCCGGCGCGACGTCGATGCCGGCCTCGAATCGATACGGCAAGCCCAACTCGCTCTGCGGCACGAGCTGCGGCTGATGCCACACCGACCCATCGCCATCGATATCGGTGTTGCCGTTCTGCAGTTGCACTGTGAGCTGTTTGAGCGGCACCAAATCGGTGGTCGGAATTTGATTGAGGCCGGTCGGCGCCGCCTGCGCAAGCGCCGGCAGCAGCACGAGCAGCAGCGCGCGGCGCATCTCACCGGTCGTTTTCACTGATCGTACGCCGCGGCGCCAAGCGGAAGAACTCGATGGTATCGTCCAGTTCCGTGATCAACTCATGGATACGCGACTCCGCCGTCTGATCGCCGGTCGCGCGCGCCGCGCTCAACTCGGCGACCCGATCGACGAGCGCATGTACCGTCGCCAAGGTGGTCGAGAACTCTTCAACCAAGCGGTTGAGGCTGTCGCCGACCTCGCGGAATTCATCGTCGCGATGCAGCTCGACCCGCACACCGAGATCGCCGGCCGCCAACGCGTCGAGGGCGCGGTGCATCGTGTGCACCGGGCGCACGATCCGGTGCGTGACGCGAAACGCCCACACCGCGAGCGCCACCACCAGCGCGAGCAACACGCCGCCGCCGATGAGCACCCCGCGCTCCAACAGTTCGCCGGTGTGACTGATGGTCTTGTGGGCGCGGAAGAACTCGCGCGTCACGGCCTGATCGCTCACGCGGTACTGGATGGCGAGCGTGGCAAAGACCGCAGCCAGCACGCAGACCATCAGCGGCAGGATCCATCGCAGTTGCCGCCCCCGGTGTCCGGGATGGTGATGCAGGAACCCTCGCCAAGCCATCGCGCACTCTCCTATTGCAGCTCCGACAACTGATGACACGTGAGACACAACGCGCCGCGCGAGTTGTCGATGCGGAGGAAATCGTTGTGGGGGTTTTGCTCGCCGTGCGCGTAATGACAAGTCGCGCAGGTGATCAGACCGTCCGGCGACAGCCGCAAGGTCTCGGGCACCGGCGCTTTCGGCGGCATCCCGGTGCGATGGGATGGGCCTTCGTTGTGGCAGACGCCGCAACGGTTCTCGACGTCCGGCGCAATCTGGGTGCGCGCCGCGGCTCGATCACTCTCCAGGGCATCGCGATCGGTGGTGTGACAGGTCAGACAGACGGCGTCGGGCCGATGCACATTCTCGCCCTGCGGTCCCTTGGCCCACGCGACCCCGACGGGCGGGGCGAGCCAGAGCAACGTGAGCGCGCTCCGCGTCAGCCGCAATCGGAGACTTCGCCCCCGCGCCGGTTCGGTCATGACGTTCGCACCCATCATCCTGGCGCGGGGACGCGAGTCAAACGCGCGATCGCGCGGCCGGCGGCGATTGACTCCGGCAGCGACGCTCGGCAAACGGACGAGAGGGGTCGCGCACGAGCGTCGCGCCCCCCCCACATGGAGGTCAACACATGAGTCTGTCACCCATCGGCAAGTCGGTCGCAGCGTTTCGCCATCATTTTCGTTTTCACGCGCCCCACGCCCATCTCGCATCGGCATTCGGCGACGACTGGTTCGGGCGCAAAGCCGAAGACTTCGCCCGCTTCTTCGGTACCCCGACGTTCCTGATCGCGCAGACGGCCATCGTCGCGCTGTGGATCGCCATCAACATGGCAGGCGTGACCCAGTTCGACGTCTATCCATTCATCCTGCTGAATTTGGCGTTCAGCACGCAGGCCGCCTATGCCGCTCCGCTGATCCTGCTGGCGCAAACGCGCCAGGCCGATCGCGACAAGGCGCACGCCGACGCCGACGCGCAGCATCGCGAGGATTTGGCATTAGCCAGCATCGAACGGCAGGAATTCGCGACCAAGCAGTCAGCTCAAATCGTCGCGCTGCTCGAACAGAACACGCAACTGACACAAATGACCCAGGAGCTGAGCCAGCGCATCAAAGAGCTGACCGACGAGATTCACCGCCGCATCGTCACCACCTGATTCGTGCGGGTCGACGGCGGCCCGCCTTCTCGGCTGTCGATCACGGATGGGAAGCTCAACCGCGCGCGCCTCGACGAACTTCCGGGCAAGGTCGCCGAAGCCCTCGAGCGCGAGCGCCAGCAAGACGCCGCCGGTGAGGCGTAGCGCACCGATCAGGCGGAATTCGCTCGGAGCGACTCACACCCGTAGCAACCCGTCAAGGAGCAGGAGGCGCCGAGCTGGACGATGCCTCGATGATGGCGACAAAGGCATCTTCGAGCGACGGTTCGATGCGTTCGAGGCGATGAATCGTGACGCCGCGTTGTCCGAGACTGCCGCTGATGACGGCGCGGGCCGCGGCTTCGTCATCGGCGACGACATGGAGGGCATTGCCGAACAGCGCGACGCCCGCGATCGCGCGGTCGGCCTTGAGGGCCGCGTACGCGCCCATGAGATCGCTGCACTCGATCTCCAACAACGCGCGCGACATGTGCCGGCTTTTGAGCGCGGAGGGACTGCCCGATGCGACCAGCCGGCCGCCGTAGATCAACGCCAGCTCGTCGCAATGCTCGGCCTCGTCCATGAAGTGGGTGGTGACGAATACGGTGATACCGCGATGCGCCAGCTCGCCGATCATTTCCCAGAAGTTGCGACGTGAAGCCGGGTCGACGCCCGAGGTCGGCTCGTCGAGAAACAAGATCGGCGGCTCGTGCAACACGGCGCAGCCGAGCGCGAGCCGCTGGCGCCAGCCGCCGGCGAGATCGGCGGTCTTCATCTCACCGCGGCCCTTCAATCCCGCCATCTCCAACGCCCAGGCGATCCGGGCGTCGCGCTGCGCGCCGCGGACGTTGTAGATGCCGGCGAAGAACTGCAGGTTCTCCGACACGGTGAGATCCTCGTACAGCGAGAACTTCTGCGACATGTAGCCGATGCTGCTCTTCACCTGTTCCGTCTGACGAGCGATGTCGAATCCGCCGACCGTGGCGCGCCCGGAGGTCGGTCGCAAAATGCCGCACAGCATTTTGATCGTGGTCGACTTGCCCGCGCCGTTGGGGCCGAGAAAACCGAACACGGTGCCGGTCTCGACCCGCAAATCGATGTGATCGACGGCGACGAACTGATCGAAAACCCGCGTGAGTCCCTCGACCTCGACGGCCAGCGCCTTCATGCGACGCCCTCGTCGAGGCGCGCGCCGCCGGGACCGGTCGATTGCGTGTACGCGAGAAACACATCTTCGAGCGACGGCTCGCGCACGTTGCAATGTTCGACCGTGACGCCGAGCGAGCGAATCCGGCGCAGCGCCGCGTCGGCGTCGAAATCAACGCGGGGCAACGTGACGTGGATGCGCTCGCCGAACAGCACCGTGTTGGCGAACCCGTCAACCTGCCGCAACCGGCGCTGGGTCTCGCGCGGTTGCGGACACCGCAGTTCGAGCACGACGACCCCCAGCTCGGATTTCAGTTGTGCCGGCGAGCCGCAGGCGATGACGCGGCCGTCGAGGAGAAAGGCGACACGACCGCAGCGCTCGGCCTCGTCCATGTACGGTGTCGACAAGAGAATCGTCGAGCCGTCCTGCATCAAGTCGTAGAGAATCAGCCAAAAGTCG
Organism: Binatia bacterium; assembly: GCA_035541895.1. Lineage (GTDB taxonomy): Bacteria > Desulfobacterota > Binatia > HRBIN30 > JACQVA1 > DATKMK01. The sequence continues at coordinate 15,810 of DATKMK010000050.1, read as the reverse complement.
CGGCGCGAGAGCGGATCGACGCCGATGGTCGGCTCGTCGAGCAACAAGATGCGCGGCTGATGGATGAGGCACGCGGCGAGGCTGAGCTTCTGTTTCATCCCGCCGGAGAGGTTGCGGGTCAGCCGCTGCTGAAACGGACCGAGGCGGCTGAAGTCGAGCAAGCGCGTGATCCGTTCGCGCCGCGTACCCGGCGGCACGCCCCACACCTCGGCGACGTAGAGCAGGTTTTCCACGACGCTGAGCGTCTCCGACAAACTGAAACGCTGCGACATGTAGCCGATGCGACCCTTCACCTCGGCCGGGTCGGCGGCGACATCGATTCCGTCGATGACGGCTCGCCCTTCACTCGGGGTCAGCAAACAAGCGAGGATTCGCAACAAGGTGGTCTTGCCGGCGCCGTCCGGGCCGACGAGACCGAACAATTCGCCCGGTCGGACTTCGAAGCTGACGCCGCGCAGTGCCGCGGTCGCGCCATGGCGCTTAACCAGCCGCTCGACTTGGATAGCAGACGTCGACACGCGCGATCCCCTGCGGCCGTCACGACCCTTCGCTCTGGGTTCGGCGTTCGGCGCTCTGGGTTCGATCTTGATGCAGGGGCAGCTCGGCGTCGGCGGGCATGCCGGGCTTCAAGGCTTGGTCGCGGGTTTCGACTTCGACCTTGATTCGATACACCAACTTCACTCGCTCGTCGGGGGTCTGAATGTTCTTCGGCGTGAACTCGGCGCGGTCGGAAATGAAGGTCACCTTGCCGGTGAACGGCGCGGCCGGAAACGAATCGACGGTGATGTTGGCCTTCATGCCGAGCCAGACTTTGCCCAAGTCACGCTCGCCGACGTAGACGTTCACCCATGGCCGCGACAGATCGCCGAGGGTGACAATCGGCGTCCCGGGCTGGACCATTTCGCCGGCCTCGCGGCTTTTGCTGAGGACGCGGCCGGCGGCCGGTGCGTAGAGCTGGCAGCGCGCGAGATTGAGTTCGGCGAGTTCGAGTTCCTTCGACGCGAGCTGCAACTGCGCACGGCCTTGTTCGATCTCTTCGGTGCGAAATCCTTCGCGCAGCAGGTCGAGATTGGCGCGTGCACGGTCGCGCGCGGCTTGCGCGGCTTCGAGGAGCATCTTCTGGCGGTCGGCCTCGGAGCGCGACACGACGCCGTCCTGCAACAGCTTCGCGATGCGTTGGTGTTCGTTCTGTTGCAACCGCAGGTCGCTCTCCGCCGATTCCAGCGCCGCCAACGCTTGATCGACGTCCTGTGCGCGCGAACCCTTCATCAACATCCGATAGCGAGCGTCGGCGGCGGCCTTCCCCGCCGTTGCGCGCTCCATTTGCAGCCGGTACTCGCGGTCGTCGAGGCGCGCGACCGGCTCGCCCTTGTCGAGCATCGCGCCCTCATCGACGAGCCGCTCGACCATTCGGCCGGGCACCTCGAAGGCGACGTCGACCTGGGTGACTTCGATAATCCCCGACCCACGAATCGCGGTCTGATTGAATTCGCGCGCCCGTCGCCATCGCCACACACCGATGGCGCTGACCAGCGCGAGAAGGAGAAGCGGCACGAGCAGTCGCCTAGGCATGGCTCAGTTTTCGGGCTCCGTTAACCTTGGATGGGAAAAGAACACTTCACCACAGAGACGCGGAGACGCAGAGAAGACAAGAGATTCGGCAGCTCGTAGATGAAGAACCAAACCCGATCGAGAATGACGTTTCGAAGTGAAGGCTTCAACCCTGGAGGATCCCATTCTCCGTGTCTCAGTGCCTCTGTGGTGAGTCGTCTTTCGTCTCATTGGAGTTAGATCATAACCAAGTGGTCGGGCAACTCTTCGGCGTGGGGGTCGTCACACGAGCAATGACCGGCGACCGACCGTAACGTCTTTGCGGCTGGAGGTAAACCCACGCTTGCCTCCATTCTCGAAGGGGATATGCTTCACCCAATGACCGCGCACGCACACCAGCACCACGGGGTCGTTCACGTGGGTTGTGGTGTCATCACGGTGAGCGACACGCGGACGGCGGCGACCGACACCAGTGGCGCCAAGATTCGCGAGTTGCTCGAATCGCACGGGCATCGGGTCGAGTGGTACGCGATCCTCAAGGACGAGCCGGCGCGCATTGCGCAGGCCGTTCGAGACGCGCCGGCCGCGGCGGAAGTGTTGATCCTCAACGGCGGGACGGGCGTCGCGCGGCGCGATACCACCTACGAGGCGATCACCGAACTGCTCGACAAGGAAATCACCGGCTTCGGCGAGTTGTTCCGCATGCTCAGCTACGAGCAGGTCGGTGCCGCCGCAATGTTGAGCCGCGCGACCGCAGGTGTTGCCGGTCGGCGGGTGATCTTTTCGTTGCCGGGTTCGACGGCGGCGGTCGAGTTGGCCATGACCAAGCTCATCTTGCCCGAGCTGGGTCATGTGGTGAAATTGGCGCGAGGCTGACGTGGTGTCGCCGGCGGCGCAAGTTCGGAATCTACTGGGCGTGGTATGGAGCGCGATGCTCATCGCCATCGTGCCGTACGGAGCCGCGTGCGTGGCGATCACGCACGTCCCCGGCGACGCTGCCGACGATGTCGAGACGCTGCGGTACGGCTTCACCGCCGCGGCGATCATTTCCGGGGCCGTGTCCATGTGGTGGCGTCACCGCTTCCTCGCATTGGAAGGGTCGACGCTCAGTCTGAACGAACTGCGCGGGCACGCGGTGTGGGTGTGGGCCTTGAGCGAAGCGGTGGCGATCTGCGGGCTGGTGCTGGCGGTGCTGACGCACGCGGCGAACGAGTTTGTTCCCTTTGCATTGGCGGCGGGAGCGCTCATGATTCTGCATCGCCCGGCGAACCTTCCCTTCGCGCGGCTCCGCGACCCCATCGGGTGACGACGATGAATGTTCGAGTCCGTTTCTTCGCTTCGATTCGACAGAAGCTCCGCCGCGATGATCTGGAATGCTCGCTGGCCGCCGGTGCAACTGTCCATGATCTGTTGGATCACCTGTGCCGAGACTTTCCGGCGTTGGTCGACATGCGCCGCTCGGTGTCGACCGCGGTGAACCGCGAATACGCCGATGCGGATCATGTCCTGGCGGACGGCGACGAGGTCGCTCTCATTCCACCGGTCAGCGGAGGCCGACGTGTTTGAGATCGTGTCGCATGCGATCGAGCTGGCGCCGCTGCTAGCCGCGGTCAGCGATCCCGCCGCCGGCGCGGTGGTGACGTTCCTCGGCACCACGCGCAACCACAACGACGGCCGCCAGGTGATTCGCCTCGAATACGAGGCCTATCCGGAAATGGCGATCAGCGAGTTGCGCAAGATCGGGGACACCGCCAGGTCGCGCTGGCCGATTCACGCGATCGCGATCGTGCATCGCATCGGCGTCGTGCCGATCGGCGAAGCGAGCGTCGCCATCGCCGTGGCATCGAGCCACCGGGTCGCCGCGTTCGAAGCCTGCCACTTCGCCATCGACCGCCTTAAGGAAGTCGTGCCGATCTGGAAGAAGGAATTCTTCCACGGGGGCGAAATCTGGATCGGCGCGCAAACCGGAGAGCGGTTCTAGAATTTGCCGTCCGAAGACGCCACGGCGCGTGCAACCAGCAAATCGCCCTCGCGAGCAACCACGATCGCCAGCGGGATCGAGTCGATCTGCAGCGCAATGTCGCGATCGCGGGGATCGAAGTGTGGACGGGTTGGATCACCGTAGTTCTGCGACTCGGCGCCGGCGAGCACCAGGCGTCGGATCGCATCGTGGTCAGATCGTCGTCCCAGCAACAAGCTGCGGAGATACAGCGCGCAAAGCTCGTCTTCATCGGCGCGCGTGCGGCCTTGTGCGCCCATCGCGACGACGGTGACCAGCTCGGGATGCCTGGTCTTGATCAGCTCTGCGGTGGCGGCGGCGTTGACCAAGGACGCGGCGAGCAGGGCCGTCGCGCGGCGTGCGCGCGCGACGCCGATGGTGCCGGCGGTAGTCGAGTGAATCAATGTGCGGCCGGCCACGTCGGCGGTCGATACCTCGAACGGCGAGTTTCCGAAATCGAATCCGTCGGGGCGCTTACCGTCGACCTCGCCGATGCATAGATCGCCGATGCCGCGACGCCGGAGTTCAAGAGCGTCCGACGTGCGGGTCACCAAGACGATCTTGGCCGCGCCGCGGGCCAGCGCAACCGCGGCGGTGGTGAACGCCCGCAGTACATCGATGATGACGACCGTGCCTTCGGCCGCCGCGGCGCCGCTGAGCAAGCTCTCGATGCGAATGTCCATTCACGAACGATCCGGCGCCGACACGACAACTTGTACGGTGACATCGGCCTGTACCTTGAGCGTGCCGAACAGCGCGCGATACGGCTCGATGCCGAAGTCCGGCTGATGCACGTTCGCGTGAGCGACGTACCGGCTACCGTCGCGCCGAATCTTCACGGTGATGCGCCGCGATTGATCTCTGATCGTCAGCATTCCCTTCACCGCATACGCCGCCTTCTGTTCGGTGGCGCCCGATGAGATGAAGCGAATGTCGGGAAACGCGCGCGCGTCGAGCACGTCGCGAGCGATGTTGCCTTCGATCTCGGCTTTGTTCGCCGGTGTCAGCGCGTCGCGCGATTCGACGCCGTCGACCATCGCGCACACGACCCGCAAGGAGCGCGCGTCGAAGTGTGCCTCGATCGCGCGCGTGGCTTCATCGACGGAGATTGTGAACCTGCCGACGCGAATCTTCAGGTCGTGCGCGATCGCGGAGAGTAGACCCTCCTTGAACGTGAACACGAGGCACTCGGCGGTCGACGCGTCGAAGTGGGTCATGCGAACCGGTCGGTGCACCGCACGACCCACGCGCACATGATGGCCTGCAAGGCGGTTTCTTCGAGCATGACGGTGATGTTCGAGCCGTTCGGTGTTGGCCAGCCGTAGAGATCGATCACCGATGCGGTCCTTCCGCAGCCATATTGCGACTCAGCATGCGTCAGCGCGCGGGTTGGCGCAACGGGCGGCGGCGCGCTAGGGCAAGCGTGTGAACCTCATCCTGCTCTTCGACGAAGACTTCATCGACAACGACCGTGTTCGCCTCGGCGGGCGACGGGCGCGGCACGTCCGCGCGGTGCACGGCGCGCAGATTGGTGACGAACTACGCGTCGGTCGACTCAACGCGAAACTGGGACGGGGCGTGGTCACCGCCCTGACCGACGACTCGGTGGAAATGACGGTGACGCTCGATCGGCCGCCGCCGGCACCGTTGCCGGTGGCGGTGCTGCTCGCCTTGCCGCGTCCCAAGAGTCTCAAGCGCGTGCTGCACGCCGTTGCCACAATGGGCGTGAAGCGGGTGGTGCTGCTCAACACCTGGCGGGTCGAAAAGAGCTTTTGGAACAGTCCGCTGCTGCAGCCCGATGCGCTGAGCGAACCGTTGATTCTCGGCCTCGAACAAGCCCGTGACACGGTGTTGCCCGAGGTTACCCTGCGACGGCGATTCAAGCCGTTTGTCGAAGACGAGTCGGCGGCACTGAGTGCCGGCACTCGCAAGCTGCTGGCGCACCCGGCGGCGACATCGCCGTGCCCTCACAACGTCGATTGCGCGGTCACGCTCGCGATCGGTCCGGAAGGCGGATTCATCGGGTACGAAATCGAGTTACTCACATCGTACGGCTTCGAGCCGGTTTCCCTCGGCGATCGCCCGCTACGCGTGGAGCAAGCAGTGCCGGCCCTGCTCGGCCGCTTGTTTTAGCTCGTCGGCTGGACATAGCTCGCGAACGGTGGTCGGATGCCGCAACAATCTTCGCGGTCAATTAAGGAGGCGCTCGATGAAACTGTATCACCGTCCGCAGTCACGTTCAGTCCGTCCGCGCTGGCTCCTTGAAGAAATCGGGGCGCCGTACCAACTCATTAGCCTCGATCACGCCAAGGGCGAGGACAAGACGCCAGCATATCTCAAGATCCATCCGCACGGCGCGGTACCGGCATTGGTTGACGGCGACGTCGTGCTCTTCGAGTCGGCGGCGATCTGCGCGTATCTGGCGGACAAGTTCCCCGACAAGCATCTGGCGCCGCCGATTGGGACGCCGGCGCGCGGGCTCTACTATCAATGGATGTTTTACGCGATGGCGACGCTCGAACCGCCGGTGCTGCAGATCTTCATGAACACCATCATGCTGCCCGAGGCGGAGCGCTCCGCCGCCGCGGCTGAGCAGGGACGCAAGGCCTTCGTGGACGTGGCGCGGGTACTGAGTCAGGCGTTGATGGGCAAGCCGTATCTGCTCGGCGAACAGTTCTCCGCCGCCGACGTGATGATTGGTTCAACGCTCGGCTGGGGACAGTTCATGGGCTTGTTGGAAGGTCAGCCGGAGCTGAGCGCGTACGTGCAGCGGCTGTCGGCGCGGCCGGCGTTTCAGCGCGCACAAGCCGGTTGAATCGTGGCCACATGCGGCGGTGCTATTCTTCACCGCCGCATGCTCAGCACAGCACCATCCCAGCCGGTTGGGTCGGCGTTCGCTGCGTTACGCTGCGTGCAACCACGCAGCGCCCCGCGCATCTATGGCATTTTTCTGAACACTCGGTATAAGAGTGACGCTTCAAGGGCTGCAGAGAGAAGGATGCTAGCGTTGTCTTCGTAAGATGCCGCGACGGTCCGCGCATTGCTGAGGAAGTGGGAGGCCGAAGGGAGGGAACGAGCATGCAGATCAGCTATCAGGACGTCGCGACCGATCCAACGACACTGCGCATTCCGGTATCGAACATGATGAAGACCGCCCTGATCAGCCTGGCGCTGTGGTCCGGCCTCATCTGGGCGGCGTGGATGGTGCTCTAACTTCCCGCGCCTTTCACCCAGCGACTCGGCATCGATCGAGTCGCGCCCTCCTATCAATCTTCGTTCGTCGACTTCACCAACACGCAACCGCCGGGCCGTCTGCGGTCACCGGACATTGAGCCCCGAAGCGCAGTCGCGCCGACGACTGTGACGGATGCATCGGAGCGGTGCCCGCCGTCGCTTCGGTGAGGAAGTGCGGCTCGTCGCTCGCACCGGCTGCAGCGATCAAGGCGACCACCGCGCTGATCACGACGACACCGCCGGCGATGATGCCGCCGATAACCAACCCGTCGCTAAAACTCGCTGCCGCGCGCCGAGGGGTCAACAGCGTCAGCAGCATCGCCGCGATCACGATCGCCACCGCCACCGCCTTCAGGTTCATCTCCGCTCCTTCGTGACGTCGCTTCAAGCCGCCGACGATTGCCGACGGCCGACTACGATCCCTTCTGTTGCGATTGCTTGGCGCGCTGACACGGACACCCGCCGGCGGCTTGCTCAGCCGGCTTGTTCTCCGCCGCCTTCTCCTGACACGCGCCGCAACATGCCCCGTCTTTACCCGGACAGCCCGCCATCGCTGGCTGGTCGGCCGGCGCCGCTTTGGTTGTGTCGTTTGCAGACGGATTGTCGTCGGCTGCGAAGATCGGCGCGGCATGCAGAACCATCAGACACGACATCACGGGGAGCAGCGTTCCGATTCCAAGCCCCCTCATCAATAGTCTTCGTACGTTCATGTGAACCTCCCTACGCCTATGGATCGAGCCGCATGCTAATGGCTGGCTCCGAGCATTGCAACTCGCCTTCGCTATCCGCTACCAATGAAAAAGCACTTGTGACCAGCATGGGCGACCGTCGATGTGAACTGTGCGAGTGCGCGCGCATCACCGCGTGGCATGCGACCTACGAGGAACCCTTCCGCTTCGTCATCATCGACTGCGATTCGTGCGATGTGCCGATGGCGGTGCTGGGCGAACACCGCTCCGTGCCCAGTGCGGCCGAGCGTGAGTTTATGCGGCGCGCACTTGCAACGATTGCGGATGCAACGTTTCGCAACGGTTGGTACTTCGACGATCACATGCGCCAGATCCCGGACCACTACCATTTGCACGCGCGGCCCTACCCGGCGTGGTGGCCGCGGAGAACTAGCTGATGGCGTAGGCAAATCGCGTACGGCGGGATTTGGAGCACTAGTCCTTGTCCGGCACGCGGAACTGTTCGTGACAGCTCTTGCACGATCCGAACATCGCCTTCGCTCCCGCCGGAACGTCGCCGCCACTCTTCGCAGTGGTCGCGAGCGCGCCGGCCTTTTCGCCCAACTCTTTGGCGCTCGCCTCGAACTTGGGGAAGTCGGTCCAGATCTCGGGTTTGGCGCGCGATTTCTCGTGCGTGCTGCCCGGCGGAAATAGCCCCGCGATCTTGCCTGCCGATGCTTGAATCTGCTCGGCGGCATCGGCAACGCCGTCGAACTTCCCCGACTTCATCGCATCGCTGATGATCTTGGCATTCTTGCCGATCCCCTCCATCAACACGTGGCGGTCGCGAATCGGTCCCGCAGGAAGGTCCTCCGACCGGACTTCCGCGGAGTGCGCTGCACTGAGCGCAGGACAGAGCAACATGGCGGCAATGAGCAACGAGGCTGGGCGCATGGAGTTCTCCTTCGATGGTTTTGTCGCGGGCACCGATGACCCGCCATTCAAACGGTCGACGCCAAGAAATCCGTCGCCGCGGTTGTGCTACTTGCGGCTCACATCATTGTCAATCGGCAAGATGGTCCGCAGATACTCTGCAATCGCGCGCCGATCGGATTCGGGCGCATCCTTGTAACCCGGACCGCCGCCGTGGCCATCAATGACATCGGCCATGAATCCCTGGACGTTGTCCATATTCGGCAACATGCCGAGAGTGAGCAGGCTCACCAGGTCGTCTGTATCCCACTTGGCGAGACCGGTTTGATGCGGCGTGATGTTGGGCACCGGCTTTCCGCTGGGGCCGTGAGCCGTTCCCGCAAGGTACATGCTTCGCTCGGGCGCTCCGAGGCGCGTCCGTGGCGTATGACAGTCGCCACAAATCGAAACGTGGTCGACCAAGTAGCCGCCGCGCTCAACACCGACAGTCGGCGCGCTGGCTACCCGCGGTGGCCAGCGGACAAACAGCAGGCGCCACGCGCGATAGGCCCAGCGAGCCAACGGCAGCTCGCCTTCGTGCGCCCGATTGGTACGGCGGACCGGCGGCAGCGAGCGCAGGTACGCAATAAGATCGGCGACGTCCGTATCGGCCATACCGGCGTATTGATAGTACGGCATCGCCGGTGCCTCCGCGCTGCGATCACGGCGGATGCCGGCGCGAATCGCAGCGGCGATTTCCGCGTCGCTCCACGCGCCGAGGCCGGTTACGAAGTCCGACGTGATGTTCGTGCCGTAAAACGTTCCAAACGGCGTCGGCACCTTGCCGCCGCCGGCGCCGATCGGTCCTTCCGGCGGCGTGTGACAACCGCAGCCGGCTGCCAGCGCGAAGATGACTCGACCGCGCTGCGCATCGCCGGCCGCGTTCGCGGTCGCGGCCGAGATCATCACGAGTGGCGCGATCATCATCGTTCGGATCATGCGCCGCAGAATAGCGGACCGCGCCGGCTGCGCCTATTCGTTCAGGCAATTTGCGAGGTGGGTGTTGCTGGCCTATACGACCCGCATGGAATCAGCTCAACGCATCGCCCTGGTTACCGGTGCCGGCAGTGGGATCGGCCGCGCGATCGCACGGCGTCTCGCTGCCGACGGCGCGCGCGTCGCGGCCGCCGACATCAATGACGCCGCCGCGAACGAGACGGTCAAATTGATTGCGGATGCTCGCGCGAGCGCCCTCGCCCTCCACCTCGACGTCACCGACTTTGATCAGGTCAAACGCGCGGTCGGCGAGTTGCAGGATCGCTGGGGCGACGTTGACATCCTCGTCAACAACGCGGGCTGGGATCGCGTACAGCCGTTCGTCGAGAACACGCCCGATCTGTGGCAGAAGGTCATCGCGATCAATCTCTCCGGCCCGATTCATTGTTGCCGAGCGGTGCTCGACGGGATGATCGCGCGGCGGCGCGGCAAGATCATCAGTATTGGCTCCGACGCCGGCCGAGTCGGGAGCAGCGGCGAGGCGGTGTACTCGGCGTGCAAAGGCGGCATCATCGCGTTTTCGAAGACCCTTGCTCGCGAACTGGCTCGGTACCGCATCAACGTGAACGTCGTCGCTCCCGGTCCGACCGACACCCCGCTTTTGCAGGAAATCACCCACGGTCCGGACGGCGCGAAGATCATCGAGGCGATGACGCGAGCGGTGCCCTTTCGTCGTTTGGCGACGTCCGAGGAAATCGCCGCGGCGGTCGCGTTCTTTGCCTCGCCTGATGCCGACTTCATCACCGGCCAAGTGCTGAGCGTGAGCGGGGGTCTGACCATGACGGGCTGAAGCATCGGCATCCCCGATTGCCGGGATAGCAGAATTAGCTTGACAGCATCAGCTCCGCACCATAACTGGCTGATCGGGTCGTGGACGGGGAGGAAGAGTGTCAGTAGATCTCGCGGCAACCACATGGGGTAGTCCGAAGTTGTCTGCGGTTCTGCTCATTCATGGCCCGGCCTGTTGCGGCGGAACCTGGGCTCCGATCGCCGAGCGCTTGGCTGATCAATATCATCTGATTGCTCCTGATCTGCGAGGCCACGGCAACAGTCCGCGGCAAGACTCCTATGAATTCGAAGAATTCATCGGCGACCTCGACGCCTATGCGAACGCGCGCGGTCTCCAACGGTTTGCGATCATCGGCCACTCGATGGGCGGGTTGCTCGCGATGGCATACGCGATCCGCTATCCCGAGCGCGTGTCGTCACTGGTTTCAATCGACTTCAGCGTTCCGGTGCCGCAATGGCAGGTCGACTATGCCCAGCGAGCGTGTCTCAATCCGGTTCGAACGTTCACGACCGAAGCGGAGGGCCTGGCGTATCTGCGCAGGGCGTTTTCTCGCACAGCGAGCGATGAAACGCTGCGGCAGCTCGCGAGCGGGGTCCTCGGTCAAATCGATAGTGGTTGGAGGTTCAAGGTCGACCCAGGGGCGCTGCGAGAGTTCACCGATTTCCCGCGTGCGCCCGAGATCGAGCGCGTTCGATGCCGGACCTTGTTGTTTCGGGGCAGCGATTCGCGCGTGATGGACCGCGGTGGAGGTATCGCGATGTTGCGGCGCATCGCGCGCGCACGGCTCGTTCAAATCCCGCGCGCCGGTCACTACGTGCATCTCGACAACCCAGCGGCGACCGCCGATGAGTTGCGCCGATTTCTCGAAGAAGTCCCTGATTGAGCGAGTCGCGCGCCTAGTCGAACGCTGCCAGCAATTCTTTGAACGCCTGCATCTGCCCGCCGGCCGTCGATGACGGCACCAAGATCGGCGTGCTCACGCCGGCCTCGTACCAGGCTGCCAGTCCGGTTCGCACTTCGGCGACGCTGCCGAACAACGTCGTGTCGCGCAGCCAACGATCGCTCATCAACGACGGGATCGTGTCCATCTGGTTATCGGCGATGGCGCGCTGGATCGCCCGCATCTCGTCTCCGTAGCCGGCCTCGATCCAGTAGTTCTGGTAGTTGGGCAGCATGACGTAGCCGGTGAGTGTCTTGCGATTGACCGCGGCGGCGGCCGCGCGATCGTCGCTGATGCAAGTCGGAATCATATTGCCAACGAAGAAGTCGGCGCTGGCGCGTTTGTCGGCGGGCAGATACGACAGCGACGTAGCCATATGCGAACGGGCCGCATTGGCCCACATCGCCCCTTGCGCGATGTCGCCGGCCAGGCGCACCATCGGCTTGCGCAAGGTTGCGAGGATGACTGGAGGCAATTCTCCCTGGCGACTGCCGCCTTCCCGAAACTGCTCGACGAAACGGCGGGTGTCGGCAAGCGGCTTGCCGGTGGCGATGCCCAAGCGTTTGTGTACCGGGCCGTGACTAACGCCGATGCCGAACAGAAAACGTCCGCCGCTCAGCTCGTGAATCAGCGACGCGGTTTGCGCGTAGTCGACGGGATGACGGGTGTAGATATTGGCGATTCCGGTCCCGAATCGAATCGTCTTGGTCGACAAGGCCAACGCCTCGCACAGTCCGACTCCGTCATTGAAGCTGGGACAATAGATTCCCGCGAAGCCGCGCCGTTCGATCTCCTGCGCCAACTCAAGCGTCGCCTGTCGCCTTCCCGGCATCGCCGCGAGACTCACCGCTGGTTTCTGACTCATACACGCTCCTTCAACGTCGTCCCTGCACGCTGCGCGACTCAGCGCGCCGCCACCGCACTCGGCCGCAACCACAACGCCGCCACCCGCGGATACACCCACAGGGCGATGATCCACAAGAGCGCGACGCTTCCGCACAAGGCCAGCAACTGCGTAGCCGGGATCCTCGCGAGCGCCGCCACCAGCCCAAGCTGCAGCGCGAGTCCGACGGCCACCACCCCGCTCGCGTGCCACCGCGTGCCCGCCTCGACGCGCTGGTGCGGCAGCCAGTATCCGCCGACCAGAAATCCGATCATGCTGCCGGAAATCGTCGCGATGGCCAGGTCACCCGTCACCGTCAGCGCGCACGCGCCGAGGATGATAGTCGCCCTCAGCCAGCGCGGTGCGAAACAATCGCCGTCCGCCCATCGCTGCAGCGGTTTGATCAGTGGCAACAACAACACTCCCACCGTCGCTCCGCCAAGTACATCGATCGGGAAATGCACGGCAAGATAGAGACGCGAAAACGAGATGAGCGCGATCAGCACAACCGCCACCGCGGTAAACCAGCGGCGGCCGATCCACCACGCGAGATAGCCCCAGAAGACTACGGCGCCCTGTGCGTGGCCGCTCGGAAACGAATTGCTGTGCGATTGATACGGCCGCATGTCGAGCACACGCGCCAGCGCCGGATCGGGGCGTGGGGTGTGAACCAACACCTTCGCATACGTGTTCACATACGCGCTCGCGAGCACCAACAGAAACAGCCCGGCCGCGTGCCGGCGATCCACCACCCAGAACAACGGAGCAATCGCAACGTAGTAGAAGGTTGGATAGCCCAAATCGGTCACGGCGCGGAAGAACACGTCGCAGAACGGATTCGCCCAGGTCGCGATCCAATGAAACACCGCGTAACCGGTCAGCCAGTCCATGCGTTCACTTAAGCAGGCCCCGCCTTCAGAGCGCAAGGCGGTCGCGTATCGCCGATCGCGTGTCGCAGATGGCCGGAGCATTCCGACGATACGCCAGATGCGATGAGCGATCAGCGCGCGCTTGGACCTCAGGCGCGGCTTCAGCTAAGGGACTCCGCGACCGCGATGCGCTTCAGCCGCGAACAGTTCGATCGTGCGTTCAATCCGCGCGTCGTCGCAGTCGTCGGCGACAAGCTGATGACCGGCTTCATCTGGCTGAACGCGCTCAAACACTTCAGCGGGAAGCTGTACTCGGCACAGATCGATCCCAACGAAATTCCGGCGATCGAGGCGATGGGTGTGACCAACGTTCGCAGTCTGCTCGATATTCCCGAGCCGGTGGACTACGTCGTCGTCGCCGTCCCACGGCAAGTCGCGCCGCGCGTGCTCGAAGATTGCGCCAAGAAACACGTCGGTGCCGTCACCTTGTTCACCGCGGGTTTCTCCGAGACTGGAGAAGCGGAAGGGAGGAAACTCGAGCAACAGATCGCCGACATCGCGCGCCGCGAGCAGTTGCTGCTCGTCGGACCGAATTGCATGGGGCTCGCGAATCCCGCGATCGGCCTGTGCAACTTTCCGGGGCAGCCCTTCGGCCCCGCCGCTGCGGGGCGGGCCGGCTTCATCGGCCAGAGCGGCACTCACACGATCAACTTCGTCAATCGCGCACCGAGCCGCGGCGTCGGTATCGCCAAAGCGGTCAGCATCGGCAATGCGGTGATCGCCGACGCCAGCGATTATCTCGATTACTTCCGTGGCGATCCCGCCATCGATGTGATCGGGATGTACGTCGAAGGTGTGCGCGACGGCCGCCGGTTCTTCAACGTGCTGCGCGAGACGACGCGAACCAAGCCCGTCGTGATCTGGAAGGGCGGACTCAGCGAAGCGGGACATCGTGCGATCTTCTCGCACACCGCGGCGCTCGGAACGCCGGCCGCAATCTGGCAAGGCGTCGCCCGCCAAGCCGGCGCGGTCGGCGCTGCCGGCCTCGAGGAGCTGATCGACGTCGTTGCCGCGCTCGAAAGCGGAAAGCTCGCGACCAACCTGCGCGCGGGATTGATCGCGATGACCGGCGGCCCGTCGGTCGCGCTCACCGATGCATTCGCCCAGGCCGGGCTCGACGTGCCGCAGCTCAGCGAGGTCTCGTATCAGCGGCTGGGCGAATTCTTCAACGTCGTCGGCGGCAGTTTTCGCAATCCGCTCGACGCCGGCGGCACCATCGCGATGGGCTTCCGCACCGACAATCTCGCCAAGCTGCTCGACATCCTCGATGCCGATCCGGTCATCGACGTGATCGCGATCGACCTCGGTGCCGGCCTCGCCGTCGACCGCTGGCACGAGCACCCGAACGGCCTCACCGCGATGCTCGACATTCTTTCCGAGTTCGTCGGACGAACAAGAAAGCCGCTGGCCGTGGTGCTCGAACCCGCGCACCGCGAAGCCGAGGTCGCGCAACTTCGGGAACAGTTTGTCCAGCGACGTCTGCTGACACTGCCTTCGGCCGAGCGCGCGGCAATCGCGCTGCGCAAGCTCGTCGAGCGGACCCGACTTCTGCAGAGTCCGAGCTGATGGCATATCGCGTATGGCAGATCGCCGGAGGAGAGCAACATGCCTGATTGTCCGTATCCCGCCGTAGGCCATCAGCGATCAGCCATCGGCGATCCGCGATAAGCGAGTGCTCATGGCCAAAGCGCGCACCATCTACGCGTGTCAGTCGTGTGGTTACCAATCGCCGCGCTGGCTCGGCCGCTGCCCGGACTGTCAGGGTTGGGGCACGCTGGCGGAGGAGCGCGTCGAAGCGGGGAATCCGCGCGCGACCGAGCGCGGCAGCGATCAGCAACCGCAGCCGATCACGGCAGTAACCGGCACCGCCGACGAGCGCCGGCCGTGCGGGATCGGCGAGCTCGACCGCGTCCTCGGCGGCGGCGTCGTGCCGGGATCGGTGGTGTTGATCGGCGGCGATCCCGGCATCGGCAAGTCGACACTTGTGCTGCAAGCGCTGGCTGCGCTCGCGCGCGACGGCCTCGCGCTCTACGTTTCCGGCGAAGAGTCGGCGCAGCAAATCAAGATGCGCGCCGATCGGCTCGGCATCGCCGAGAAGCAGCTCCTCGTGCTCGCCGAAACTTCGTTGGAGCGCGTCCTCGAGCACGCGCAGAAGATCAATCCGCGCGTACTGGCCATCGACTCGATCCAGACGGTTTTCACCGACGAGCTAGCCTCGGCGCCCGGCAGCGTCGGACAAGTGCGCGAGTGCGCTGGCCGGTTGGTGCAATTCTCCAAACGTCGCGACCTCGCGACTTTTCTGGTCGGTCACGTCACCAAAGAAGGCGCGTTCGCCGGCCCGCGCGTGCTCGAACACGTCGTCGACACCGTCCTCTACTTCGAAGGCGAGCGCGGCCATGCGTTCCGGATTCTACGCGCGGTCAAGAATCGCTTCGGTTCGACCAACGAGATCGGCGTGTTCGAGATGAAGGAGTCGGGGCTGCAACCGGTGGCAAATCCGTCGGCGCTGTTTCTCGCCGAGCGGCCGGTCGACGTACCGGGGTCCGTCGTCATCGCCAGCATCGAGGGCACGCGTCCGATTTTGGTCGAGTTGCAGGCGCTGGTGTCACCAACCGCATTCGGCACCGCGCGCCGCACCACGCTCGGCGTCGATCACAATCGCGTGGCGCTGCTGGTGGCGGTGCTCGAAAAGAAAATGGGGTTGCAGCTCTTCGGCCACGACATCTTCGTCAACGTCGCCGGCGGCGTGCGCATCGACGAGCCCGCCGTCGACCTCGGCATCGTCGCGGCGGTGGCATCGAGCTTCCTCGACAAACCGATCGCCGCCAACACGCTGCTGCTCGGCGAA
>DATKMK010000049.1:0-158735 GCA_035541895.1 Binatia bacterium | reverse complement strand
TCGCTGTTGTCGTGCATCCATTCGACGACGCGGTCGACCTCGCGGCGCTCGGCGACGAGAAAGCGCTCGATCGCCGCGTTCAATCGTTGATCGCGGATGTAGTGCATGCTGTGCGTCCGTTGCGGATCGAAGCCGCGCAGCGTTTTGAACTCGCCGCCGGCACCCGGCTCGAAGCGCTGCAAGCCGTGCTCGATGCAGTGGGCGATCGCGGCGTAGTAGCAGACGTTGAAATGGAGATGCCGCAGCTCGCGCGTTGTGCCCCAATAACGACCGTAGAACGTGCCGCCCTTCTGTACGTTGAAGGTGCCGGCGATCGGGTGACCATCGAGGTGCGCGACCACGAAGCACAGATTGCGCTTGAAGCGCGCCCGCAGCCGTTCGAAAAATTCGCGCCGGAGATACTGGCGGCCCCAGTAGAGTTTATCGATCGTCGATTTGTAGAAGTCGAACATGGGCGCGAACCACGCATCGGGAATCGCGTCGCCGGCCCGCACCTCAATGGTGACGCCCTGCTCTGCGAGCGCGCGCTGTTCGCGTTTGATCTGATTGCGCCGCTTGCTGCGGAAGTGATCGAGGTAGTCGTCGAAGGTGCGGTAGCCCGCATTGCGCCACTGATATTGGAAGCCGACCCGCTCGACAAAACCGACCTCGTGCAGCGCCGCCACCTCGTCGGACTGGCAGAAGTTGACGTGCACCGAGGAAAAGTCGTTGCGGTCACAGATGTCGCGGAGGGCCTGTGCCAGGGCACGAATTAACGCCGGCCGACCGCTGCCCGGCGCCGTGAGGAACCGATCGCCCGCGGCGGGGGTGAACGGGACCGCCACCAGCATCTTCGGGTAGTACTCGATGCCGGCCCGTTGCGCCGCCGCCGCCCACTCGTGATCGAACACGAACTCACCCATGCTGTGGCCCTTGAGATAGAGCGGACAAGCGGCGAGCAGATTGCCGCGGCCATCGCGCACAACGAGGTGCTGCGGCAACCAGCCCGTGCGGCCCGCAACGCAGCCGGAGTCTTCGAGCGACGCGAGCCAGTCCCATTCCAGAAATGGCGACCCGTCGCCGACGAGCGCGTCCCACTCGACGGCGTCGACCTCCTCGATGGCTCGCAGCAACTGCACCTCGTACATAGCCTCGGTGTGGCTGAGCCGGAGTCGAAAGTCGAGCCTGAGTTACGGGCGCACCCCCTGCTGTTCACGCCGAGATCCCCGTAGGAACGCACGGCCGTGCGCCCGTCCCTTCGCAGTGGTCGACCCGCTTTCCCTCGCTTCGCAGATCTGCCACAACGCCACGCACTGCGATGCGGGAGAGGCGAGAGCGATGACGTGGGCCGTGGCGCTGCTGGCAGCGATCTGGGGTGGGTACGCACTGTTCGGTGAGCGCTGGCGCATCGATCCGCGCCTGGCGCCGGCGGACGCGCTGTCGACTACCCCCCGCGTCGTGGCTGTGGTGCCCGCCCGCAATGAGGCCGGCGAGTTGCCGGCGACGTTGCCGGCGCTGCTCAATCAAACCTACGAGCCGCTCACGGTGGTGTTGATTGACGATCATTCGACCGACGGCACCGCCGACGTCGCCCGCCGGCTCGCCGCGGAATCGAACCGCAGCGACCGCCTGATCGTCGCCAACTCGCCCGACTTGCCAGCGGGTTGGACGGGCAAGGTCTGGGCCCAGCAGCAGGGATTTGAACGGGCGCGGCAGCTCGGCGCCGAATGGGTTTGGTTCACTGACGCCGACATCCGTCACGACCCCGACGCCTTGCAACGGCTGCTGGTCACTGCGGACCGGCAGCAGCGCGACTTCGTGTCGGTGATGGCTCGATTGCGCTGCCACACCGCCTTCGAGAAGCTGCTGATCCCTGCGTTCACCTACTTCTTCGCCGGGCTTTATCCGTTTCCGCAGATTGGCGATGATCGCTCGCGCGCGGCCGGGGCGGCGGGCGGCTGCATGCTGGTGCGCGCCAGCGTTCTCGATCGCGTCGGCGGGATGGCGGCGATTCGCGATGCGGTCATCGACGACGTCGCGCTCGGCCGCGCTTGCAAGGCGACCGGAGGCCGGCTGTGGCTCGGGTATCATCCAGGGGTGAACTCGACGCGCGGCTATGACCGGCTCGCCGACGTGTGGAACATGGTCGCGCGCAGCGCGTACACCCAACTCGGCTACGATCCGCTGGCGCTCGCGGGTTGCGTTCTCGGACTCGCGTACGTGTTCCTGGTTCCGATCGCCGCGCTGGTCTCCGGATCGCTGCTTGCAAAACTCTTGGGGCTGGCTGCCTACTGGGCGATGGTACGCACCTACCGTCCGATGGTGGTCTACCTCGGCAACGACCGGTTGTGGGCGCTGCTCCTGCCGCTCGCTGCGGTGCTCTACACGGGCATGACGATCTCGTCGGCGTGGCGGCATCACGCCGGGGCCGGCGCGGCATGGAAAGGGCGCAGCTACAGTCCGCCGACATGAGCCGTTGTCATCAATTGTGAATCAACCCTAGGCAATTCCCGTCAAATTCGTGTAGCATTTGCCGACGGAGCGGTTGTGAGCGAACCGAAGTCAACTGAGCAGCAGGACAGCCGCGCGTTCGCGGCGTTGAAGGAACTCATCCAAGGCGGCCGGCCGTTGATTTACGTGCGCTCGCCGGAAGAAGCGCGCGTGCGGCAATTGCTCGAGAGCGCCGCGCAGCGATTGTTTCGCACCGAGGTAACGGTGTGGAGCTGGAGCCTCACCGAAGGCTTACGTCGCCCCGACGACAGCCCGGCCACGGAGACTCCGCTCGGTCCGCGCGAGGTGCTCGATTTCATCATCGCACACCAGGGCCCGGCGATCTTTCAGCTCAAGGACTACCACGAGTTCCTGCGCGACGCCGCCGACATCCGGCGGCGCCTGCGCGATCTGTACGAGCGCTGCATCGACACCGGGAAGTTCGTCGTGATCACGTCGCCGCTGCGGGTGATCCCGAACGAGATCGATCGACAGATCGCGTTTGTCGATCTCAGCAGTCCCGACCTTCCCGAGATTCTCGATTTCCTCCATCGCGAGGCTGCCATATTGAGCCAGCAAGGCATCAGCGTGGACACCGCCGAGGGCAGCATCTACCAAATGGGGCGCGCACTGCAGGGGCTGACGTTGGCAGAATCCCGGCATGCGCTGCGTCGGGCGGTCTCCGTCCTCGGCAAACTCGACCACGATTCGCTGCCGCACCTGCTGGAGGAGAAGAAGCTGCTGGTCAACAAGAGCGGCTTGATTGAATACGTCGCCGACGGCACCCAGATCGGTCATGTCGGCGGGCTCCAGTACCTCAAGGAGTGGCTGCTCGAACGCCGCCGGCTCTTCCTCGAACGCGACAGCCTCGCGGCGGAGATTGTCCCCAAGGGCCTGTTGGTCATGGGCGTGTCGGGTTGCGGCAAGAGCTTGTGCGTGAAGTCGATTGCGTCGTCGTTCGAACTGCCGCTGTATCGCATCGACATGATCGAGGTGTTTTCGGGCCGGCACGGTACCCCCGACGGCGCGTTCGTCGAAGCCTGTCGCAGCGTCGAAGCGGTCACCCCGGCGGTGGTGTGGTTCGACGAAATCGAAATGGGCATCACCGCGCAGATGACCGGCGATGCCGCCGCGGACCTTGGCCGCATTTTTGCGTTCTTCCTGACCTGGATGCAGGAGAAGGCCCGCGGCTTGTTCGTCGCAGCCACGGCCAACCGCATCGATCTGCTTCCCGCCGAGATGATCCGCAAAGGCCGGTTCGACGAGGTGTTCTTCGTCGACCTCCCCACCGATACGGAGCGCGTCGAGATCTTTCGCATCCATTTGCAGAAGCGCCGCATCGATCCCGATCAGTTCCAACTCGAGCGCTTGAAGAAGTTCACCAAAGGCTGGACCGGCGCGGAGGTCGAGCAGTGCGTCGTCTCGGCGCTGACCCACGCCCGTCTACAAGATCGACCGCTGCAGGACGACGATCTGTTCCACATCGCGAGCACGCTGGTGCCGTTATCCAAGACCATGCGCGAGCAAGTCGATCACATCCGCTCGTGGGCCTACGATCGCGCCATCCGTGCTTCGCCGCGCGAAAGTTCGTCGTAGACATCCATGACCGACGCCGCTCCGTTGCGACTCGGCATCTTCGGCGCTGCCCGCATCGCGCCGATGGCGTTGATCAAGCCGGCGCGCGAGGTGCCGGAGGCGACCGTCGTCGCCGTCGCGGCGCGCGACCGCGCGAAGGCCGACGCCTTCGCGGCCAAGCACGGCATCCCGCGCGTGCTCGCGAGCTACGATGCATTGCTGTCCGATCCGGAGATCGATGCGATCTACAATCCGCTGCCGAACGGCCTGCATTGCGAGTGGAGCATCCGCGCGCTCGAAGCCGGCAAGCACGTGCTCTGTGAAAAGCCGCTGGCGTCGAACGCCGAAGAGGCCGAACGGATGGCGCAGGCGGCGGCGCGCACCGGGCGACGGCTCGTCGAAGCGTTTCACTATCGCTACCACCCGCTCGCGGCGCGCATGAAAGCGATCATCGACAGCGGCGAACTCGGCTCGATTCGGCACATCGAAACCCACATGTGCATTCCGCTGCCGTTTCCGAATGACATCCGCTACCGCTACGACCTCGCCGGCGGCGCGACCATGGACGTCGGCTGCTACACGATCAGTCTCCTGCGCTGGCTGGCAGGCGCCGAGCCGGAGGTCACGAGCGCCGCGCCGCGCGTGTCGTCGCCGCAGATCGATCGCTACATGGCCGCCGACTTTCGCTTCGCCGACGGGCGCACCGGACGCATGACCTGCGCGCTGTTGTCGGCGTGGCTGGTGCGCGTCTCGGCGCGGGTGCGCGGCGAGCGCGGCGAGTTGCGGGTCATCAATCCCTACGTGCCGCATTTGTGGCATCGACTGACGCTGCGTACTGAACGGGGCACGACGACCGAGCGGGTCAACGGCGATGCGACCTACACGCATCAACTCCGCGCCTTTGTCGCCGCAGTGCGTTCGGGTGCCGCAACCGTCAGCGACCCACCCGACGCGATCGCCAACATGCGCGTGATCGATGCCGTCTATCGCGCCGCCGGCTTGCCGCCGCGCGGGACGTGAGTCGCGCCGCGCCGTCGTCCGTCCGATTCTTCCGTTGTCAGCGTCTCTCCGGCTGTGGTAGTCGACGAATCCGTCGAACGAGCAGGGAGGTGCCGCATGCACCAAGGATATCGGGTCATCGACGCGGACGGGCATGTGCTCGAACCGCCGGACTTGTGGGAGCGCTACATCGACGCCGAATTTCGTCATCAAGCGCCGAAGGGCTTCGGCGTGATGAGCATGGAGGTGCTCGGTCATCGCATGCCCGATGTACCCGGCGGCCTTTCGGACGTCGCGCCCGATTACACCACCGGACCGACCGCGCGGTACGGCTTCGCGGCGAAGCAAGGGTTCAACGCGCCCAGTCAAGTGGAAGCGCTCGACATCGAGGGGATCGACATCGCCGTGCTGTATCCCTCGCGCGGATTGTACGCGGCGTCGGTCGACGATATCCCGCCTCGGCTCGCCGGCGCGATCTGTCGGGCCTACAACCGCTGGCTGGCTGAGTTCTGCCAATTCGCACCGGCGCGCCTGTTCGGCGCCGGGATGATTTCCCTGCACGACCCCGAGATCGCCGTCCGCGAGGCCGTCTACGCGGTGGAACAGCTCGGGATGAAGGCGGTGTTCATCCGGCCGAACCCGGTCAACGGCCGCACCATCGATCACGCCGACTTTGATCCGCTCTACGCCGAGATCGAGCGCATGGGTGTGCCGCTGGCGACGCACGAAGGCGCCGGCGTTCATCTGCAACAGTTCGGCCGCGGTCGTTACGATAAGCTCTTCAAGCTGCACATGGTGTGTCACGCGGTCGAGAACATGGGCGCGTGCCTCGATCTCATCGTCGGCGGCGTGCTCGAACGCCATCCCCGCCTGCGCTGCGTGTTTCTCGAATCCGGCGCCGGCTGGGCTTCGTGGTGGCTGGAGCGGATGGACGAACACTTCGCAGGCTACTTCGGACCGCGTGAAGCGCCGTATCTGCGAATGAAGCCGAGTGCCTACTTCAAACGGCAATGCTTCATCTCCACCGAGGTCGACGAGCGCGGCACGAAGTACATCGTCGACGCGCTCGGCGACGACTGCCTCGTCCTCGGCAGCGACTATCCGCACGGCGACGGCAAGTTCCCGCACGCGATCAAGGAATTCGTCGCCGTCGACACGCTGGCAGAACGCGTGAAGCGGAAGACGTTGTGGGACAACCCGGCGCGACTCTACGGCATCGCCGGCTCCGACAACGGTGTCGCGTCGCAGGGGCTGCAATGAGCGACGCCGCACAGCGTGTTGGCGTCATCGGGACCGGCAACATCGGCAGCGCCATCGCTGCCAATTTGATCGCCGACGGTCATCAGGTCGCCATCTACGATGCCGACCCGCAACACTGCGAACGATTGATCGCGGCGGGAGCGATCGGTGCGTCATCGGCGGCCGCGGTCGGCCACCAGAGCGAGGTCACCTTCACGTCACTGCCGAGCGCTGCAGCGATGGAAGCAGTCGCGCACGAATGGTGTGAGGGCGCGGCGCCCGGTTCGATCCTCGTCGATCTCACTACCAACGCTCCCAGCACCGTGCGGCGGGTCGGCGTCCGTCTCTCCGCCAACGGACGCCACTTGCTCGAAGCGCCGCTGACCGGGGGGGCGCCCGGGGCGCAGGCGCGCATGCTGGTGTTCATGGTTGGCGGCGATCACGCCGTCTACACGCGCTGCAAGCCGCTGCTCGATCGACTCGGGCGGGCGAACTTTCACCTCGGCCCACTCGGCGCCGGGAACACTGCCAAGTTGGTCAACAGTCTGTTGGCCTTCAGCGCGACGTGGGTGTCGCTCGAAGGGCTTGCCGTGGCGGCCAAAGCCGGCATCGATCTGCGGACGATGATTGACGTGATCCGCACCGGCGGCGCGGGCAACTTCTTCACCGATCGCATGGTCGAGGGCATCAACGAACGCAACCGGCCGACGACGTTCTCGTTGGCACTGGCGGCCAAGGACGCCGGCCTGCTGCTCGATCTCGCGCGCGACGTTGCGGCGCCGGTTCCCGTGGCGGCGGAAATTGCGCAGGTGTTCGTCGCGGCCGTCAGCGCCGGCCTTGGCGAGCGCGACTTCACCGATCTCGTCGAGCTGATCGAGCGGCAGGCAAACGTTGCGGTGCGGCTCCCACCGGTTCGCACGTAGTCGGATTGCCCGCTCAGGGGCTGCGGACGGTGGGCAGTCTTGGCCGGCTCTACCCTGCGCGCTCGGGTGTTCGCTCACTGTCCGGAAAACTTCGGCGGACGCCGTTCCAGGAACGAGGCAATGCCTTCCTGAAAATCCTGCGAGCGAAACAGGAGCATCAGTTGCATCAACACGTGATGCGAGTGCGCCTCGAAGTCTTCGCTTAGACCGTGACGATACAGGCGCTTCATCGCACGGATCGCCAACGGCGCATTGGTCGCGATCTTCTCCGCCCAACGCTGCGCCTCCATCGCCAACTGTCCCGCCGGTACCACCGCGTTCACCAACCCGAGGTCGAGCGCGCGATCGGGCGAGAGATCGTCAGCGAGAAAGCCGATCTCGCATGCCCGCGCCCACCCGACCAGACGCGGCAGGTACCAGGTGCCGCCGCTTTCGGGAATGATCCCGCGCTTCGCGAAGCCGGGGATCAGCTTCGCCGAGTCGGACATCAGTCGGATGTCGCAGCCGAGGGCGAGATCGAGGCCGTAGCCGGCGGCCGCGCCGTTGATCGCGCAAATCACCGGCGTGTCGAGTTGCTGCAGCACCACGGTCGGGAGCGTTCTCGTCCCGAAGTGTGCCGCGCCTCCGCCCGCTGACAACACACCGGCACCGCCGATACCCTTGCCGGCCGCGGCATCCTTGAGATCCAGACCGCTGCAAAATCCACGGCCCGCGCCGGTGAGGATCACCACGCGGACGTCGTTGTCGGCCTCGGCATCGCCCAGCGCCTTGGTCAACCCGTCCAGCATCTCAAAGCTGATCGCGTTCAGCCGTTCAGGACGGCTCAGCGTAATCGTCGCAATATGTCCGGTCTTTTCGTAGAGCAAATCCGCCATGGCGCGCTCCCTGCCACACTTGAGCAGGCGATGCCAGTGTCACGCCGCGGTATTTCCTTCGTGCGTGTCTGCTGAGCAATCAGATGACCGCGACACGTCCCGCGACTGCACGACCGCGGCTCCGAGTACGAGAAAGCTCACCAACAGGGTCGCGAGCGCCCAGGGTGGAAAGGTCGGCACCGCGCTCACTCCTTCCGCAGAACTGAGCGCGCAGCGATTGACGCGATTGCTCCACTCTCGTTGCACGCGGTACGGATCGCCGTGGAGGACGACATTCGGTGTGGTGGTGTCACCGGGCGGGATGCTCGGACCGTAGTCGTAGGCGCACTTGTCGGCAATCTCGCACCCATTCGAGTCGAACCATGCATCCAAGAGCGGGTCGTTGGCCGCTTCGAAGTGTTCGTGCGACATGATGCTGATCTCAACGTCCGCGGATTCATCCCCGTTGACGTTGAAGCTCCCGCAAAGACCGATGCTCTTCCCGTCGGGCATATTCGCGTAGACGACGGGCTGTCCGCTCAACACAAACGCGTAGTGGTAGGCGCAGAACGTGTTGAAGGTGCAGTCAGTGTGGCCTGCGTCGAAGCAGCTCTGCACACCGCTGCCGGTGAACAACAAGTACAAGGTGTCGAGCCCCGTGGGCCATCCTTGGTTGCCGATGACCGTCGCGATTTCATTCTGCAGGTCGGAATCGAGCAGCGGGTCGCCGATGCTACCGGCTCGCGGATACGGATTCGTGTCGACGATGAATCCCCCGAGCGTCACGGAGTTGGTCGGCGTACCGTTGGCACCGGGATACTGCGTCAGAATGTCATTGAACGTCGTGCTGCCAACGTCCTGGAAGTACCGCTCGATCAGGTTCTCATAGCTGCTGTCGCCGACCGCTGACGAGAAGTGGACCCCGCTGGGCAGCCAGAAGATGAGGTAAGCCGTTACTGACGACATCACCGGGCCGCCGGAATGAAACAGCAGCCTCCCCGTACTGGTTGTGCAATCGACGTCGTGACCGATTTTGTAGAGAAAGCGCGGTTCCGACGCGTTGGCAGGCAAGCTCAAGCCGTGCATCGCCACGAGCGCGGTGCTCACCACCACCGTTACGCCCCGCTTCGCCACGCTCCGCGCGTGCTTGCGAACGTGACGACCGAACCTTTCGCCAAACGTCTGCGGATGCAACCGCATCAGAGCCTCCAATGTCAGTCGCCGAACGGTCGATGACAAACGAGCGCCGGCCTCAGCGAGGCTTGTACGAGAGCCGGCACGCGATCGTCAAGCAGAGATTGCCGGTTTTGAGGTCGTCGACTGACGCGACCGAGAAGCCGCCGCCCGGCCGCTGTCTTTCGGCTGCGGGCCGCGTCTTCTGTGTGCGGCCGTCAACTGTGCGGTTCGAATTTGATCGCGGTTCCGCGCAGGCTGGTGCACGTAATGGAAAACACGTTGTAGATAGGAACGAAGCCGTAGTGGCTGTTCGAGGTTGAAACGTTCAGCAGCGCGTCGGCGCCCTTGCTTGTCAGCGCTTTCTCCAAGACATGCCCCGGATCGGCATTTCCCAATGGCAACACGCCGATAATCAGGTAGCGACAATCGGTCGCCTCGACCGGACCGAGATCGCGAAAGCTCCCAGCACGCGCCAGTTCGATCGGATTGGCCGCGCTTCGGACCATCAAGCCGGCGCTGCCCACCGACGTACAGCCGGCGACAAAGCAACCGAGAGCGCACGCGAAGATCACTGCGAGTTGCGGGTGCCGAAACCGCGTCATCACACACTCTTCCTTCCGGTTGCGCGCCGCCCTCAGACTCTTTCGGCGCGAGCAATCGAGGCGCCAAAACTTCCGCGCGCCGGGGTGCGCTTGCGTCGCGGCGTCCGCAGCGGCTTCGTTGCCGTGCCGATCGAGATCGCGGCTGCGGCGTCGCGCAGCAGGTTGAACTCCGTGCTCGTGGCGTCGGCCAGCTCGTGCAAATCGGGCAACGCATCCCAGTCGGCGTTGAAGCCCCAGAACAGCCTGCCGTTGTAGCTGAAGAGCGCGATGCCGAGCGCTTGATTGGTGTATAACGGCACCAGCGGGTACACCGCTCGCATCGGCGCGCCGAGAAAATACGACTGGAACTGTGGGCCCGGGACGTTGGTTACCACGATGTTGTAGGGATGGGTCACCGCCGCCAACCGTACAAACGCGGAAAACAGCGTGGTGAACGTCGAGTCGCCGACCTCCTCCAACGTCTTCACCCCGAGGGCCTGATGCGACCGCTTGAGCGCACCGGTAGCATCGATGACTCGCTGCAGCCGCTGCCGTGGCGCCCGTTCGTCGAGCGGCAGGGGGGTCACCATCATGGTCACGCGGTTGCCCATGCTTTCGCGCTCGTTCTCGTCACGAACACTGACCGGCAACATCGCTCGGAAGTCGATGCCCTTCAGATTGAGCCCACGCGCGTGCAGGAAACGGCCGAGGGCGCCGGCGACGACGGCCAATACCACGTCGTTGATCGTCCCACCCAACCGTTGCTTCACCTCTTTGACCGCCGCGAGATCCATCTCCAGCCAGTCAAAGCGCCGGTGCGGGCCGATCGGGACGTTCAGCGGCGTCGCCGAGGTCGGGTGCAGCCCGGCGCTCACCGCCTCTTCCACACCGATCACGGCATCACGGGCTGCACGAAGGGATGTACCAGGATTTGTCAGTGCACGGCCCGCCGCCCTGAGCATCCCGAGGGGCTCGCCGGCGCGCCGCCCAATCTCGCTGAGCACCAGTTCGAACGGCGTCGGCGCCGGACGCGGCAGCCAATGCGGTGGATTGTCCAGCCGGCGCTCGATATCCGGTGTCGCCCGCATCAGCGCGCTCGACAACTCGACGCTGCCGACGCCGTCGATCATGCAGTGGTGGGCCTTGGTGATCAGGGCCACCCGATTGCCCTCGACGCCCTCGACCACCCACAACTCCCATAGCGGTTTCCCGCGATCGAGTTGCTGCGACATGATGCGGCCGGTCAGTCGCTTCAGCAGGCGCTCGTCGCCCGGCCTCGGCAAGCTCACGTGGCGGAGGTGGTAGCTGAGATTGAAGTGCTCGTCGTCGACCCACACCGGTGAGCCGAATAGCGGTACGTAGGCGAGACGCTGCTGATAGCGGGGCACGCGGTGAAGACCGACCTGGATGACGCGGCGGATCCGGTCCATGTCGACCAGTCCGTCAGCTCCGAGCAGCGGCGGGGCATCGAACAGCGACACCGCGCCGACATGCATGTGAGTGTTGCGGTCCTCGATGTCGAGAAACACCGTGTCGAGCGCGCTCAGGCGTTCAAAGTGCGCGTAGGCCATGAGAGACTCTCCTTACCCACCGGCGGCGCGACCCGTCACCGCCGAGCGGGCTGGCGGATATACCCGCGGAGCGAACGGCCACCGCCATCCGCTGGGTGGACGAAACGCCCGCCAGCTTCCTTCCGGCTGCGCCAGACGATCGGCGATGATCAGCAGGACGACGGGATGATGCCCGATGCCGAGGTGGCTGCTTTCGACTTCAATGTTTTCGGTCTGCGGACCCGGCTCATCGATGCAGCTTCGCCATGCGGTGATGCCGTCGCTGCGGCTATAGATCGCCGTCATCGGCACCGGCAGCGGCTGGGCCAGTCGCTGCCGCAGTGCGGCTTCGTCGGGATGCGGCTGGCGGCGCCGGAGTAACGCCGCGGGAACGTTGACCGCTTCGAGATCACGAAAGGGGCTCGCGAGCGTGATCACCAGGCGCACGTCCGCGGGGAAATGCCGCGCCAGCTCCCGCGCGTACACTCCGCCGAGACTCCAGCCGATCAAACTGACGCGCCGGCCGTAGCGCTGCCGCAGATCAGCAAGCCGCTGGGTCATGCCTTGCGTGCTGTCGGGAGTGGGCCCGAGATTGCGTCCGAGCTTCCAGCCGTGGGCTGCGTAGCCGCGGTCGCGGAGGAAACGACGCAGCGCGCGGGTCGAAAAGTCGTCCGCCAACAACCCCGGTAACACCAGCACCGGGTGCCCATCCCCTTTTGGGGCGCGTCGCAGAAACGGGTACGCGGGAATCAGCGCCAGCAATTCCACCAGCGCGCGGCCTTCGAGAAACAGCAACCCACGTGACGGCGGCGCTATACGATCTTGATCGTCGGCCATTGAAACCACCTCGACTCAGGCGATCGGCGACGGCCCCACCCGTGAACGGTCGCAGCAAGTTGGCCGCCAGCTCGGCCGCTACACCATAGCAGGCCTCACTCAATTCGGGAGTTGCACTGTTGGTGCGTCGAGCGCGCCCCGCTTCGCAGCTTTGAAAGTGGGCGAGCGCCAACGGCGTTCGCACTTTGCTCGCGAACACTCGTGCAAACCCCTTCGGGATATGGAAGACATGAACGCGGCGCATCACCCCGTGTTAGACGAGAGTACGCCCACGTCACTGGATTGCCGCCGCGAGCCACTGTCAGCCGGCACTCATCGCAATTGGGATCGTTCAAATCCTCTGCATCGGCTCCAGCGCTGCGGTCCGAGCAGACTCGCTCTGTTACCCTCAATTACCCGCCTGTCATGTGAAGTGCTGCACGAGTCAAGGATGCATCAAGGAATATTGCTCACGTTCTGCGTGCAACAATCCGGCAACTACTGCGGCACCGGTAGGGTCCCGTCCAAGACCCTGCCGTCGGCACGTGCATTGGCGACTGCGACGACAACAACGCGGTCAGCGTTGACGAGCTGGTTCTGGGCGTGGCCATCGCACTCGGAGAGGCCACCCTCGATCGCTGCGACGCCTTCGACTGCGGCCGCCGCCATCATGTGACGGTCGACTGCCTCGTTAGTGCAGTCACGGCCGCCCTCAACGGCTGCTCCGCAAGTCGCTAGTGGGAGCGGTACGATGAGTAGTTGATCAACACAAACCCGCTGCCGATCACCAGGAACAGCCCGAGCAGGATCGCTACCCCAACTGTCGATACGCCCTCGAACATGATCGCACCTCGCTTCTGCGAATTGAGTAATGCTGATGGACTGCTCATCGCCCCTCGGCGGGCACGCCTGATCCTGATGGTTGTCAGAGCCACGACTGATGTCCCGCGCTTCCTCGTTCGTACGAACGCAACACCTTGTCGGACCAGCCGACGCCGCGTATCAAGCAAGGCACGGAGTGACGAATGCAGATCCTACAATCGCCGACGGCTCGCACGCGACTGCATCGGAGATCGGAACGTGGCCGCTACGACCGCGCAACCCTCTACGCGATCCTCGACGAGGGGCTGGTGTGTCACGTCGGCTTCGTCTCTGACCATCAGCCCTACGTGATCCCTACAACCTATGCGCGGCGCGGCGATGATCTGTATATCCACGGATCGGCGGCCAGCCGTATGCTGCGGACCCTCGCCGACGAGATTCCTGTGTGCGCCACGGTCACGCTGCTCGATGGTTTGGTGCTCGCGCGCTCGGCCTTTCACCATTCCATGAACTACCGCTCGGCCATGGTGCTGGGCGCGGCGACCGCTGTCCTCGATCCGAACGAGCGGCTAGCCGCCCTCGAGGCGATCGTCGATCACGTACTCAAGGCGCGCTGGAGTCAGGTCCGTCCTCCGAGCCCACAAGAACTCAAGGCGACGGCGGTCCTGCGGTTGCCGCTCAACGAGGCGTCGGCCAAGATCCGCTCCGGCCCGCCGCTCGACGACGAGGACGATCTCGCGGTTCCCTGTTGGGCCGGGGAGATTCCGCTGCGGCTGGTCGCGGGTTCGCCGGTGGCGGATCCGCATCTTGCCGCCGGCATCGAGGCGGGCGCGGCGATCATCAACTATCGTCGCCCGAAGTCGACCGACTAACGCCGCGGCCCGAAGATCTAGGCGTGACCTCCCGATCGCAGATACTCGTTCAGCGACGCCGGATCGTTGGCCGCTGCCACCGCCGTCTCGCGACGGATACGGCCGGCCCGGACCAAATCCGCCAAGTTGCGTTCGAGGACCACCATGCCGTCGCCGGCGCCGGCCTGTAGTGCGTTGACGATCTGCGCGGTTCGTCCGTCGCGGATCAAGTTGGCCACCGCGTCGGTGACGCGGAGCACCTCCACC
This sequence comes from Binatia bacterium, assembly GCA_035541895.1. GTDB lineage: Bacteria > Desulfobacterota > Binatia > HRBIN30 > JACQVA1 > DATKMK01. The sequence goes on along the minus strand of DATKMK010000049.1, from coordinate 144,613 downwards.
GCCGGAACTCGGCCGCTTCCGTCGGCCGTGGGAATTAGGCGCTGTGAGATCACCGCCCGCAAGGAATCGGCGAGTTGCACGCGAATCTGCCGCTGACGTTCCGGAGCGTACGTATCGATGATCCGCTCAACCGCCGACGGCGCGGTGCGGCTGTGCAGGCTGGTGAAGACCAGGTGACCGGTCTCGGCCGCGGTCAGAGCCAGACCGATGGTTTCGGGATCACGCATTTCGCCGATGAGCAGCATGTCCGGGTCTTCGCGCAAGGCGTCGCGCAAGCCGGTAGCGAAGTCGCGCACATGGGTACCGACTTCACGCTGGCGGACCAGACCTTGCGCGTGCGGTCGAATGACATATTCAATCGGATCTTCGAACGTGACCAGCACCTGCGGACGTGCCCGCAGCACGTGTTCGACCAGCGCCGCCAGTGTCGTGCTCTTTCCGCAACCGGTCGGTCCACACGCGACGATGAGGCCGTGAGGCAACTCGCCGAGCGACGCAATGTGCGGCGGCAGATTCAGCTCGCCAAGGGCGGGGGCTTGTTTTCGAAGGATCCGGACGGCGGCGCACAGGCCCTCTTCGCTCGCGTACACGTTCACCCGCAATCGCCCGATTCCCGGCACATCGAACGCGCGATCGATCGATCCGCGGGTGCGCACGTGCTCCACGCGGTCGTGCCCGCCGATCAGCGGCGTTGCATCAAATCCCGGCGAGCCATCGAACGTCTGCAGTTCGCCGTTGATGCGCACGACCGGCGGCCGGCGCGGGCTCAAATGAATGTCGCTGGCACCGCGCGCGATCGCCCGCGTCACCAGCGCGATCAGTTCGTCCGGGGCTTTCGCAGCGTCGGCACCAGCCAGAGCGGTTTCGCGGCGTGAATCGGTCGCCGGCCCGACGTCGTCACGGGTTGCGCCGTCATCGCGACGAACAGATACCTCGAGCGTCGAATCGTCGGGCTGGCGCAACGTCAGGACGAAGGTTCCCAACTCGGCGCTCGCATACGTGAACGCCGCCTCGCCGCGATCCCCTACCGTCGACGCGTGCTCAGTCCAGAGATCATCCAGCACCTTGCGGATCTGCTCGGTCGACATCGGCGGGATCGTCAGCGGCAACTCGACCGAGTCCTTGAACATCTGCGGCCGGCGATCCGAGGCCAACTTCAGCTCGTTTCCGTCCTGCTGCCGCAAGATCTTCAGGATGCTGTCGATCGGCTTCACGCGTAAGGTCCCGGCAACCGATCTTTGCCTGAGCTTCGGGGGCGCCGCAACTTTGAGCGGGTTGAGGTGAAGGCTGCGCGAGCGCGCCCGGGAGGGCGTGCGCTACCTGCGCGCCCCCTACGGGCGCAGCGCGACTTTGATCACGCCGTTGCGCCGGTTGCGGAAGAGATCGTAGGCGGCAACCGTGTCGCTTAACTTCATCTGGTGGGTGAACAGCGGCCGGAGATCCACCTTGCTGTAGCGCGCCAGATCCATCATGCGTCGCAAGCGATCCGATCCGCCGGGGCACAGCGTCGTGACGAATCTTCGATGGAGAAACGTGCCGTCGGTGGGCAGCGACACCGTTGGGTACGCTCCGTATACGCCGACGCTCGAGACCGCCCCGCCCCATCGGACCACTTTGAATGCATTCTGCAGCGTCGCCTCGCTCCCCAACGCTTCCACCGCGACGTCCACGCCCTTCCCCCCCGTCAGCCTCATGATCTCGTCAACTGCCGTCGCCGGCTTCACGACGGCGTCCGCGCCCAGACGCTTCGCGACCGCGATCCGCTCGGCAATCGATTCCACCGCGATGATGAAGCCGGCGCCGCGCGCCCGCGCCGCGGCGGTAACGCAAAGGCCGACGGGCCCCTGGGCGAAGATGGCGACGGCATCGCCGAACTGAAGCTGCGCGTTCTCGATCGCAGCGAAACCGGTCGACATGATATCGGTGGCGAGAAGCGCCGACTCGTCTTCGACCTCGTCGGGTACCTTGGCCATGTTCACCTCTGCGCTGTTGACGAGGTAGTACTCACCTTGGCAACCGAACAGCAGGTTCATCGGTGCAACATATCGTTCGCACACTTGTCGATTGCCCTCTTGGCAACGAGGACACATGCCGCAGCCGTAGAGACACGACGCCACCACGCGGTCGCCGCGCTGAAACCCGGTCACACCGTCGCCAACGTCGACCACCTCCGCCACCCCCTCATGACCCATCGGCACGCCCGCCGGCACGGGCATCTCGTCGACAATGTGAATGTCGCTGCCACAGATGGTCGAGAGCCGCATTTTGAGCAAGGCTTGCCCCGGCCCCGGGCTCGGAATCGCCATCCGCTGCATCGCGACCTTCTTCATCTCGGCCTTCACGCATGCGAGGTTGTCGGCCATCCTTCGCTCCTTGCCGCGACGGCATTACCACGCCGCGGGACCACCGCAAATGATTTAGCGCAGGTGGCGAGTCGTGATTGGTGGGTGGTGAGTCGGGAGTCGTGGAGACCGCGGCGTCGACAATTGCGCGTCGGATCGAGTACAAGACGCATGATGATCTGGATGGCGTGATGCTCCTGCGACCAATCCGAATCTCGGTTCTCACAAGTCTCCTCGTCGCCCTGCTGGCACCCGCGGCGGTGTGCGGCGAGCAAGCGACGCGCGCACCAGACGCGACGATCACGGTCTCGAGCAGCCCCGTCGCATCGGCGCTGGGCTTCAGTCTGGTCGAGGGGACGCTGCGATATCGGGACAAGGTGTATCAACTCGCCCTCCGCGGAGCCCAGCCGACTGCCGGCTGCATCGGCAAGGTGTACGACCTCGGACAGCCGCGCAACATCGAGGGCATCTACAAGCCGACACCGCTCGGACTGCGCAGTGACCGTGGGGTGGTCATCGTCTTCGAGCCGCCGCTCGATTTGTCGGCCGCACAACTGCAGATCGATCTCGGCAGTCGTCGCTATCCGAAGGCCTCGTCGGGACAGCGCGGAACGATTGATTAGGCTGCGGCGCTTTGAGGCCAATGCAAAACGGGAAACCGGAAACGCAACAGCGGAAACCGGCCAATCCTCCGCCGAGCCGATCCGTTGGGTGTTTTGCATTTCCCGTTTCCCGTTTCCCGCTTTTGATTTTTCTGATCGCCTGCAGCCCCATTGCGGTGCCGGCGGGGTTCGCGCTGGCGGAATCGGCTCAGGAAGAATCGTCTGAAGCATTGCCTGCAAGCGCCACGATCACCGTCACCGTTCGATCCGCCGGCCTGGGCGTCGGCTTCGTTTGGGGGGCCGGGACGCTGCAGTTTCAGGGACAAGAGTACCCGCTGCGTCTGGATGGAATCGGTGTGGGTGCTGGAGTGGCCGCGATGACGGCCCGCGGAGTCGTCTATCACTTGAAACGGGCCGAAGACTTGAACGGCCAATACAGCGCGCTCGGCGTTGGCGGAGAATTCGGCCGCGGCAAAAACCGGCTGCGAATGCGTAACGCGAAGGGCGTGGTCGTCGACCTGATCGCCGAGGGCAGAGGAATTCAATTTGGACTGGGTCCCCGCGGCGTCACCCTGGAGGTGGGCACAGCCGGTGGTCCGCCGGCCGACGCGGGCTTCGCGCTGCCCAAGACCCTCGGTTTCGGCGAGGCGGCGTACGGCCCGCTCGCGTTGCAGCCGACGCTCAACGTTCAGGTCGCGGGCTTTGCTGAGGGCAACGCAGGGTTCGGCGGCACGTGGGCGACCGGGCCGATCCACAAGAGCGATTTGTCGATGCAACACTCCAACGAGATCGGTCTGAACGGCCGACTCGATCTCGATCAGTACGGCGCCCTGCACGGGCGCATCAGCGGGGTCTTTTCGCTGTCGGGCGGGGGCATCGATCCCGGCGCCACCAGTTTTTCCGACTTCAACACTAACAAATCCACCATCGAGGCGGCGTTCCTCGGTTGGCAATCGGGCAACGCACTGCCGGGTCTCGGATACAACGCGGTGGAACTCGGCTACGGCAACCAGAACTACCAAGTGTTCGACGGGCTGCTGTTCTGGCAAGGCGCGCACGATTGCGGCGCCCGCGGCGCTTGTTGGATCTCACCGCGAAAGGCATTCCGCGAGGCCGGCACCGCGCGCCTCGCCGTCGGCGACTGGCTGCTCGAAGCCTTCCATTTGAAGCTCAACGACGATCCCAGCACCCGTACCCGCGTCGCCGGTGGGCGGATGGAATACGCCTTCCAAGACGAGATCGTGAAGGCGCTGAAAACCGGCTTGATGTACTTCAACGTCTACGAATCGGACGAACGGTCGCGCGACGGCTTGAACGGATTCTACGTCTACCAGGACGCGACGCCGCTGCCGTCGCTCGCCGACTTCCAGTACACGACCAGCTTCGTTGCCGAAACCAACTCCGCCGCGGTTGGAAACTCCGAAGCCTACGGCTGGTACATCGCGCCGGCATACGCCCTCTCACGGCTGCCGTGGTCGCCGCAGTTGTCCTATCGTTTCGCCTCGTTCAGCGGTGGCGGCGCACGCAACTTCGACCCGCTGTTCGCCGGTCTCTCCGACTGGGGCAACTGGTTTCAAGGCGAGTTGCTGGGCGAGTGGATCGTGTCGAACAGCAACCTGCGCTCGCACATGGTGCGGCTCAAACTCTCCCCCAACGAGCTTTTCACGTTCAACCTCTTCTACTACAAGTTCCTCCTGGCGGACCGAGAGGAGAGTTTCGGTCCGGTGCCGACGCGAGTCAGCAGCCGCCAACTCGCCGACGAGATCGACGCGATCCTCGATCTCACCGCAACCAACTGGTGGTCGATGACGGTTGCGGTCAGCATGGCGGTACCGAACAGCGGTTTTCGTGAAGCCATCGGCGGGAGTGCGACGTGGGTCAACTCCATGCTCTACACGAACTTCAATTTCTGATGCCGATGGACTATCCAGAATGCTCTGATAGACGTTCGAAGTCATGAAAGACACCGAGACACGATCGCTACGGGCACCCAGACGATCAAAGCGAATGGCTCCCGTCGCCGCGGTCCTGGGCATACTGCTCGCCGTTGCCGGTTGCGCGTCGATGCAGCGCGTGGGCGGGTGGTTTGGGGGAACGCCCACACCAGCGCCGACGGCGACGCCCCCGCCTCGAGCGGCGGGCGGGCGCGCGTACTTCGCGGGCGTCGAAGGGATGAAGGTTTACAGCGAACCTTCGCTGTCGTCGAAACTCGTCGGCGAACTGTCGCTGCACGAAAAGGTGACGCGCTTCAAAATCGAGCGCGGCTTTGCCTATGTCGAGAGCGCCACGAGCGAGCTCAAGGGGTGGGTAAACAACGCGCAACTCATCTGGCGCTTGCCGGGGCCGACACCAGCCGCGCCGGCGGCGGGCGAAGCGGAGGCGCCGGAGATCCCGGCAACCGAGAAGGCGCCGCCCGTCGAGACAACCGAAGCGCCCGCAACGTTCGTGCAACCGACGGCCACGCCGACCAACACAGTGGCCGCAGTCGCACCATCGAGTCCAACCGCAACGCCGCGAGGCGCGGCGCCATCGATCTTCGATGCCTACTGAGTTCTCTCGATGAGCCCCTTCGAGGGCGGCGCCAAGGTCCCACACGACGTCGGCTCACCGCGGCGGCCCCTACAGTCTTGGCCGGAGGCGTGGGTTCGGGCCGTACTCAGTCTCGGAGCAGTGTCCGCCGAGCGGCGCGCCACTGTCCTCGAAGACATCGAGATCGGCTCGCAGCCGACGGCGACCTACTATGTGTTACTCGGCATCTCCGAGCTGATCGCGGGCTTTGCGCTGCTCATCAACAGCGACGCCACCCTGATCGGCGCCAACGTCGTCGCGCCGCTGATGACGCCGATCATCGGCATCTCGCTCGGCTTGATGCGCGGCGACCTGCGGCTGCTGCGGATTGCACTCGCCGCCGAGTTCGGCGGCGCGTTCGTCGGCGTGGTGCTGACCTATCTGCTCGGGCTGATCCCGTTTTGGGGCGATCCCACCCCGGCTCTGCTGGCGCAAACCACCCCGACCCTCATCGATCTGTTCGTCGCCGCGCTCGCCGGTTTCGCCGGCGTCTTGGCGATGATCGACGAGCGCGTCAGTCCCGCGCTCCCTGGTGTCGCGATCGCCACGGCCCTCAATCCGCCGGTGGCAGCGATCGGGTTGTGCCTCGCGTCGGGGGCCTATCAAGGCGCGTGGGGCGCCTTCCTGCTCTTCTTTGCCAACGTGTTGGCCATTCTCGCCGTGGCGGCGGTGTTGTTCATCATTGCGGGGTTCGTGACCTGGGCCGAGATGGGCTCGATGCGCAGCCTGGCGCGGCGCTTCCTGCCCGCCACGATCGGTCTCCTGCTCGTCGCCGGCTTGCTCACCCGGTACTTGGTGCGCATGGTCGACAACATTCACACACAACGCACGATTACCGCCGTGCTCGACGAAGAGCTGTCGCACGAACCCAGCACGGCCCTGGTCAGCGTCACCTTCAGCCGCAGCGACGCGGGCGTCGATGTGCTCTCGGAGGTTCGCACACCGCACGTGATCGGGCCCGGGCGCGTCAAGGAGATTCAAGACGCGCTCGGCGGCCGATTGGGTGAAAGCGTGCAGCTTTTCATGCGCTGCGCGCTCACCAAAGACGTCACCGCAACCGGGTCGACCACCTTGCGTCCTTACCTCAGTCTCAACGGCAAGGTGACCACCGCGCCGATCTCGCCGGACATGCGCCTCTTGCAGCAGGCCGAGCAGGTGGCCCGCGAAGTCGTTGCCACCCGTCCAGACGTCAATTTGAAGGACGTCGAGTTGGTCACGCTCGCCACCGGTCCGGTGGTGATCGTCTCCATCGAGAGTCCTCGGGCACCGAGCCCCACGCGCATCGCGCGCTTCGAGCAGCTTTTGCGCGAGCGTCTGGGAGAGCAGAGCGTGCGCGTGGTCGTACGCGCGGCCGAATCGGCGGACATCACGTCGAAGGGCCGCGTGCTCTTCGGCGAAGCGCACTTCGGGAGCGCATCGCCGGATGCCGTGGGCCGACAGCAGATCGTCGAAGACACCGTTCGCCGCGAATTGCAGACCCTGCCGAATACGTTCGTGACTGCCGTCGACGCCGTGCGTCGCGAGTCCGCCTGGGCCGTCCGAACCGAGGTCGTCAGCCCGCGGGTACCGGCGCCGAGCGACATTCACGCCATCGAGGAGCGCAGCGCGAAGGCCATCGGCGAACGGATCGCCCTCGCGGTGCGAGCGCGCACTGAAGTCTTGGTGACCGGAACGCGCTACGAGGCGGTTGGCGATGTGCAGGCGTCCGGCGACACCGACGCATCGATGCCGAAGCCACAACCGCCACCGGAATGAGCGGTCATCACACTGCTCATGACCGCACCGACCACACGAGCAAGCTTCGTGGAGCGTTACCTCGACTCCGCGAGTCGCTTGGGCGAAGTGTTGTTCGGCCTCATTATGGTGCTTGGAGCCACGCTCACTGCCGGCCTGAGCATCGGCGACGGCGACACCGGCGCGCGCCGACTCCTGCAGGCGGCACTCGGCTGTAACATCGCATGGGGAATCATTGACGCGATCATGTACGTCATGAACTGCATGACCGAGCGTGCCGAAAAGGCGCGGCTGATCGAGGCGATTCAGCGGACGCCCGATCGCGAGCGCGCACTCGACATCATCCGCACCGACATCGAGCCGCGCCTCGAGGCCCTCAGCGATCCGGCGGACCGCGACGTGTTCTGCCGCTCGATCCTCACGTACCTCACCAACAGTGATGCACCGAAGATCACCGTGACTCGCGACGACCTCTACGGCGCGATCGCCTGCTTCTGGCTGGTGGTCCTCGCGTGCCTGCCAGCGTCGACGCCGTTCCTGCTCTTCGCGGAGCCGATCCGGGCGCTCCGAGTCTCGAACGCGCTGTTGATCGCGATGCTGTTCCTCGTCGGTCATAAGTGGGGGCGGCTCGTTCACACGAACCCCCTCCTGGCGGGCGTGGCGATGGTCGCCATCGGCCTCGCGCTGGTCGGCGTAGCGATCCTCCTCGGCGGATGAACGCCGACGCGCAGGGAGCCGCACAGCGTTGGCTGCGGCCACGAATCCAACTATTGTGAAACCTGAAGGGTAGCGAATGAACAACAAGAAACTGATCAAACGAGCGCGCGGTTTTGCGAAGCCGTTCCGCGTCACCGACGGCAAAAGGTTTCGCCTCAAGGATATCGACCCGGCCGACACACTCGACTTCGGATCGGAAGACAAGCCGCGCGCCAAAGAAGCGTTGGCGATGGGCACCGATCTCCTCGCCGAAGAGCAGGACATGCTCTACGCACAGGATCGATGGGGGGTCCTGCTGGTGTTCCAGGCGATGGACGCTGCCGGCAAGGACGGCACCATCAAGCATGTCATGTCGGGCGTCAATCCGCAGGGATGTCAGGTCTATTCGTTCAAAGCACCGTCCGCCGAGGACCTCGACCATGACTTCTTGTGGCGTTGCATGAAGTGCCTGCCCGAGCGCGGGCGCATCGGCATCTTCAACCGCAGCTACTACGAAGAGACCCTGGTGGTTCGGGTGCACCGGGAACTCCTGGCCAAACAAACGCTCCCGCCCGAGCTGGTGACCAAGGACATCTGGAACGAGCGTTTCCAGGACATCCGTAGTTTCGAGCGCTATCTCACGCGCAACGGCGTGCTGGTGCGCAAATTCTTTCTCCACGTGTCCAAGAAGGAACAGAAACGGCGCTTCCTCGAGCGACTCGAAAATCCCGAGAAGAACTGGAAGTTCTCCGCCAACGACATCAAGGAGCGGGCGTTTTGGGATGACTACATGACCGCCTACGAAGACATGATCCGCAACACCGCGACAAAAGAGGCGCCTTGGTACGTTGTGCCCGCCGACAACAAGTGGTTCACCCGCGTCGTCGTCGCCGCCGCGATCATCGATGCGCTCGCCTCGCTCGACTTGCACTACCCGAAGGTCAGCGCGGAGAAGCTCAAGGAGCTGGCAGTCGCAAAACGAACACTGCTCAACGAGAAATAGTCCGGGGGCTACGGCACCTCCCGCTCCCAATCGACCCACTCAACCGGATGGGTGGCGAGGTAGGCCTTCACCGCTTCGCCGAGCGTGGCGTAAAACGTCTCGGCGCCGAAGCGCGCGAAGAGTTCGAAGCGCTTCAGCTTGTCCTTGACGGGATCCTTCATCTCGGCGAAGCACAGCTCGATGCTCTCGGCGTGGAGCGCGTCGTCGAGTTCGGCGACGATGTCGGCAGCGGTGATGTCGATGCTGGTGACCGGCTCGGCCGCGACCACCACCCAACGAACCGGCGTCGGCGAACTGCGCACGGCGCTGAGCACGCGGTCGCGGAAGAGTTCCGCATTCGCAAAGAACAGCGGCGCGTCCCAGCGAAACAGCACCAGGCCGGGAATCCGACTCGCCTCGGGATAGCGGCTGATGTCGTGGTAACCCTTCATCCGGTCGACCCGACCGAGCACCGCCGAATGCGGCCGCCAGCCGTCCCACAGAAATTCGATCACCGCGATGACGATCGCGATTCCAATGCCCTCGACCGCGCCGAACACCGCGACGCCGACGAAGCAGACGATCGACAGCCAGAACTCCCATTGCTGGATGCGATAGATGCGGCGCAGGTCGCCGACCTCCACGAGTCCGATGGCCGCGGCGATGACCACCGCCGCCAACGCCGTGCTCGGTAGATCCCGCAGTAAGTTCGGGGCGGCAATCAGCAGGATCGCGATCGCGAGCGCACCGACGACACCGGTCAGTTGCGTTCGCGCGCCGGCGGTCTCGGCCACCGGAGTTCGCGACGCGCTGCTGCTGATTGGAAAGCCTTGAAAGAAGCCGGCGGCAAGGTTGGCGATGCCGAGCCCTAGCATCTCCTGGTTCGGATCAACCGGCGTGCCCATGCGCGCCGCGTAGGCGCGCGACAGCACGCTGGTATCGGCGAACGACACCAACGCCACCGCCAGTCCGCCGATCAACACCGGCGTGATGTCCTCGACGCCGATCAGCGGCAGCGACGGCAGCGGCAAGCCGTGGGGCAGCGGGCCGAGCACCGACACCCCCGCGCGCGTCGCAAGGTCGAAGGCATCCACGGCAACGGTCGCCGCCACCACGGCCGTCAGCACGGCGGGAAGGCGCGGGCGGCGTTGCAACACCAGAATCACGACCAGCGTGCTTGCTCCGACCAGCAACGCCGCGATGTTAGTTCTGCCGTCGATCACGCCCCGGGCGATTGCCCACAGCTGCCGCAGCGGCCCCTCGGCCTTGGCGGAGAAACCCAGCAGCTTCGGCAATTGACTCAAGAGCACGGTGAGCGCGATGCCGTTCATATAGCCGTAGCGAATCGGTTTTGAGAGCAGCTCGGTCACAAATCCCAGTCGTCCAACGCCGGCCGCCACGCATGCCGTTCCCGAAACAATCGCCATCCCGCCAGCGAGTGCTATGGCCCGCGCCGGGTCGCCGTTGGCGAGCGGCGCCACGACGGCGAAGATGACGCCCGCCAGCGCGGAGTCCGGGCCGAGCACGAGGATGCGGCTCGGACCGAAGACGGCATAGGCGAGCAACGGCACTATCGTCGCGTAGAGGCCGTAGATGCCCGGCACGCCCGACGCCTCGGCATACGCGATGCCGACGGGTACCAACATCGCCGTGAGCACCAGCCCGGCGGCTAGGTCGTGGCGCAACCAGGCCCGCTGATATGATCGCATCACACGCAGGCCCGGCAGCCAACGCTGCCAGGCTGCGTCGTCGCTCGCTTGATCGGAATCGCTCATGGCACGGCTACGCCGCGGCGCATCGGACCGTTCCCGCGAGGTGCAGTGCGTGACGAGGTTTGGCTGTCAGCGTGCTGGGGCGGACGATCCGGTCTCACCCTACTCTTCCTCCACCAGCGCCTTGATCCGCCCAGCCTTCACCGCGGCCACCAGCGCCGCGTGGTCTTTCGCATTTTGATCCGCATAAGCCAAGGCACACTCACCGATCGCCCGATCGAAGGTGTCCGATTTCCCCTTTGGCCGGCCGCTTCCAGGCGGCGTGACTCGTGCGCGGCACGCTTTCGCGCAACGCCTGACCGTCGGCGAGCCGCTGATCGCATGAGCGTCGGCTGCCGGATTTGACGGGTCTTGCGGCGCTGAAGCTTTCATCTCGATAACTCCGGCGTGGCCCCTCATTTGGTATCCTCCGATGCCTGCTCTGAGCAAGTGCATGGCCACGCCACCGCTCATTTCTCGGCGCGCCGATACGCAAATCTAAGAAGACCATCCCGCCGAGACATCCAGAATCGCAGCGACCTGCAGTGCCAGATTCGAGCGCTGCTTGCCTTTGGCGAGTTCGATCCAACCTACGGCTTGCGTTGAGCGCCGAAGATGAACCGCGGGCGCAGTAAGAGCACCAGAGCCGTCGGGAGCGCCAACGCCGTCACGCAACTGATCAGCATCGTCAACGGCACGAACAGTCCCAAGATTCTGAACGCGTAGAAGTCGGACAGGAGGTAAACGCCGAAGCCGGCACTGATGGCCAGCGCCACGAAGACCACCGCGCGGCCGGTGGTCGCCATCATCGCCGCCAGCGCCGGCTCGATCACCCCGCTGCGGCGGAACTCCTCACGCAATCGGTACAGACAGTAGATGGCGTAGTCGGCTCCGATCCCCACGCCGACGGCGGCGATCGAGGCGCCGCTGAGATCGAACGCGATCCGCAGCCAGGAAAACACCCCGAGATTCACGACCAGCGCCATCACCAGCGGCGCGGTGACAAACGCGCCGCCCAGCCACGTCCGCAGCAACAGGCTGGCGATGCAGAAGATCACGGTGAAGACCACCGCAATGTTGAGCACCTTCCCGTGCACCGTGTAGTCGTTCAGGGCGAGCAGCGTCGGCCCGACGCCGCCGGCCAGCTTCACGCGGATCCGTTGCGGTGGGTGCTCGGCGAGATAGCCTTCCAGCCGCGCGACCACGGCGCGCGTCAGCGCCGAATCTTCGCGATCGAGAAATCCCTGCACCACGGACCGGCTGAACGAGCGATCGACGAAGCGTTCGAACCCTGGGGACTGGGCGAGAAAGAACAATTGGCGAATGAGCGCCGCATCGGACGGCAAACCGCGGTGCGCGTCTTCGGGCGCAAACACCTCGTACGTCCGGCGGATGATGTCGGCGACCGAGGACGTCCGCCCGACCCCGGGAACCTGCGCCATCGCGTCCTGCAGGCCGGTCATCAGCTCGATCGCCTCCGGGGTCTGGATCACATCGGCGTCACCCTCAAGCAGAACGGTGAAGGTCGTGGTGCTGGGAAAGTGTTTCTGGAACACGCGCAGGTCGTGTCCCGCCTGCGTGCGCTCCGACCAGTATTGTTGCGTGTTCACCTCCGTCATCAAGCGCGGATAGCCGGCAACCGCGACAAGCGCGACGAGCACAAAGGCGAGGACCACCGCGAGCGGCGTGGCGCGCACCGCGGATTCGAGCGGCACCAGCACCCGCCCAATCCACTGTGGGAGCGGCCCCTCGCTCCGCGCCGAGCGGCCGGCCGGCCACACCACTCGCAGCGCCAACATGAAGCTCATCTCCAACATCACCGCCGCGCCGATGCCGCACGCCACGCCGATGCCGAATTGCGCCAGCGTCGGAATGCCGAGCAGCGACAAAGCGGCAAAGCCACATCCTGCCGTCGCGCCGGCCGCCATCATCACCATGCCGATGCGCTCGGTCGACGCCACCACCGCGGCCGTCCGATCTCCGAGCCTGGCGAACTCCTCGTAGTAGCGCTTGAGCATTTGCGCCGAATGTCCGGCGGCGACGGTCACCACCATCAGAGGCACGGCCGAGGTCCACGCGTTGATCGGAATCCCGGCGAATCCCATGACGCCCAGGGTCAACGCGGTGCTCAGGAGCGCCGTCGCGCTCGGCAGGATTACGCCCTGCAATTGGCCGAACGCGAGCCACAGGACGACAAAGACGGCCACGATGGTGCCCGCGAAATACTTGCCTTGCTCGCCGACCAGCATGGCTTCAGCGTTGCCGAAGATCGGCGATCCGGTCACGGCGATGTCGATCGTCGGCGACCGGTACTTCGACACCACGCTGTCGACGGTCGCCGCGATCATTCCTCCGGTCGACTCGTCATAGAAATCGGCGAGCACCAGCGCGGCGCGTTCGTCGTCGCTCACCACCGTCCCTTTGAACAGCGGCTCCTGATGGTAACGGGCGCGCAGCGCGGCGGCCGCGGCAGCGTCCGTCGGCACGTCTTTCATGAGATAGTCGCTCACCAGGATGCCGCCTTGGTCCTCGGGTATCCGAACGTACGGCGAGGAGAGACTGACGACGTTCTGCCTGATCACACCGGAAGCGTTGAGCACATCGAGCGTCAGGTCGTGAACCGCGCGCAGGACATCGGGCTGCCATATGTCCCCCGATTTCGGCACCAAGGCGATGGCCACGAAGTTGGTCCCGCCAAATTCCTTGCGGATGGCCCGATCCGCGACGACGTAGGGATGATCAGGCGGCAACTCTTGATCGGGATCGAGGACGACCGCGAGCCGGCTCATCCCCGCGGCGATGATCGCGGACGCGACTGTCGACGCCACCAACACCGCCCACGCGTGCCGCGCGATGAACTCCGCGTAGCGTCGCAACCATAACGCGGTCATGATGGACCGGTTCGCAGGAGGCTTTCAGCGCTGCGCGTTGGAACCCGGCAGCGATTTCTCACTACGTGCTGAATGACCGCGCGAACAGTCGGTCGATCGCCTTGGCGCCGTTCTCTTGGAGGTAGCGCGTGCCGGTGCCGGCGAAGTGCGGGTGACTGATCGTCGGTTCGTTGGCTTCCCAGGACGAACCGGTCCAGTGCCGCCAGCCGTCGCGTTCTTGATCGAACACGAACAGCGGCTTGTTGCACAGCTTGGCGAACTCGGCGCCCCAGCCGGTGCCGCCCATGACCGTGCCGTCGTCGAGCACCTTGCCGACGACGTAGATCTCCTGCGCGTTGTTCACCTGGTGCCAGATCGTCTGCAGCACCTTCTTGATGTACTCGGTATCTGGGTAGCGGCGATTCATCAGCTTCGACACGTACGCGAGACTTACGTCGCCTTGCTGCAATTCGGCGTGCGTCAGCGTGCGCACGCCGCGCGTGCGTTCGATTTGGTGTCCTTCGAAGGTGAAGTTCACCTCCTCGACGCCGTAGCGATCGGCCGCCGCGCCGAACGCCGCCTCGGCACCTTTGAGTCCGCCGCTGTACAGTACGCAGTCGGTCGCTTTCATCGTTCCGTCCTTCCCGCCGCGTCGCCGGTCACGCAGCTCGTGCTAGTTCCCATCGGCCTTGCACAACACGCCGGCGCTCACGAAGAACATTCCGGTTTGGTTGACGTGCAACCGGTAAACATCCGCGGTCCCCGCGGCCTCGACGGCCGTCACCCGCCACGCACCGGTGGAAGTCTGGAGGGTGCCGGCCGCGTTCCGGTACTGATGGCCGGCGGGAAAATGAAATGCCGATTCGACTGCGACGCCGGGCGCGATATCGGCCGCGCGGGTTTCGACCATGCCGTGCGCGAACACGATCTGTTGCGGGCCGACCCGGAAGCTCGATCCGTTGTCGAGCGTGATCCGCAGCACGGGTTGTTGATCGGCGATTTTCTCGACATCTTTCATCAGCCGAAAACGATGCGTACCGTCCGCCGCCTTCGTCAGTACCGCAATCGCTTGACCGGCGACCGCGCGGATCGTCATCGATCCTTCGGGCGTTTCGACCTTGGTGTCGGCGGCGACGGCTGACCACTCAGGCATGCAGACCTCCGCGTTGGTGTGTAGCGAATCGAGCGCGCCGGGTAAATCGCTCACCCGGCGAGGATCACGGTGAGCGTGCGACTGCCGAGCGCGCGGCGCCAGGCGGCTTCGATGTCCGCCGCCGACAATCGTGCCGCGATCCGCTCGGCCTCGGCGGGGGTGGGGAATCCGCTCAACGCCCCTTCGGCGAGCGCGAGGGCTTGATTCAAGCGACTCTCGGCCAGGGACGCATAGCGATAGCGAATCTTCTTGCGCGCCCGATGCAGTTCGTCGGGCGCGAATCCCTCGTCCGCGGCGCGCCGGCAAGTTTCGGCCACCGTGTGGAGTAGACGATCGAGCTGGGCGCGACCCGCGCTGGCCGATACCGTCGCGACCGCCCAGTCGGGTCCCCAGTCCAGTGTCGCCGAGACGTCGTATCCCAAGCCGAGCCGTTCGCGCACTTCCTGAAACAGCCGACTGTCCGGATCGGCGCCGACCAGATCGAGCGCGACCCCCAGCGCGACGATCTCGCGGGCGTTCGGCACCACCTCGAACATCGTACTGACGTACGCCTGCCCGCCACCGAAGCGGCGCAGCCGGACGCGGCCCGTGTTGCCGGCCACGACCGGCGCCGCAACCGGCGCCGGGCCGCCGCGGCCGTGGCGGAAATGCTGGCGCACGGCGTGTCGAGCGGCGTCGAACGACACCCCTCCAACCATCGACAGGACGGCGTTGGCGTGCACGAAGCCGCGGCGCAAGAACCGCGCGACGTCGTCTGCGTCCATATCGTTCAGCGTCCCCGAGGTCCCGCACACCGGATGGGCGAGCGCGCCGCCGAAGAAGCGGCACCAGGCCTGCGTATGCAGATAGTCGTTCGGATCATCGGCGCGGCTGCGCACCTCGTCGAGCACGACGCGGCGCTCTTTGCGAAAGCGCTCGCGGTCGACGCGGGTGTGATAAAACTGCTCCGCCAGCAACGCGAGTGCTTCGGGGACATCCTCGTTGAAGACTTCGAACGTCAGCGAGATGTCTTCGTAGCCGGTGTCAGCGTTGTGTTCGCCACCCAGTTCCGCCGCGCGCCGATTGAGCGCCAGTTGATCCAGGGACGTGGTGCCTTGAAACAACATATGCTCGGCCATGTGCGCGATCCCGGGGTGGCGGCCGTCGAGGCGCGCACCGGCGCGCACCACCAACGCGATCGCCGTCAGCGGGCCCGGCAGATGCTGGTAGTGCACCCGCAACCCGCGGTGGCGGTAGGCAAGGACGTGACTCGACATAACAAGCGTGGATCGACGTGGAGAGGTGTCGCCTAGCAACCGTGCGCGATGAATTCCAACGCGCGCGCCAAGGCCGATTCCCCGATCAGGGCCTCGGCCCGCAAGTGCCCGAACAGATCCTCCGCCGACAGCACCGCGTGCAAACGAACGCCCGCTTGCGCGAGGAGCTCGACGCCGCGTTGCTCGCGGCGGATGACAACCGCCACATCGGAAATGCGCAAACCGGCATCGCGCAAGGGGGCGAAGGCTTCGATCTTGGCGGTGCCACTGGTGATCACGTCGTCGATCACCAGCGCCCGTTCGCCGGCGCGGAAGTCTCCTTCAACCAATTGCTTGGTGCCGTAAGTTTTAGCTTCCTTGCGCGCAAACACCATCGGCCGATTCATCTCCAGGGCCAGGGCCACGGCCAACGGCAGACCGGCGTATGGGATGCCCGCGATCCGGTCGAACGTGAGGGTTCGGGCGATGCTGGCCAGCAACTGCGCCGCCAAGCGTAACACCGGCGGATGCGAGATGAGCAAGCGCAAGTCGAGATAGAAGGGCGAGAGCCGGCCATCCTTCAGGGTGAACTCGCCGAATCGCACCGCCCCAATCTCGTACAGGGCGATCGCCAGTTGCCGTGTGCTGACTTCTGCCACGGGAAAACGAATCAGTCGCTCAGTGTCGTCACGCGTTGCCCACTGCGACACCCTCGGCGCCGCAGCAGCCACAGCACGACCGGCAAGCCGAGAGCTGCAGCGGTCTCGTCGTTGCCGGGCACACGCGGGTCGACGCGGCAACTACAGCCCCCCCCACCGCCGCCGCCACTCTTCTTCGTCGGACTGGGCGTCGCGGTGATCGTCCGCGTGGGAGTCTTGGTAACGCACGTCATGCTCGGCACGTCGCAGCGTTCCCCCGGTCCGCAGTCGTCATCACTGTCGCATTGGCCGGGCGGCTTGCACATGCCGGCGATACATACCTGCGGCGGTGGACAGTCACTGGTCAACGTGCAGCCGGGAGTCGGCGTCACGCACTTATCCATGACGCAGATTTGGCCGCTCGGGCAGCCGGTGTTGTTGCACGAGGTCGGCGTCGGGCTCGGCGTCGGCGTGACGCACTTGTCCATCACGCAGATTTGGCCGCTCGGGCAGCCGGTGTTGTTGCACGAGGTCGGCGTCGGCGTCACGCACTTATCCATGACGCAGACTTGGCCGCTCGGGCAGCCGGTGTTGTTGCACGAGGTCGGTGTCGGGCTCGGCGTCGGCGTCACGCACAGATCCTCGACGCACACGAGACCCGAAGGACAACCGTTTGGAACGCACGATGTCGGCGTGACCGTCGGCGTGTCGGTGCACACCGGCAGCGGGGTCACGCCCGGAATCTGTTCGCCACTGAGAAACGGATTGACGGCGATGAAGATGTCGGTCTTCCCGTTCGTGTCGTCGCTCACCAAATTGCTGGCATCGGATTGAAACGTGATCCACTGGCCATCGGCGCTGATGTGCGGAAAGTTGCTGTCGCCGTTTGGTTCGACGTTGCCGTCGCCGAGCACGCGCGCCACCAAGCGAGTCGTTCGATCGAAGACGAAGATGTCGGCTCGATTGTTGGTATCGCCGCTGACGAAGTTCGACGCCAACGATTTGAACGCCACAAAGCGTCCGTCGGCGCTGATGCTGGGCGCGTCGCTGGCGCCGCTCGCTGAGATCGCCGCAGCGCCGCCGGTGGTACAACCCGAGGGCGGCTCGATGCGGATCGTGGTACCGGCAAGGCGATCGCGGATGAACACATCGGTCACGCCGTTGTCGTCGCCGTCGACCAGGTTGGTCGCATCGGAGGCGAACGCAACAAAGCGCCCGTCGTCGCTGATTGCAGGCGGGTAACCCGACGGTTGGCTGCCGAGGTTGGCCTGGCGTCCATCGCTGCCGACGCTCACGCGATCGATGCTCTGCTCCTGCCGATCCCACACAAACACGTCGCGGGCACCGTTGGTGTCGTTGCGGACCAGCGCGGTCGACGACGAGACGAACGCCACGAAGCGTCCGTCGGTGCACGGGTGCGTGTCCGTCGAAGCGGGACATTGCGACAGAGCCGGCGCCGATCCGCCGAGCTCTGCAGCGTTGCCGGGGGCGGAAGAATGGATCAGATCGCGGGTGATCAATTCCATGTTGCCGGTGTCGCGATCGTAGACGAACACGTCTGGCGCTTCATTGAAGTCTTGGGGAAACGGGACCAGGTTCGATGCGCTGGAGGTGAACGCGACCAACCGCCCGTCCGCGCTCAAACTCGGCGGTAAATCCGGCACGCCGTCGTTCGCTTGCGAACCGTTCACCCCGAGGTCGACCCGCTCTACAGTTCCGGCCGTGCGATTGACGACGAACATATCCGGAAATCCGTTGGAATCGCCGAACACCAAATTGTCCGCGAACGAACCGAAGGCCACGACTTGGCCGCCGCTCGACAGCGCCGGCGGGAAGTTGCCGTCATTCGCTTCGACGCCATTCTCGTTGGCGCTGACGCGAATCGTCAGGCCGTTGACCCGATCGCGGACAAACACATCGGTGCGTTGATTGCTGTCGCTGCCAACCAAATTGGTCGCGTCGGACTTGAAACCGACGACGCAGCCATCAGCCGACGCGAACGGAATCAGGCTGCCGCCGTTACTTTCTCCAAACGAGCCGACGCTGACGCGTTCGAAGTTACGCCCGTCACAATCAACCGCGGAGACGGCGGGCGGAAGGCACAGCGCGCTCGCCATCAACAGGCTCGCGACGGTGCGTGTGGGCACGCATCGGCGGACGCGAACACTGCTCAGACCACACCGCATCTCCATGACCGTCCCCTCCCGAAAGTTGACTCGCGATATCACAACCGTACCGCCAGCCTCAACCAGCATCCGACCGAATCCACTACAAAAATCATCCGCGCCTCCTGTGGCAGTTTGTTGCGGTCGACTGACGAACGGCGGCATCTCGCGCCGTGGTGTTCGCGGACAATTCTTCGCTTGACCTGCGCGGGGCTCCGAGACTAGAAGCGGACGCTGCGCGTATCGAAGCGTGGAAGCGTCTGGCCGCGTTGCGGGTTTTTCTTGGCGACCAGACGCAATCGCCCCGCCGTCGCACTCGACGTGTCAGGGGCTGGATGGGGGAGGGACTGATGCAACGCCAATTGTCGGCTTGGTTGCTGGTGGGCGCGCTCAGCGTCCAAGGATGCGCGACCATCCAGCATCCGTCATGGAAGAAGCCCGTCGGCAAGTGGACGTACATCCCGGCGGCGTTGTGCGCCATGGCGGGCACCGGTATCGGCTACTACATCCAAGATGAACGCGTTGGTCACACCTGCCTCACTCAAAACGGGGTCACGCAATGCGTCGAGGACGACGCGGATCATTGGAAGGGCGCGCTCATTGGCGCGGCGATTGGCGCGGTCGTCTGTGGGGTGGCGGGTCACGTGTTTCTCGATCCCGAGCCGGCCGCGGCGGCGCCCCCTCCACCACCGGTTGCAGAGGCGCCACCGCCTGCGGCACCGGCGGTCCGTCAGCGGATCGTGTTGCGCGGCGTCACCTTCGGCTTCAATCAAAGTGCGATTGGTTCGGAGTCGCGCGCAGTGCTGGACGAGGCGGCGACGACCCTCAACGCCAACCGCAGTTTTCATATCGTGGTTGAAGGCCACACCGACGCAATTGGCAGCGACGAAGGCAATCAAGCCTTGTCGGTCGAACGCGCCGAGGCAGTCTACCGCTATCTCGTCAACGCCGGCGTCGATCCCGAACGGATGCGGGTCGTGGGCTATGGCAAGACCCGACCGGTTGCCGACAACGCCACCGAATCCGGCCGGGCGCAAAATCGGCGGGTGGAGTTGCGCGTGGAGTAGCCGTTCGGCGTCGTCACGAACCTATGAGCGACGCCTTCGACAGATCGCGCGTCACGGGTTGACTCATCCGGCAGCCGCGCGTAAGTTGCCGCAGTTTCGAATTCTCGGACTTCTCAGGGGGTTGCATGCAAAATCATCGGATTCGACTCTTCGTGTCGGTGATCGCTCTCGCGTTGCTCGCGTCCGCGCAGCGTGGACGCGCCGACGTGCAGCCGGGTGACGTAGTCACCAAAGACAGCCTCGACAAAGTGAAGGACATGGTTTCGCCCGGCATCGAATGGTGCGTCCAACACGGCATGCAGATGAAAATCGTGCCGTACAAGAAGATCGAGTGGAACAAGGCGTTCCGCGAGGCCACCGAAAAGTATTCCGGGCAAGTGAAGCTGGCGCCGGACGGTCGTTCGCTGGTCGGCCACATCGCCGGCTTGCCGTTCCCAAATCTCGACGCGAACGATCCCCAGTTCGCGCTCAAGACGATGTGGAACTACGAATACAAACCGTTCGTTACCGATGACGAGGATTTGCGCAACTTCGACGCCGATACCGGTCCGGTGAGTGAGAGCGGTCCGATGCAGGTTGAGCGGCACTTCCTCCTCGATCATCTGCGCACGCTGCTGTGGAACGGGCGCATCATCGTCGACCCGAAACCCGAGCGCCCCAATCCCGATCAGGTCCGCGGCAAGAGTTCCCTCCATCCCATCCTCGAACCGTTCGACCTCAAGGGGGTGGGCTCCACCAGCATTCGCTATCTGAGCCCGGATCGTCAGGACGACACCTGGCTCTACCTCCCGACGCTTCGCCGGGTACGCCGTCTGTCCAGCGCGCAGCGTTCCGATGCGCTCTTCGGCCAAGATACCGACGTCGACAGCTACGGCGGTTATGCCGGCCAGATTCCGTGGTTCGATTGGAAGTACCTCGGCGAAAAGCAGATGCTCGGCTCGTTCCACTCCGAGCAATTCCCGGTGAAGTATTGTGACGGCGCGGGGGACTTCATCTTCTGCGACACCTGGGAAAAGCGCAAGGTGTGGGTGATCGAAGGGGTCTCGAAACTGCCGCAATACGCGTATGGCAAGCGCGTGCTGTTCATCGACCAAGAAACCTATCTGGTCGCCTACAGCGACATTTTCGATCGCTCCGGCCATTTGTGGAAGGTGTGGGTCAACCAGTGGGGCTTCAAGAAGCGCGCGACCTCCTCGTACGGGACGGAGTATCCCGACGAGATGCCGTTCCAGCCCAGCATCACGATGGTCGACATGCAGCTCAGCCACGCAACCCGCGCGGCGCTCCCGAGCAACAAGTTCCCCGGCGAAGAGGGCTGGTATTTCAATCAGGGCGAGAAGACCGGCTTGACGGAGGAGTTCTTCACGGTCGCCGAGTTGATCGCGTCCGGCCACTGATTCGACTGGGCGCACCGATTGATTCAGACGAGAGGGACCGGCAACGGTCCCTCTTTTTTTGCTCACGCCTCGAAGCGCGCGGCAATCATCGCGGCGCCGAACCCAAGGGCGGCCAGTGCTGCTGACGCCAGAAACCAGCGACCGACGGCGGGCGTGTCGAACAAGAACAAGAGCACGACCAAGGACAGGAACAACGAGACGGTCGCAGCGATACCCAATCGCATACACGACCGACCGATCGGGCCCATCCGCGACACCTCGTGGCCTTCGCGGTGACCGTCAGCGTGTGCGCGGGCCGAAGATTCGCTCGTTCTCGCGCGCGTCGTCCGCCAGTTCTTTTGCCCAATCGCGGTCGCGCCGCGGCGCTTCGCGAAAACGCTGATAGAGATCGCGAGCGAGTTCGACCCGACTGATGCCTTCCGGCGCGAGCATGATGTCGACCTGCGCACCCGCGAGATCGAAGGAACTGTGCACGATGGCGTCGGGGTCCATGCCGAGTTCCGACAGAAGCTGGCGAACGACCCCCGCGTTGGTGCCGAAGCGTTGCGCCACTTGGTGAATATTCTGGAACTGATAGCCGCCGTCGCGGGTAATGCCGAGATGGTAGGCGCAGAACAGATCGAAGGCATCGATGCCGGTCCGGCTGGCCAAGCCCGAATCTCTCACCGGCACATTCGGCGTCTCTCGTCGGTGGTGACGGTAGCCGTGGCGATGTCGTGATCTCATGCGCAGAAGTGTACGCGAACAGCCTGGTCCCCGAAAGGCCTCCACGGCCATCCGTTCTCGCACTTGACATCCGGTCATCACTCCACCGAGAATCGCCGCCCGTTTCGGAGGAGGAGTCGTGTGATGAAGTGGTGGCCACCGTGTGTCCTTGCGATCGCTCTGACTCAGGTCGTCGCGCGCGCCGGCGCCGACGAGTCCACCAATCCTACCGGTATCCGCATCGCCGTTGACGATGCGGAGGGTCGCGCGGGCGAGGCAGTTGTCACATCGGTGCACTTTAGCCCGGGTCCGTCCGACGACGTGGCCGGCGGAAAGGATGAGATCGCGTCGCTGCGATTCAAGCTGCACTTCAGCGGGCTCGACTTCGGTTCGATTGGTTTCAACCCCGATCATCGGTCGGATCTCACCGCTTTCGCCCTGCTCGTGTTCAATCCAGAAACCGCCGGCGAAGATGGGTTTCTCGATCTCGTCGTGGAGGATCCGACACGGACGCACGTGCTCCCCGACGCGCGTCTTCTGCAGATAACCTTCGGTATCCCCACCACCACCGCAACCGCGATCGCCGTTGCCATCAGTGATCTGCTCGCAAAGGACATCCTCGGCACCGTGCAAGCCGTCGACGAGATCGTCGACGGACAAATCACCGGGCTACCAGCCAACACACCGACGATCACCGCAACGCCGACGTCAACCCGGACTCCGACCAACTCGCCGGTTCCCCCCACGAACACCCCGTCCTTCACTGCTACACCGTTGCCGACTCGGACCCCCGCACCGCCGACGGCGACACCGCCGCCTGGTTGCGTGATTGTAGGGGGCACCCTGGTCTGCAGCACCGGGGAAAACGGGGGCTGTTCGCTGCGCACGGGAGCGCCTGGCAATTCCGGTCTGCTCGCGTTCGCGCTTCCGTTCGTATGGTGGCGCCGGCAGTGCGCGAGAAAGTCCTTGTCTTAGTTGAGAGGTCTCGTGCAGACTCAACACATTCACTCGCCGAAAGGAGCGTAGCTATGGACCGAAGAGTGGTAGCCCGGGTGCTGACCGCGTCTGTCGCCGTGTGCATGCTCGCGGCTTCGGCTGGGGCTGATGTGAAACCGGGCGACGTCATCTCGGCACCGAACGTCGAGCAAGCCAAGGATTTGATCTCGCCGGGGCTCGAGTGGGTGATCCGGCACGGAATGAAGATGCGCGTGATCGAACCGCGCACGGTCGAGTGGCCGCGTGCGTACAAGGAAGCAACCGAAAAGTACGCAGGGCAAGTGCGGCTGTCGTCCGACGGTCTCAAGCTGGAGAACTATGTCGCGGGCTTGCCGTTTCCGGGTGTCGACCCGAACGACCCGAACGCCGCAATCAAGATCATGTGGAATTATGATTACAAGTTCCTCACCACTGATGACGTCGATCTGCGCGAGTTCGACGCCGACACCGGGCCGGTCGGAAGCGGCACGCAAGGAATGGGCATCGAGCGCCACTTCATCCTCGATCACTTTCGGCGCCTCTTTTACAACGGCCGCCTGTACGTCGACCCCAAGCCGGAGCGGCCCAATCCCGAAGAAATCCGCTATCGCGAGTCGCTCCATCCGTTCCTCGAGCCGTTCGATTTGAAGGGCGTCGGCGCCACCAGCATCCGCTACATCAACCCCGGCAAGCAGGACGACAGCTGGCTCTACCTCCCCAGCCTGCGCCGGGTGCGCCGGCTGTCGACGGCGCAGCGCTCGGATGCCTTGTTCGGACAAGACACCGACGTGGACAGCTACTACGGCTACAGCGGGCACATTGCGTGGATGGATTGGAAGCTGCTCGGCGAGAAGGACATCCTCGCCTGCATGCACGCCGAGCACTATCCGGTGAAATGGGGCGATGGCGCGGGCGACTTCGTCTTCGACGATGTCTGGGAAAAGCGCCACGTGTACGTCATCGAAGGCGTCTCGAAGCTGCCGCAGTACGCGTACTCGAAGCGCATTATCTTCATCGACAAGGAAGCCTGGGTGGTGCCGTATTCCGACATCTACGACCGGCCCGGCCAACTGTGGAAGATTTGGATCAACCAGTTCAGCTTCAAGAAAAAGCCGTTCGAGAACGCCGCCACGTCGGTTTACAGCGATGAAATGGGATTCGTTCCGTCGATCGTGATGGTCGACGTGCAGTTGCAACACGCCACACGGGCCGCGTTGCCCAGTCAGAAGGTCGTCGGCTCCGAGGGGTGGTTTTTCAACCTCGGAGAGAAGGCGGGTGTCACCGAAGATTGGTTCCTCATCGCGCATCTGATCGAGTCGGGGCACTGATCGAGCGGCCCTTGCCGCGCGCCGACCGATCAGTTGCACCCGTCGCGGCTTTCCGATAGCAGCCCGGACTCATGCGGCGGCAGGGTTTTCTTCCGGGGCTCATCGTTGGGCTCGCGATCGGCCTCGCGGCGGGCCTGGTGGTTGCTCTTCAGTTCGAGTCGTCGACGGGCGACGCCGCTCGCGTGCAGGATCTCACCGCGCGGCTAGACCGCGCCGAGCGCGACAAAGCCGCCCTCAACCGCCAGCTCGACGAGTTCCGCGTCACGGCCGAGCGCATGACGAAAAGCTTTTCGGATCTCGAACGTCGCTTCAAAGCGCTGGAAGACGACGTGCACCATGGAGAGGTTCCGACCATCGCGGCCGCGCCTTCTCAGACTCCAGGCAACGATTCCACCCCCTAGGGGATGCCGCGAATTTCTACCAAGAAGGGACTCCAAAAAATGCATCGTCGATTGCTCCGACCTTCGCTGCTTGCTGTATGGCTGATCCTGTTGGTGCAGGCCGCCGCGTACGCGGCCGACACGAGCACTGTATTGGCCACCGTCGATGGCCGTCCTGTCACCGAAGCGGAGGTTCGCAAGCTCGTCCAAGGCAAATTGATTGCGCTGGAATCGCAGATGTACGACGCCAAGAAGGAGGGCGTCGACGCCGTCATCAGCAATCGCCTGCTCGAACGTGAGGCCGACGTGCGCAAAACCACCGTCGAAAAACTGCTCGCCGACGAAGTGGACAGCCACATCGCCACTCCCGATCCGGCGCAGGTGGAGGCGCTGTACAATGAGAACAAGGAGCAATTCCAACAGCCCCTCGAAGCTGTGCGCGATCTGATCGCAAACCAGATACATCTCAACGCGGTTCAAGCTGCGCGCGATGCCTACGTCCAGCAACTGCGCGCCAGGGCCAAGGTGACGATGAAACTACAGCCACCGCTCGTCGTGGTATCGGGAACCGGACCGTCGAGGGGGCCAGCGAACGCGCCGGTGACGATCATCGAGTTTTCCGACTACCAGTGCCCCTTCTGCGGTAAAGCCGAGCAATCCGTTCAGGAGTTGTTAAGTACGTACAAAGATCAGGTCCGCTTCGTCTACCGCGACTTTCCGCTCTCCGAAATCCATCCGCACGCGCAAAAGGCGGCCGAGGCGGCGCGATGCGCCGGCGACCAAGGTAAGTATTGGGAGTACCACGGCAAGCTGTTCCAGAATCAGAAGGAACTCGCCCCCGCGAAGCTGCAACAGCTCGCAACCGACCTACGGCTCGACACAGCACGGTTTCAGCAGTGCCTCGCCGATTCGATCCACGAAAAGGCGGTGCTCGCCGATCTCGAAATCGGCGCGTCGATTGGGGTCACCGGCACGCCGACGTTCTTCATCAACAACCGCTATTATTCCGGCGCGCTTTCGTTTGAGAACCTGAAGGACATCGTCGACGAGATTCTGAAACAGAAGAAGCCTGCCGCTTCGTAGATGACCCGCCGTTGAGCGCGCCCAGGCGGAACACGGAACCTTCTTGTCACTCAGCCGTGGCGGTGCAGCGGTCGCGACTTGAGCGATTCGCCCCACCTGGGCTTGCGACGAGAGTGGCGGTACCACCCACCTCTCCGGACCGCGTGACGCCTACTATCGACGGATCAATTCGGGGGCGCGGCAGAGGTCCTTGGTGATGTTCTTCTGATGCGCTTCGAGCGTTCCACCGCCGATTTCGAGGAGCTTGGCGTCGCGCCACAAGCGCTCGACGACGTATTCACCCATGTAGCCGTAGCCGCCCAGAACCTGGATGGCGCGATCCGCGATGTCCTTAGCCGCCTGCGAGGTGAACAGCTTCACCCCGTCGGCATCGACGCGATTGCCGTACGAATCGAGATCGAGACGCCGGGCGGTGTCGTACACGTAGCAGCGGGCCGCCTTGAACTTGGCGTACGACTCGCCGATGTGCTGCTGGATCTGGCCGTGCTCACGAATCGGCGCGCCGAAGGCCTTGCGCTGATTGGCGTAGTCGACCATCACCTGCATGCAGCGCAGGGCGATGCCGAGCGACATCGCGGCGAGCGTCAATCGCTCGATCTCCAAGTTGCGCATCATGTGGCGTGTGCTGTCGCCTTCCTTGCCGATCAAATTCGCGACCGGGACCTGACAGTTGTCGAACACCAGCTCCGCGGTCATCGAGGCACGCACGCCGAGTTTGTCCTTCAGCTTCTGGCCGAGGAGGAAGCCGGCCATTCCCTTTTCGACCAGGAACGTGCTCAACGCATGGTCGCCGGTCTTCGCGTACACCAGGAAGACATCGCCCAGTGTGGATTCATCGAGCGCGCCGTTGGTGATGAACATCTTGCGACCGTTGAGCACGTAGTGGTCACCGACGCGTTGCGCCGTGGAGCGCATGCCGAGCACATCGGTTCCGGCTTCGGGCTCGGTCATACACATGCCGCCGATCCATTCGCCGCTGAGCACGCGCGGCAGCACGTGCGCGCGCTGCGCGCCGTCGGCGTTGCGGCAGAAGTTGTTGACGAACAGAATGCTGTGCGCGAGGTACGCAAGACAGAAGCCGGGGTCGACGGTCGACAGGGCCTCGTGAACGATCACCGACGCGATGGCGTCGAGACCGGCGCCGCCGTCCGCCTCCGGCACGGTCAGGCCCAACAGGCCGAGTTCGCCGGCACGTCGAAACAGCGAAAGATTGAAGCGTTCGTCGCGATTGAACGCGTCGGCTTGAGGCGCGACTTCGCTGGCCACGAACTCGGTGACCGTCTGTGCGAGCAGCCGATGCTCGTCGGTCGGTGCGAACAGGTCCAGCCGCCGCCACGAATCGAGCGTACTCATGGGAACCGCGCGAATGTCGGCGGTGACGACGGTTAGCCGTTCCACCCCCACTTCTTCTTGTTCGCTGCAATCTCTTCGGCGCTCGGCTTGGGCTTTTGTTCGTGCTTGCAGACTTCGAAGTCGCCGGAATGTTCCATCATCTTGTAGTTCAGCGGCGTGTCGTCTTTGAACACGTCGGGGACACCGGCCTCTTCGAAGATCGCTTGCCATGGGCACTCGGGCTCACACGCGCCGCAATCGATGCATTCGTCGGGATGGATATAGAGTTGGTTCGGAAAGGTCGCGGCATCGCTCCCGGTGTAGCGATAGATACAATCAACCGGACACACCGCCACGCACGCGGTGTCGACGCAGTCGCGGCAGAGTCGGGTTATGATGTACGCCATCTCGTCAGCCCTCCTTCAGCGGCCTGGGCGCTGGAGATATCAAATTGCCCTGCCCACGCAACCGCCTAGCGCTGCTCATCGCGTGCACACTACACCGTGCGATCGTGCGTCCCGCAGCGCGAGTTCCCTTAGTCCCGACGGTGATGCGAGGTCAAACTGTGGGTTGGGGTGCTGCGTTTGGCTGCTTTCTTCAATCGAGCGCGACGGGCGGGGGACCGAAGCGCACCCACCGTACGTTTCGGCCCCCGCCCCTCAAGCCTGCCGAGGTAAAGGGGGTACCGTCGACAGACAGTTGCAGTCGGCCGTCACTGCGCCAATCGCAGTTGGGGTGCGTCCGTCTGCCAAATCAGCAAACAGTGACGGCCGACATCCACGCTCGACACAACCACCGACAATGGGAGAGCAACGCTGATGCCACGCCGAAACTCCGGTGGAGCCGCCGCAAGCGCGGCTGCACCCGGAGGATGTGCCCGACCGCTGGTCAGCATTTGCCTGAATGGCGGGCAACAACGACCGATTACAGCTCGATCTGGACGCCCAGTTCGATCACGCGATTGGGAGGAATCTCGAAGTAGTTGCTTGCCGACGGCGCATTGCGCGCCAGGAAGCCATAGAGCCGTTTGCGCCAGCGCGCCATGGGGGACCGCCCTGACGGCAGCAGCGTTTCGCGGCCGAGCACAAACGTCGTCGACATCAAATCGAAGGTCAGCCCGTGCGTTTGGCATGCCGTCAGGATCTGCGTCATTCGCGGCGTCTCGATGAAACCGAAGCGTGCCACGACGCGATAGAATCCTTGTCCCAAATCAGTCACCGCGACGCGTTGGTCGGCGGGCACCTCCGGTCGCTTCTCCGAAACGATTGAGAGCAGCACAACCCGCTTGTGCAAGGTCCGGTTGTGCTTCAAGTGATGCAGCAGCACCGGCGGTACACCCTGCGGATTCGAGGTCATGACGATTGCCGTTCCCTCGACCCGGTGCGGCTGCTGCACCGCGACATCTTGGAGGAACAAATCGATCGGCAGGCTGCCCTCCGCCAACCGCTGAGCCAACTCACCTCGACCGCGCTTCCACGTCGTCAACACACTGAAGACCGCCAACCCAACCACGAGCGGAAACCAACCACCATCGAGTACCTTCGGCAGATTCGCCGTCAAGAACGAGAGGTCGAACAACAGAAACGCGGCAATCACGGCTCCGGCTTTCGGTACCGACCACTGCCATCGCTCCCGCGTCAAGACGTAGAACAAGAGTGAGGTCACCGTCATCGTACCGGTGACGGCGATGCCGTACGCGCCGGCCAAGTTGCTGGAGCTTTTGAACCCCATCACCAGAATCACGCAGGTCACCATCAGCGCCCAGTTAATCTCGGGCATGTAGATCTGGCCGACCGCGGTCCCCGAGGTGTGAACAATCTTGAATCGCGGCGCGTAGCCCAACTGCACAGCTTGCTGGGTCAGCGAAAACGCGCCGGAGATCAGCGCCTGCGATGCGATGATAGTGGCGATGGTCGACAGGACCACCAGCGGGTACAGCCCCCACGTCGGCGCCAATTGGTAAAACGGGTTCGCAATCTTCTCGCCTTCCGCCAGCAGGAGGGCGCCTTGTCCGAAATAGTTCAGCAGCAACGCGGGGAATGCGACGCCATACCAGGCCAGACGAATCGGCCGCGGACCGAAGTGGCCCATGTCGGCATACAGCGCTTCGCTGCCGGTCACGCATAGAACCACGGCTCCGAGTGTTAGCAGTCCCTTGATTCCATTGCGGGTGAAGAACTCGACGGCATACATGGGATTGAGGGCCGACAACACGGAGGCCTGTTGGGGATGCTGGCTCAGAATGGCGTGCAGGCCAAGCCATGCAATGGTTGCGAACCACAGCAGCATCAGCGGGCCGAACACCGCGCCGATGCCGGCGGTACCGTTGCGCTGCACCAGAAACAGGCCGATCAAGATGGTCGCCGAAATCGGCAGAATGAACGGCTCGAACGCGGCAGTCGCCACCTGCAACCCTTCCACCGCGGACAGGACGGAGATCGCCGGCGTGATCACGCCATCGCCGTACAGGAGTGCGGCTCCAAACAGCCCGACCAGGAGCAACCCGTTGCGACGGGCATTGCCGTTGGCAGCGCGTGACCCCAGCAACGCTAGCAGCGCCAGAATTCCACCCTCGCCGTCATTGTCGGCGCGCATCAGGAACAGCAGGTATTTGATCGACACCACCATCGTGAGCGACCAGAACACCAGTGACAGCACGCCAAGAACATTGGGAACGCTGATGGGAAGGCTGTGCTCGCCCACGAAACATTCGCGCAGCGCGTACAAGGGCGAGGTACCGATATCGCCGTAGACCACGCCCAGCGCGGCCAACGCCAGCGGGATCAACGGTCCGTGGGTGTGCTCGGATTCGAGAGGAGGCGCCGACATGCTCGCAGCACTCCGTGCCGCAGGCGATTCGCCGATCCTGCGCTCTTGGTCGCGCGCTACCTGCGTACTCATCGGGATTGGATCACCTTCAGTATGCAAGACTCGGGGCAAGAATCAACCAGCACGATGATCCGCGTTGCCGCGCGGCGCTGGTGCAGACGCAGTCCGCAAACAGCAACGGGGCGCGTCGGCAGACCCGACGTGCCCCGTTGCTTCGGTGATGCCGTTCAACTCAGCCCGATAGGCTGCGGCCGCCGGAATGCAGCGCAAAGTCCGGATAGCCCGGCGCGCCGACTTCTGGAATATCGAGTCCTTCGATCTCGATCTCGGCTGGGACGCGGATGGGCGTGATCAGGTCGCTGAACTTGAACCACACGTAGCCCAAGACGAAACCGACAGTTGCGACCACTCCGGCGTCAATGAGCTGCGCCACAAACTGTGATGCGTCTCCGTAGAGCAGGCCGCGAACGCCATCCGCCCCGTACGCCTTGACGAAGGTGTCGCGGACGACACCGTTCCAACCTGCGCCGTATTCGCCGGTCGCGAAGATGCCGAGCGAAATGACACCCCACAATCCGTTGATGCCGTGAACCGATATAGCGCCGACCACATCATCGACGCCAATTCTTTCAAAGAAAAACACGCCGTACACCACCAACACCCCCGCCACGAAACCGATGATGCCCGCGCCGATCGGATTGACGAACGCACACGGTGCGGTGATCGCCACGAGCCCCGCCAGCATACCGTTGCACATCATCGACGGGTCATGCTTCAGCCCCTTCAGTTCAAGCGTCAGCAGTGTCCCGAGAGTCGCAGTGACGCTCGCCAACATGGTGTTGACGACGACAAAGCTGATGCGAAGGTCCGTTCCGGCCAGCGTGGAGCCGGGGTTGAATCCGAACCATCCGAACGCGAGGATGAACGTCCCGAGCACCACCATTGGAATGTTGTGCCCTGGAATCGCCTGCGGCTTGCCGTCCTTAGAATACTTCCCGATGCGGGGACCAACCACCATGGCGCCGGCCAACGCCAGTACACCGCCCATCGCGTGGACGACACCCGAGCCGGCAAAGTCGACGGCACCGTGTCCAAGTCCCCAGTTGATACCCATTTGCGCCAGCCACCCACCTCCCCATACCCAGTTGGCGTACAAACAATACGGGAAGGCGACCCACAATCCGTAGATGATGAAGTTCTTCCACGCCCAGCGTTCGGCCATCGCCCCTGTGGGAATCGTCGCCGTCGTGTCCATGAACACCATCATAAAGAAGAACAACGTCATGACGCTGACGTCGTTCACTGAACTAGTGAGAAACCACCCCTTGGTTCCGAGAATGCCGTAGGTGTACGCCCCCGTTGCGTTGCCTGCCGCGTCGACGGCGGCGCCAATGCCGATTCCACCGTTGAGCACCGACAAGCCCGGACCCAGAGAGGCATACCATCCCGGCGGGACCGGCCCGTTCCACCAGTTGCCCCACCCGATCGCGAAGCCGTACGCCCAGAACGCGAAGCAGCCGAGCGGGTAGATAAGGAAGTTCATGGCCGCCGTGTGAGAGGCGTTTTTCGCCCGACACAAACCGGTCTCGACGTACATGAACCCGGCTTGCATGAACATGACCAGAAATCCCGTGACCAGCGCCCACACGAAGTTGATCGAGAACAAATTGTGCGCAACGCGATCGTAGAGATCGGTCACCGCCAGCTTTTCCGGCACGTCGCCCTTGCCGTCACCTGCAGGAGCTGCCCACACGCCAGCGGCGCCACCGGCTGGATCGGGCCACGCGGGCGCCTTCGGATCGCTGGTCGAGGTAAAGTACGCGGGCAACTGCGGCGCCGCCGCGGGTTCATCCGCCTTCGCAGTCGACGCGATGGTGGCCAGCGAGCCCGCAATCGTTGCGCCCAGCGCGAGACCGAACATAGCGCTCAGCCGCGTACGCCGCGCGCGTGGCAGGGCCTTCTTTCCTTCTCGGTTCAAGCGTCTACCCTCCTCTGTTGGTTTGTTAGATCGCATCGTGGCCACGCTCGCCGGTGCGAATCCGCACCGCTTCGTCCAGCGACACAACGAAGATCTTTCCGTCGCCGATCTGTCCGGTACGTGCAGCGTTGCAGATCGCCTCGATGACCCTGGGAGCTTTGCCGTCGTCGACGACAACTTCGAGTTTCACCTTGGGCAGAAAGTCGACGACATATTCGGCGCCCCGATACAGTTCGGTGTGTCCCTTCTGTCGTCCAAAGCCCTTGACCTCGCTCACCGTCAGCCCTTGCACACCTTCGCGTGCGAGTGCTTCCTTCACCTCATCGATCTTGAACGGCTTAATCACCGCCTCAATTTTCTTCATCCGGCCTCCTTGCTGCAGCTATCGCCCTTCAGCGGCGCTGCTGAGCAACGCAGGTGCCAGAGAGTGTTGAACTTGCTGGGCTCTCCGCGAGGCGGCGATCGAACGCGACGCCGTGAGGTTGGAGCCAACTAGGTCGAAGGTTTTAGTTGGGCGGCTTTGCGCGTGCTCACAATCAACTCGCTGAGCCCCCGATAAAGCCGCAAACGACAGCGGGGCGCGCCGCCATGCGACGCGCCCCGCTGTACAGAATTGGAGGAGACTCGG
This sequence comes from Binatia bacterium, assembly GCA_035541895.1. GTDB lineage: Bacteria > Desulfobacterota > Binatia > HRBIN30 > JACQVA1 > DATKMK01. Next base: position 112,175 of record DATKMK010000049.1, on the reverse strand, counting down.
ACTTCAGGCCGAGAGGCTTCGACCGCCGGAGTGCAACGCAAAGTCCGGATAGCCCGGCGCGCCCACTTCGGGGATGTCGAGACCTTCGAGTTCGGTTTCCGCGGGAACTCGAATCGGCGTAATCAGGTCGCTGATTTTGAACCACACATAAGCGAGCACAAAGGCCGTCGTAGCCAACACGGCTACGTCGATCGCTTGCGCAACGAACTGCGAGATGTCGCCGTAGAGCAGTCCGCGCACGCCGTCCGAGCCGTACGCTTTGGCGAAGCTATCACGCACCACACCGTTCCAGCCCCCGCCATATTCCCCGGTCGCAAAGATTCCCACCGAGAGAACACCCCACAAACCACAGGTGCCGTGCACCGACACCGCACCGACCACATCGTCGACCCCGATGCGCTCGAAAAAGAAGACGCTCAACACAACCAAGATCCCGGCGATGAATCCGATGATCGCGGCGCCAACCGGGTTGACGAACGCGCACGGCGCCGTGATCGCCACCAATCCGGCCAGCATGCCGTTGCAGAGCATCGAGGGGTCGTGCTTCAAGCCCTTCACTTCCAACGTGACCATGGCGCCCAAAGCCGCCGTAATGCTCGCGAGCATCGTGTTGACGACGACGAAACTGATGCGCAGGTCGGTACCAGCCAGCGTCGAGCCCGGATTGAAACCAAACCATCCGAAGGCAAGGATGAAGGTTCCGAGCACGACCATCGGAATGTTGTGTCCCGGAATCGCTTGCGGCTTCCCGTCCTTCGCGTACTTGCCAATGCGAGGCCCGACGACGATTGCGCCTGCCAGACCGATGATGCCGCCCATCCCGTGGACGACGCCGGAGCCTGCAAAGTCGACGGCTCCGTGTCCCAGTCCCCAGTTCACGCCCATCTGAGCCAGCCAGCCGCCGCCCCATACCCAATTGGCGTAGAGGCAATACGGGAACGCCACCCACAAGCCGTAGATCACGAAGTTGCGCCACGCCCAACGCTCCGCCATCGCACCGGTCGGGATGGTTGCGGTCGTGTCCATAAAGACCATCATGAAGAAAAAGATGGCCATTACCGCGACATCGTTGACCGAACTGGTAAGGAAGAATCCTTTGGTTCCGACAAGCCCGTAGGTGTAAGCACCGGTTGCGTTGCCAGCGGCATCCACCGCCGCGCCGATACCCAGGCCGCTGTTCAACACCGACAAGCCTGGCCCGAGCGACGCGTACCAACCTGGGCCGACCGGCCCGTTCCACCAGTTGCCCCAGCCCATGGCGAATCCATAGGCCCAGAACCCCAGACAACCGAGCGGGTAGATCAGAAAGTTCATCGCCGCCGTGTGCGAGGCATTCTTCGCGCGACACAAACCGGTCTCGACGAACATGAAACCGGCTTGCATGAACATCACGAGAAACCCGGTGACAAGCGCCCATACGAAGTTGATTGAAAACAGGTTGTGCGCGACGCGGTCATAGAGATCTTGGATCGTCAGCTTCTCCGGCAGGTCGCCTTTGCCGTCTCCGGCGGGTGCCGCCCAGACGCCAGACGCACCCCCCGTGGGATCCGGCCATGCCGGCGTCTTGGGATCATTCGTTGCGGTAAAGTACGCGGGCAGTTGTGGTGCGGCCGCCGGTTGATCATCCGCTCTCGCCGGCGAGGCGATGGTGGCGAGCGGGCCAACGATCGCCCCAACCAGCACCAGATTGAGCAAGCCGCTCAGTCTCCTGCGACGCACACCTGTCAGTCGGTTCATTCGATCTCGGTTCAAGGGCCTTCCCTCCTCGTTGAAGTTGTTAGATTGCATCACTGCCGCGCTCGCCGGTCCGTATCCGGACGGCCTCCTCGAGCGGCAACACGAAGATCTTGCCGTCGCCGATTTGTCCGGTCCGCGCCGCGCCACAGATCGCATCGATGACCTTGGCCACCTTCCCATCGTCGACCACCACTTCCAGCTTGACCTTCGGCAGGAAATCCACCACGTACTCGGCGCCTCGATAGAGTTCGGTGTGTCCCTTCTGCCGTCCGAAGCCTTTCACCTCGTTGACGGTCAGTCCTTGAATCCCTTCGCGTGCGAGGGCTTCCTTCACTTCGTCAATCTTGAACGGTTTGATCACCGCCTCAATTTTTTTCATACGCCCGCTCCACTCCTTTCGGGTGAACCCCCTGGATCCACGTGATACAACCTTCGATTGACTGTAGCTCGTCTTTCGTTTTGCAACGTGGGTGCCATGAAATTCGCGACGAATCCGGCATTCTGAAAGATAGGGATGTGCGCTGGGAAGCGTCGCCTCATGCCCGTTTTCTAGCCGGCGCTGCTTTCTTGTGCAGGCGAGATCGCTGGTTCACCGACGAAGTTGAAGCGGTGGGCGCAAACGACACTTGGTCGTCGGCAAGTGACGATGGCGTCGAAACCAGCTAGAGACGGTGCGATGGACGTTGCAGCACGACAAATGGCCGCATCACCCGATCAGCCGCGAACCGCGGCGTCGGCCCGCGGGGTGGGAATAGCTCTAACTCCAATTGGGAGATCGTCGCTTGAGCGCACCATCGCGCGCGGGCGTCTCGCGTTGTCACTGGCGGCCTTGGTTGCGCTCTACATCGAACCCGCGCAGCCGCTGCTGTCGCGCTGGGTTCCGTTGCAAGTCGGGGCCTTCGCCCTCGACTTCCGCTTGTTGGCGGTGATGGGTCTACATCTCAGTTACAGCGTCGCCGTTTACTTCGGCCTTCGGACGGTCGGGACCAAAGCGAGCGCCGATGGGTTTGCTCAGCGGTTCGCCTTCCTGACCCCGGTCGACCTGCTGTTCGCCGTGGCGGTCGGCATCTTGACCGAGGGGCCGACCAGCCCTGCATTCCCGTTCTTTGCATTCGCGATGCTGGCCGCGAGTCTCCGCGAAGGACTCCGAACTGCCCTGCGAACCACCGGCGTGAGTGTTGTCCTGTATCTCGCCTTCATTCTTTTGTCCGGCACGCAGGCTGACGACTACATCATGCGGCCCGCGTATCTGGCGATAACCGGCTACCTAGTCGGATTTTTGGGCGAGCAGCGACGAGAACTGCAGGACGAAGTCACCGGCCTCGAACGCGCCGAGCAACGTCATCGCATCGCCCGGGATCTCCACGACGGTCTCGTGCAGGCGCTCGCCGGTATCAATCTGCGTCTCGAGAGCTGCCGGCGCTTGCTGCGCGAGCACGCCGACCGCGAGGTACTGGATGATCTCGGCGAACTCCAGGAAAGCGTCCAACGCGAGTACGACGACCTCCGCAACTACACCCGGTCGTTGGTCGGGCGCGAGACGGCTCAAAGCCCGGACACTCATGCGACGGCAACCGCCCTGACCTTCCGCGCCGATGTGTCCGGCTCGCTGTACTTGATTGAGCACGTGTTGCAGATCGCCCGCGAGGGGTTGACCAACGTTCGCAAACACGCCAACGCTCGGACCGCCGCGGTACGGGTTCAGACGGACAACGGCCAGATACACATCTCGATTGAAGACGACGGCATCGGTTTCCGCGCAGACGTCACGCCGTGGTCGATCAACTCGCGGGTGAATGAGATCGGCGGGCGCATGCAGATCGTCAAGAAAACTGGACGCGGCGCCCAACTGTTGATTACCTTGCCCCAGAGTTGACCGGCATGCCGTCACCCATTCGCGTCGTCATCGCCGACGATCACCTCCTGTTTCGGCAAGGGCTGAAGTCGCTGCTCAAGCCGGAGGTCGACGTAGTCATCGTCGGCGAGACCGATCGTGCCGCCGATATCATCTCAGTATTGTCCCGCACACCCTGCGACCTGCTAATCCTCGACCTCCAAATGGAACGCAACTCGCTGGCCGACATCGAACAGCTTGCCGCGCGCGTCCCCGTTTTGGTGCTCACCGCCAGCGAAGTCGCGGCCGACGCACTCGCAGCGATCCGCTTCGGTGCACGCGGCGTCGTACTCAAGCGCTTCGCGATCGAAACCTTGATGGAAGCCATCCGATCCGTCATCGCGGGCAATGTGTGGATGCCCCCCACCCTCCAAACCCATCTGGCCGCGCAACTTCGGGGCCCCGCGCCCAGCGCCCTCTCGCCGCGCGAAGAAGAAGTCGTCCGTTACGTTGCGCTCGGCCTGCGCAATGCCGAGGTCGCCGCCAAGCTTTCGATCACCGAGCAAACGGTCAAGGCGCATCTGAACGCCATCTTCCGCAAGCTCGGCATACGCGACCGGGTGCAACTCGCCTTGTTTGCGTCGCAAAGCGGCCTCGCCGGAAATCCGCACCGCCGCAGCTAGACCCCATCTGTCCGGTCGGCAACCTACCAACCAGCAGGTAGTTTGCTGACCTAGATCATACCTCAAGGCAGTCATCGGAATTACACATTGCCCCCACAAGCGCAGCCATCAGGGGCGAGGCGCTGACAACCGCGAGCCGGCAACCGGCTCCGCACGAGGAGGAAGCAATGTCCGATTTTCTGTCCGCGTATTCGATTCAAAGCTGGCTGGAGTCATGCCCGCAGGGGTACCTCGAAAACACCGTGTACGGCCACGCGACCGGCGAGAACGAGCCCGAGCTGCTGCTCACCAATGCGGTGCTGCACGAGGAAACCATCCGCAGCACCGTGCAACTAGTCGTCGGTGAGCGCTGCGCGTTGGCGGCTTCATCCGGCTTGATCAACGCGGCGCCGGACGAAGCCAGCAAGCGCTTTCTCGCCACTCAAACGCTTGACGAAGCCCGCCACGTCGAGATCTTCACCCACCGCCTCTACGACCTCGGCGTGAAGAAGAACCACCTCGAAGACGTGATCCAACGCTACGCCAACCGCAACCTGGTCAAATTCGCCGAAGTCCTGCTCGAAAAGGTCGACAAGAAGGACTTCATCTCGGGCGTCGTCGGCCAGAACATCGTGCTCGAAGGCATGGCCTTCAGCGTTTTCGAGATGATGTACGCGATGAATCAGACCGTGAACCCGAAGTTCGCACACACGCTCTCGGGCACCATCGCCGATGAACGCCGTCACGTCGGCTTCGGCGAAAACCGCATCGGCTCCTTGATCAAGGACCATCCGGAGAAGCGACCGGAGATCGAACGGATGCAGAAGGAAATGTCGTACTACATGCTGGCGACGTTTGCCGACGCGTTCCGCAACAACGCCGCGGCGGCCGAGTTCGACCGCCTTCAAGAAGAGCAGCCGCGCGCCGAATGGCACGGCGCCGACCTCAGCGCGATGAAGCCCGAAGAGATGGAAGGTCTGCTCGCCGATACCGTCCTGAAGGAATTCAAAACTCGGCTCGGCCGCATCGGCATCGAGTACCAGACCCCGGTCCGGCCCTAGCGACCTCCGATGGCCACACGCGCGTCGTTGTCACCGGTCGACATCCACGACCTCGAGCTGCAGCAGTTCCTCGAGGAGGTCCACTCGTTCGAGTTCTGGTTCGAGGCGGTCGAGGGCTACCTCTCCGGCCTCACGTGGGGCCATCGGCCGGACACGCCCGAAGCCGTGCTCGACGAACTCGAACGTGACCGCCTCATCACCGTGTTATGCAACTACTGCGTCGGCGAGACAGCGGCGCTCGAAGGCGCGAGCGGCTTGATCTCGATCGCCCCGAATCGCTTGTCGAAGGTGTTCCTTGCCACCCAAGTCGCGGACGAGGGACGACACCTGGAAGTCTTTCTTCACCGGTTGCGCGATCTGGGCGTGAAAGATCCCGAAGCCGAGGTCGAACGCCGCGCCAGCCCAAGCCTCGTCTTGTTCAAACGACGCCTGCTGGAACTGGTGGCGGGCAAAGACTGGGAGGCCGCGATCTTCGCGCAAAATGTCATCCTCGAAGCGCTGGAGTTCGCGGTCTTCCACAGCCACGGCCAAACCGCCGATCCGATCACGCGCGAAGTGCTGGCCGGCGTCGTCAAAGACGAGCGGCGGCACATCGGCTTCGGCGAGAACGAGATCGGACGCCGGCTCGCCTCAGCGCCGCACATCCGCGCCCGCATCGGCCAGGTCAAGAAGGAACTTGATCATCTCGTTCTGGATACCTTGGCCGACACCATCAAACAAATCGGCATGCCACGCGATGAGCAGGAGCGTCTCGGCCGCGCCTACTTGGAATCGGTCGAGCGTCTGGGATTTGTATGACGATGGAATCGCTCGACGGCGATCCCCGCGCCGAGGCGCCGGAAACTCTTGACGGGCCGCCGCGTCAACGCTTCATTCTCGACGACACGGGGTTTGACGAGGTCCCAAAGAAGTACCGCCGCTTTTATCGCAAGTGGCGCGGCCCCAGCGACAAGCTCGCGCCCAACGAGGTCCTATGCCCGGTTTGCAAGGTAGTGATCCGCTCGACCCGCGAGTTGCGTCCGGGCGATCGGGTCTATTGCATGCCGTGCATGTCCCGACTGATCGTTGTCCGCAACGACGCGGGCACCCTCGAAGCTCGCGTGGCCTACTAAAGCTCGGTCCCCACCCTTCGCGAACCTGCGCACGACGGCGCGCGGGGCACTCCGATGGCTGAGAACTGACTTCGGTCAGCCCGCAAGCCACGGCCCGTCGCGTGCTTGGCCGGGCGCTTGCTCATCTAGGACTGCGACGTCCGGCCGGGAACGGTCAGACGCGATGCTGGGCTGCAAAAGGGGGCCAGGAGCCGTCCCGTGCCGGATCCATTGCAAACCATTCTCGCCGCCGAAGCGGAAGCACGCCGTCAACTCGAAGCGGCCCAAGCGGAGGCCAAGCAGCTCGTACACTCGGCCGAGCAGGACGCCCGCCGATTGGTGCAGAGCGCTCGCGAGTCCTACGAGTCGACCGCGCAAGCCGCCACCGACGCGATGCTGGCGGACGCCGAGCGGACCGCACAGGCGTTGACTCGACAAATCGAGGAGCGTGCCGCCGCCCTCCGGGCACAAGCCGAACCACGCATGCCCGCAGCAATCGAGGCGGTGGTGAAGTGGGTGCTGGAGGGCGATCGTGACGCCACGGTCGGTGCCAAGAACTGACCTCCGGCGCTACGCGACGGCCAATGCGCGCGCGCGCACCCTGTTGTGTCGCTTGCTCGGGCGCGAGGGGCTCGAAGCGCTGTACAGCTATCCGTCACGCACCGCGATGCTCGAAATGCTGGCGCGTACGCCCTACGGGCCGGCGTTGCTCCTGCATCCCGGCACCGAGTATGGATTCGGCGCGCGGCTCATCGAGGTCGGCGTCAGCATTCTCGGTTTCCTTTCGGGGGTAGAAGCCGAGTTCATACGCACCCTGCTGCTCCGTTACGAACTCGAGAATCTCAAGCTGGTGATCCGCGCCGTCCATCATCGGCACCCGTGGACGGAGATCGAACCGCACGTCCAGCCGCTTGGCGAACTAGCGACCCTGGATCCGCGCGCGCTTGCTGCGGCCGCCGATCTGCAAGAACTCGCCGTTCGCCTGGGCAACACAGTCTACGACACCGCAGCCGTCTCAGCGCTACCGGGCGTAGAAACCGCCGGATCGTTCGCGCTCGAGAGCGCGCTGGAGATCGACTACTACGAGCGGCTGTGGTCGACTGCCGGGCGACTGCAATCCGACGATGCGGCGCGCGCCCAGGCGCTGCTCGGCCTCCTGTTCGACTTGTTGAACCTCACCTGGATTGCGCGCTTTCGCGATGCCCTCGCCCGTTCGCGCGAAGAAATCCTCAACTACACCTTGCGCCAAGGTCGCTGGGTGACGGGAACCGTTCGAACCGCGCTGGCTGAAAGTCCGCTCGGCGTCTGGCGCGCACTCGACCGCACCCCGTACGCCCCGCTCTTTGGCGAAGCTGAAGAGCTCTCCCCTGACTTGGCCATCGCCAAGCTGTGGCGCGTGATCGCGATGGAGGTCGAACGCGGCTTTCGCGTCTACCCATTTCACATCGGCGTGCCGCTCGGGCTGTTGCTCGCCCAGGAAATCGAGATCCGCGACCTGCGGGTTTTGCTCGCCGCCAAAACCCTGGCCCTCGCCCCCGAGGCCGCGTTCGAACGCGTGGCGACGGTGCGGGCGTGATCGGGAGCGCGCCATGTTGAGCCCCGAACCCATGCGCCACCTCTCCCTGGTCGTGCTCGCCAGCGACCTCGAAACCACCTCGCGCGCGATCGCACGCGTCGGCGTCCTGCACCTACTCGACGTGCGTCATGCCGTCGAAACGTTGTCCGCGATTCGACCCTACGACGTTCGCGAGCGGCTCGCGCACTTGCTCGCGGTGGCCCAACAGGTCGCGGGTCTGATGAAGTTCCTCGGCATCGAAGAACTGGAAGAGCCGATGGCGGGCGCGCCCGGCGACGGGGTAGACCTCGCGCGGATCGAGTCACGCATTGCCAGCATCGCCGCTGAAGTCGACGCGCTCAAGGCCAAGATGGCGGCGCTGGTCGAACGGCGCGAGCAACTTCACGTGCTGCTGCGAAACGTCCGCACGGTGGAGCCGCCGGGTGTGCCATTCGAAGACCTCCAAGGCTTGCGCTACGTCTACGTGGTGTCCGGACGCATGCCGGAACGCAATCTCCCGCGCCTCAACGAAAGCCTCGGGCGCATTCCACACCTGGTCGTTCCCGGGAGTACCGTCGACGCTGACGGCCGTCTGTTGGTCACGGTGCTGTGTCTGCGTGCGCATCAAACCGCTGCCGAGCGGACCGTGGCCAGCGTCCAACTCGAGCCGCTGGAAGTTCCGCCTCAGCTCACCGGCACCAAGGAACAGGCCATCGACGAGCTCGAATCACAGCTCCATACGGCGCGCGCGACCCAATCCGTGCTCGACAGTGAGCGAAAGGGACTGGGGCAACGGCTCGCCGGGGAACTGCGTGCACTGCGGGCCGCGGTCGAGCGCGAGCGATTGTTGGTAGAGTCGCGTGGGTTGATGGGCGGCTCCGAGCGTGTGGCGCTCATCACCGGATGGGTACCCGCAGAGCTGTCGCACCGACTCGAACGCCTGTTGACGGAAACGACCCAGGGGCGCTGTGTCATCCAATGGCGCGAGCCAAGCGCGGTCGAAGGCGTGCGGCGCGGTCGCGTGCCGGTGCCGATTCTGTTGCACAACCCGGTCTTGGTTCGACCCTTCGAACGGTTGCTGCGCAACTACGGTCTGCCTCGCTACGGCGAGGTCGATCCGACCCCGGTGGTGGCGGTCGCGTTCCTGGCGATGTTCGGTTTCATGTTCGGCGACCTCGGTCACGGCGCGGTCTTGTTCGCCATCGGCTACTTCATCTATCGCCGGATGTTTCGCTACCGCGACTACGCGGTGATCTTGATGGAGTGCGGCGTGTCGTCGGCCGTGTTCGGCCTGCTCTACGGCAGCGTCTTCGGCGTCGAGCACTGGCTGCCGGCGCTGTGGCTACGCCCGATGCAGGATACCGGGCGTCTGATGCGCGCCGCGCTCACCTTCGGCGCCGTCTTCATCAGCATCGGGATCGGCCTCAACATCGTCAACGCCATCCGACGCCGCGACCTCGCCGCACTGTGGGAGCGCAACGGGCTCATCGGCGCGCTCGCGTATTGGACGGCGGTGGCCTTGTTCATGCGCCGGCTCGCCGCCGGCGAGGGCGCGGTCAGCGCCGGCACCGCGATTCTCTGGTTGTCCGTCCCGGTGGCGTTGATGCTGCTCAAAGCCCCGCTGCGGGCGCTCTGGACCGGCGTGCGAACGAAGCAATGGCCGGACGCCGGCGAGCTGCTGACGGGGTTCGTCGAGTCGATGGTGGAAGTCCTCGACACCATGGTGAGCACGATCTCCAACACCGCGACATTCATCCGCTTGGCCGCCTTTGCTTTGAGTCACGCCGGATTGTTCCTCGCCACCTTCAGCGTCGCCGGCGCGGTGGCGCGGATGGGTGGCGGCGGCATCGGCGCCGCCGTGGTGATAGTCATCGGCAACATCGTAATCATCGCGCTCGAAGGGATGATCGTGTCGATTCAAACGATCCGTCTCGAGTACTACGAGTTCTTCAGTCGGTTCTACAGCGGCGGTGGCGAAGAATACCGACCGCTTCGGATTGCTTCGGGGCATCAGCAGGCGGCCTGAGGCAGAGGAGGGAACGATCATGGGAAACGTGAGGACATCCGGCCACGCGCGTCCACGGGCCCTGCGTTGGTTCATCGTCTTCAATGTGATGCTGGCAATGGCAGCCGCTGTCGTTCTGTTCATCCTATTCGGACATGCCGCGCCGGCTGCGGCAGAGACCACCACCCACGCCGGTGGTCTGTCGGACCAGGTGCTGATGTGGGGCTTTCTCGCCGCCGGCGCTGCAACCTCGATCGGAACGGTGGCGGCCGCCTACGCGGTCAGTCACGTCGGCGCGGCAGCATTGGCCGCAATGGGCGAGCGGCCCGAAGTTGCGGGCCGCGCCCTCATCTTCGTCGGCCTCGCCGAAGGCATCGCCATCTACGGCCTGATCATCGCCATCATGATTCTCGGACGCCTCTCATGACCGGCATGCACGTCATCGGCGATGCCGACACGGTTCTGGCGTTTGCGATCGGTGGGGTGTCCGGCTCCATCGTAACGACAGCGGCTGACGTGCGCACGGTACTCGCCGCCGCGGCCGACGCGGTGCGAGCGAAACCCGGCGAGAGCCGCAAGCCTTTGCTGCTCCTCATCAGTCGCGGCGCCGCCTCATTGGCGCGTGACGAGTTGCGCGCGATGACGCTGGAACCGAAGGCGCCGCTGATTCTCATCATCGCCGGCTACAACGAACGCGGCGGCGAACTGGTCGACGATTTCGTCGAGCGGGCACTCGGAGTGCGCGTGTGACCAACCAGCCCGATACACTCAGCGGCAGCGAGGACCTCGTCGATCTGATCCGCCAGCAGTGCGTGGGTGAGATCGCCGCGCTGCGAACCGAGGCGGCCGAACGCGCCGAACGCATCCGCGCGAGCGCGGTCGCCGAGGCGGAAACCCTGCGCGGGGACGCGCAGGCGCTTGGCGAAACGCGCGGACGACAAGCCACCGCCAAGCGCCTGGCCGTCGCCGAAACCGACAGTCGTCGGGCCTGGCTGTGGGCGCGCGAACAGTTGATCGATGAGGTGCTGAACGCCGCGCGCGACCGCCTCTCTCAATTTCCACACGTGCCGGATGCCCGACGCATCGTGCACGACTTGATCGTGGAGGCATTGCAAGTGCTGCCGTCAGGACCCGTGTGCGTGCGGGTCCCGGCTGCCGTCTCCGCCCTCATTGATCCACCGCTGTGCGCGACGCTCGGCGGCGACCGCTGGCAGATCACGGTGATATCCGACCATGCGCCAGCCCATGGAGTCGTCGCGGAATCCGCCGATGGACGCCTGCGATTCGACAACTCCTTCGACGCCCGGCTCCGGCGCGGGCGCGATCACCTGCGGCGCCTGGTGCTGGACACGCTTCTGGGCGGTGAAGCGCCGGAGTGGTGAATGCGGTGACCGATGACTCGCGCGAGTGATGCTCCCGGTGGCGTCATCATCGGCATCAACGGTCCGGTGATCCGCGGTCGCATGCGCCGCCCCATCGGCATGTCGGAGCTGGTGTGGGTGGGCCACGAGCGCCTCGTGGGAGAAGTCATCGGCCTGCTTGAATCCGACATCACCGTTCAAGTCTACGAAGACACCACCGGATTGAAGCCCGGCGATCCGGTTGAAGGATCCGGTCTGCCGCTGTTCGTCGAGTTGGGCCCCGGCCTGCTTGGGCGGATCTTCGACGGCATTCAGCGACCGCTCGAATTCCTCGCCGATCAAACCGGCGACTTCATTCGGCGCGGCACGGCCGGCGATCCGCTCGACCGCACTCGTCGATGGTGCTTTGCGCCCGCGGTCAAGACCGGCGCGACGGTCTGCGGCGGTGAGATCCTCGGTACGGTTCCTGAGGCCCCCTCGATCGAACACCGCGTCCTGGTTCCGCCCGAGATCGCCGGCACCGTGGCCTCAATCGCCCCGCCGGGCGAGTACACCGTCAACGACATCATCGCGGTGGTCGAGGACGGTCGCACTCAGCACGATGTGCGTCTCTATCATCGCTGGCCGGTGCGGCGGCGGCGTCCCTACCGTGAGCGCCGGCCGCCCGCGACACCGCTGCTCACCGGCCAGCGCATCATCGATGCGTTCTTTCCGCTGGCGTGCGGCGGCACCGCCGCGATTCCAGGTGGCTTCGGCACCGGCAAAACGGTAACCGAGCAAACGTTGGCAAAATGCGCACACGCCCACGTCATCGTCTACATCGGCTGCGGCGAACGCGGCAACGAAATGACCGGCGTGCTTACCGAGCTACCGCAGCTCGAAGATCCGCATACCGGCCGCCCGCTGCTCGAACGGACGGTGCTGGTCGCCAACACCTCGAACATGCCGGTCGCTGCCCGCGAGGCGTCGATCTACACCGGCATCACGATCGCCGAATATTACCGGGACATGGGCTACGACGTCGCACTGTTGGCCGACTCGACGTCACGTTGGGCGGAGGCGCTGCGTGAGATCTCCGGGCGATTGGAGGAAATGCCCGCCGAGGAGGGATTCCCGGCGTACCTGGCGACCCGCTTGGCCGACTTTTACGAACGCGCCGGCCTCGTCCGCACCAACTGCGGTCGCGAGGGATCGGTGAGCGTCGTCGCCGCGGTCTCCCCGCCGGGCGGCGACTTCACCGAACCGGTGACGCAGCACACCAAGCGCTTCGTCCGCTGCTTTTGGGGTCTGGACAAAGAGCTGGCGAGCGCACGCTTCTTTCCGGCCATCAACTTCACCGACTCCTACAGCGAGTACGCGGCGGACCTCAGCGAGTGGTGGCGCACCAAGGGCTTCGCGGATTGGGCGGCGTTGCGCGCGCGCGCCGTCGAGTTGCTGCACGAAGAAGTCAAGTTGCAGCAGATCGTGCGTCTGGTCGGCGAAGAGTCGCTGCCCGATCGCGAACGCATGGTGCTCGACGGCGCATGGGTGTTGCGCAACGCCTTCCTGCAGCAGAACGCATTCGACCGCATCGATCGTTACAGCACACCGGAGAAGCAGCTCCGCATGTTGCGCGTGCTGTTCCACTACATCGACCGCGGCTTGGACATCGTCGGCCACAAGATTCCGATCTATCGCGTCAAGGAGATTCCGGCGCGCACCGATCTGATGCGCATGCGCTTCGAGATTCCCGATGGTGAACTCGATCGCTTCGATGCCCTCACCGACGCGATCACGACCCAAATGGACGCGTTGGCACGCGAGTGAGTCGATGGCCGATCCCCGCGCCCATGCCGCACTCGAACACCGCGGCCTTCATCAGATTCAAGGGCCGCTGGTCTTCCTCCGCGGAGTTGAAGACGTCGGCTTCGGCGAACTCGCCGAGGTGATCGGGCCGAGCGGTCGCGTGCTGCACGGGCGCGTACTCCAGATCGCGGGCGACCTGGCCGTTGTCGAAGTCCTGCAGGGAACGGCGGAGCTGTCGGTCGCCGACACGCGCGTCCGCTTCCTCGGTCACCCGCTAACTCTTCCGGTCGCCCGTGAAATGCTCGGACGCGTCTTCGACGGCACCGGCCAGCCACTCGACGGCGGCCCGCCGCCGTTGCCGGCGGCGATGCGCGACGTGAACGGCGAGCCGATCAATCCGGTGCGGCGCGCCTATCCGCGCGACTGCATCCAGACCGGGATTTCCGGCATCGATGGCATGAACACGCTGGTGCGGGGGCAGAAGTTGCCGCTGTTCTCGGCCAGCGGCCTGCCGCACGACGCGCTGGCGGCGCAGATCGTTCGCCAGGCGCACCTGCCGGCCGCGAACGAGCCGTTCGGCGTCGTGTTCGCCGCCATCGGCGTGAATCACGATGTGGCGGAGTTCTTTCACAAGAGTTTTCAGGAAAGCGGCGCGTTTCGCACCAGCACCTTGTTTCTGAATCTGGCCGACGATCCGAGCATGGAACGCCTGGTGACGCCGCGGGCAGCGCTGACGCTAGCCGAGTATCTCGCCTTCGACCTCGGCATGCACATTCTGGTGGTGCTCACCGACATCACCAACTACTGCGAGGCATTGCGCGAGGTCGCAACGGCAAAGGGCGAAGTGCCGAGTCGCAAGGGCTACCCCGGCTACCTGTACAGCGACCTGGCTTCGATCTTCGAGCGCGCCGGCCGTCTCAAGGATCGCCCCGGATCGATCACCCAGATTCCGATTGTCACCATGCCGAACGACGACATCACCCATCCGATCCCCGATCTCACCGGCTACATCACCGAGGGGCAAATCGTGCTGTCGCGTGCGTTGCACGGCCGCGGCGTTTATCCGCCCATCGATGTGCTGCCGTCGCTCTCGCGGCTGATGGAAGACGGCATCGGCACCGGTCAAACGCGCGAGGATCACTCCAAACTTGCGAGCCAGCTCTACGCGGCATACGCCCGCGTGCGTGAGGTCGAACGGCTCGCCAGCATCATCGGCCAAGAGGAACTTTCCGAGATCAATCGGCGCTACCTGCAGTTCGGCGAACACTTCGAACGCGAGTTCATCGGGCAAAGGCCGGCCGAGGAACGCAGCTTCACCGGCACCCTGGATCTCGGCTGGCAGGCTTTGCACCCGCTGCCGGACAATGAACTGACCCGCGTCAGTCGCGAGCTCATCGAACGCTACCGCGGCAGCGCCGCTGCACCCGCGGCGAGCGCGGACCCGCCGGCACAACAGGGTTGAGATGCGCCGCACCGACATTCCCGCCACCAAGAGCAATCTGCTCCGGCTCAAGGAACACTTTGGGTTCGTCAAATCCGGCCACGAGTTGCTGGATCAGAAACGCGAAATCCTCCTCGAAGAACTGTTGGACGTCTACCGTGAGAGCGCACAAGCGCGGCAGGCGCTCGATGCCGCGTTGCGGCGGCTCTACGAACAACTGCAAGCAGCCATGCTCGCATCGGGACGCGCCGCCGTGGAGTCCGAGGCCTTGGCGGCCCAAACAACGATTCACTTGCGATTGCGTGAGCGCAGCATCATGGGGGTGGTGGTGCCCCTGCTGGAGGCAGATCTCGACGATGCCGCCGGTCCCGCCGCGGCTCCCGGATGGGGGAGCGTCGCGGCCGCATTCGCCGCGCGTCAAGTTCGCGAGCTGCTGCCGATGGCCGTGCGCGTCGCCGAAATCGAGATCTCCTGCCGGCGACTCGCCACCGAGCTGCAGAAGACGCGACGCAAGGTCAACGCCTTGGAGCACATCTTTCTGCCCGAATACCGCGACACGATTCACTTCATCGAGAGTACGCTGGAGGAAAAAGAGCGCGAGTCCCTCTTCCAGATGAAGCGCTTCAAAGGCCGACGGCGTTCGCAAACCGACGAGGCGACACAATGACCGAGGCCTTGCACATCACGCGCATCCTCGTTCCGGTCGACGGCTCGGAGTATTCGCGCCACGCCACCGAGCACGCGCTGCGGATCGCGCGCGCGTACAGCGCGGAGATCGTCTTCGTGCACGCGGTCGATCACCAGATTGTCGCCGAACTCACGACTCACGAAGCCGGCGACGGCCCACAGATTCGCGATCGCTTGTGGGACAACGGCCGCATCTACTTGCGCGACAGCGCACGGGTGGCGGAAGAGCATCACGTCGCGCACCGCGAGGAGATCGACGAAGGCGACCCGTGCGCGGTAATCTGCGACATCGCCGCGCGGGATGCCGCCGATCTGATCGTGATGGGCAAGATCGGCCGGCGCGGTGCGCGCCGCATCATGCTCGGCAGCGTCACCCGTCGCGTCGCCGAAGCCACCGATCGGCCGGTGCTGATCGTTACCGGGCCGCCGAGCGCCGGCAGCTAGCTGCGGGACCGGTCGCCCGACTTCCAACGATGGCGTCAGCGCGCCGCCGGTTTCTTCGGTAAGTCATCCGGATCAGGGAATGGGAGCCGCGTGCGCTCGGTCAGTCGCTCATCCTTCCACTCGAAGTAGTGCCAACCGCATCTCGCGTTGTCTTCGTTGAGGCAGCCGCCGACGATCAGCAAGCGGCTGTCGAGGCGATACTGCAACTCGCCGAAGTCGGGGAGGAGGTCAACGTCGACGTCGTCGGGCAGCGGATAGGGAGGCGCCGCCGAGACGCTTCTGAACGGCGCATCAAACACCTTGCCGGAGACGGCGTCGGCAATGGCAAGTCGATGGCAGGAAGCGCCGCATCCCCAGGCGATGACGGTGTAGCGCCCCGCGAAGTTGGGGCCGTGTTTCGCCCCATCGCGTACGACCGCTCGGAACCGTCGCGCTCGCGCGGTCGTCAACCGCACGGCTGCGGGATGACCCTTGAAGATCCGGCGGACGCGAAACTGCTGCGACCATGCGACTTCGGGCGTGCCGACCTGCCCGCTTCCGGCAGTGATGAGCCCAAGGATGATGAACATTGAGACGAACACCTGATTCCCGCCTCGCGCTACAGCGCGAGTTTGCGCAGTCGCAGCGCATTGCTGATCACCGACACCGAGCTGAGGCTCATGGCCGCGCTCGCAATCATCGGGCTGAGCAACACGCCGAGCACGGGATACAACACGCCGGCGGCGAGCGGAACCCCCAGCACGTTATAGAGGAAGGCAAAGAAGAGATTTTCGCGGATATTGCGCATGGTCCCACGACTGAGGCGGCGCACCTTCGCGATGCCGCGGAGATCGCCCTTCACCAACGTGATCGCCGCACTCTGCATCGCGACGTCGGTCCCGGTGCCCATGGCGATGCCGACATGGGCCAGCGCCAACGCGGGGGCGTCGTTGATACCGTCGCCAGCCATCGCGACGATACGTCCTTCGGCCTGGAGCCGCTTGACGATCGCTCCCTTGTGCTCCGGAAGGATCTCCGCCTCCACTTCATCGATGCCCAACTCGTGCGCGACCGCGTCCGCGGCGGCGCGATGATCGCCCGTGAGCATCACGATCCGAATGCCGTCGGCGTGCAGCAATTCAATGGCCTCCCTCGTCGTCGGCTTGATCACATCCGCCACGCCGAGGAGTCCCGCCACACGCCCATCGATCGCCACCAGCATCACCGTATGTCCGCCACGGCGAAGATCGTCAATAACTTGCGCCAGCCCGCCGAGCGCAACGCCGCGGTCAGCCAACAACCGCTCGTTCCCGACGACGACCTCGTGGTCATCGACGCTGCCACTGACACCCCTTCCGGAGACCGCGCGAAACGCCGCGACGTCGGGGAGCTCGATTTGCCGCGCGCGGGCCGCCGCCACAACCGCGGTTGCCACCGCATGCTCGCTGACTCGCTCGACGCTGCCGGCAAGACGAAGGAGTTGACCTTCCGTCCAGTGATCCAACGCAACGACCGAGGTCAACACCGGTTTACCTTCGGTGAGCGTGCCGGTCTTGTCGACAACGACGGTGTCGACACGTTCAAGCAACTCCAGCGCCTCGGCATTCTTGATCAGCACGCCGGCGGCGGCGCCGCGGCCGGTGCCGACCATGATCGACATCGGCGTAGCCAATCCGAGGGCACAGGGACAAGCGATGATCAGTACCGCCACCGCGTTCACCAGCGCGTACGCCATCCGCGGCGCCGGTCCGACCATCGCCCACACTACGAAGGTCACGACCGCGACTGCAACCACGGCGGGAACAAAGTACGAGGCGACCACGTCCGCGAGGCGCTGAATCGGCGCCCGGCTGCGTTGAGCCTCGCCCACCATCCGCACGATCTGCGCCAGCAGCGTATCCGTACCGACGCGCTCGGCGCGCATCACCAACGTGCCGCTGCCGTTGATCGTTCCGCCGGTCACCGGATCACCGATCGCCTTCTCGGCCGGGATCGGCTCTCCCGTCACCATCGACTCGTCGACGGCGCTGGCGCCGTCGACCACCAACCCGTCGACCGGGATTTTCTCGCCCGGTCGAACGCGCAAGCGATCGCCCGGTTGCACCGCTTCGAGTGCGACATCACTTTCATTGCCGTCGGCATTGAGGCGGCGCGCGCTTCTCGGCGCGAGACCGAGCAGCGCCTTGATCGCTCCACTGGTCCGACTACGTGCACGCAGCTCCAACACTTGCCCGAGCAGTACCAGCGCGATGATGACGGCGGCGGCCTCGAAATACACGGCGACCTCACCCGCGTGGCCGCGGAACGAATCGGGAAACACCCCAGGCAGGAGGGTCGCAACAACGCTGAATCCGTAGGCCGTGCCGGTACCGATCGCAATCAATGTGAACATGTTGAAGCGGCCGGTGACAAGCGATGTCCAGCCGCGCTGGAAGAACGGTCGCCCACCCCAGAGCACCACGGGGGTCGCCAGCACGAACTGAATCCAGGTCAAGGTTGGCGCGCTAACCGCGTGTTGTAGCGGCCGGCCAGGAAGCATCTCCGACATGCCGATCAGGAACACCGGCGCCGCCAGAGCCGTGCTGAGCCAGAAGCGGCGCGTCATGTCGCTGAGTTCGGGGTTGGCATCCTCTCCAGCAGAAATCTCCAGCGGTTCGAGCGCCATGCCGCACTCGGGGCATGAGCCCGGCCCCAGGTGGCGCACATCGGAATGCATCGGGCAGGTGTAGATCCCCTGCCCGGTCTGCGGCTCGCGCTTGGGCGCGAGGTACGCGTCCGGCGTTGCGCGAAATTTCTCGCGGCATTTTGGATTGCAGAAATAATAAGTCGTTCCGCCGTGATCGTGGGTGCCGCCCTTCGGTGCGGCGCGATCGACCTTCATCCCGCACACGGGATCGCGTGCGATCAACGGCTCAACCGGCGGCTCGACTTCCATCGCAGGCGAACCCTAGCCGATGCGTGGTCGGGAAAGAAGCTGCAGCCCTTGCGCCGAAACATCCGCTGTTCGATAAGCTGGCTCGACGGAGGACGACATGTCTAGCGCGGCGGCGATGCAATGCCCGTACGAAATTCGCACACTCAACGACCGGCCGGATGGAATGCCTCTCGTCATTCGCGCCGGGCGTGATCGTGACGCGAGGCAACTGGGCGCATGGATCGCGGAGCGGCGCGATTGGATCGACGAACGCCTGCACGCGCACGGCGCGATCTTGTTGCGCGGCTTCGATGTGACGGACGCGCCGACGTTCGAACGTGTGGTGCGTTCGATCGACGACGATCTGAAGAACGAATACCTCGGCACCTCGCCGCGCAACGGGTTGACCGACTACGTCTTTACCGCCAGCGAACTGCCGGCCTTTTACCCCATCCCGCAGCACTGCGAGATGAGCTTCACGGCACATCCGCCGCGACGGTTGTTCTTCTGCTGTCTGCTCGCACCCGCCGCCGGCTCCGGGGAAACTCCGCTGGCGGATTTCCGCAAAGTGTTGCGCGATCTCGATCCGGCGCTGGTACGACGCTTCGAAGAACGCGGGCTGCGCCTCGTGCGGAACTACAGCGGTCCCGATGGCGGCAGCCGCTTCGATCTCTGGAAACTCAAGCGCTGGGACGAAATGTTCCTGACCACCGACCGTGCCGTAGTCGAGACCAAGTGTCACGCCGAAGGCTTCGAGCCGACATGGACCGGTGGCGGCGGACTGCGCCTGGTGAGCACGCAACCGATCACGCGAACGCATCCGATCACCGGCGTGCCGCTGTGGCACAATCACGTGACGACCTTTCATCTCTCGGCCGCGCCAGGAGAATATGCACGCATCTATGCGCTGCGGCCGACGCTGCGACATTGGTTCTTCTGGCAGCTCGCCCGCGTCCTCAGCGGGATCCAACGTCGCATGAAGCGACCGGATGAGTTGGCGATGCACTGCACCTATCGTGATGGCAGCGAGATTCCCTATGCCGACATGGAAGCGCTGCGCGACACGATCTGGAAACACATGGTCATCGTGCCCTGGCAGCGCGGCGATGTGGTCGCGATCGACAACTACGCGGTCTCGCACGGACGCCTGCCATATCAGGGCCCACGCGAAGTCGCCGTCTGCTGGACCTAGCCTTTCCCAAGGCCCCCCACGACGGCCGCGCCCGTCGCTTCGCGTAACGATTGCAGTCGTCCACCGTGTTGAGCGTGAAACGTCTCGGCGGCCTGCCGCGTGGCAAAGGCAAGAATGCTGGGCAGGCAGCGATCCCATTGAACTGCCGACGTCTCCCCTTCGGCCCCCACCAAACGGTCGGCGTGCAGGCACGGCGACACATCGCTGCCGACCACAAAGGTCGCACCGTTCGGATCGATCGCCTGGCCGCTGTTGTGATCGGTGACGCTGATCACCGTGATCGCCTTCGATGTCTGGCGCCCATAGGTGAGCGCACACGCCAGACAACAGGCCTCGCTCACCTCCTCGCCCTCGGCCCGGATCTTGACGACCGACTCTTTGTGTTCGTGGCGGTGACAGAAGGGACAGTATCCAGCCGGCGGGGCGGTCCACCAATGCCGCACGCGCGGCGCAGCCACACCGCCGGCGACTCCGACAATGAGCAAGATGCCGATGATCCAGATGCCGCACCGATTCTTCATCGGTATCTTCAGTGGCCTCGAAACTCCGGAATCGGCAGTTGCCTGACGTCGACTGTTCCGCGCCTCATTTCAAAGTTCCACTTCCAGAACTCGTAGATCGGGGGATACACGAGCAGTTCCATCAGGAAGCTGGTCACCAAGCCGCCGATCATCGGCGCGACCACGCGTTTCATCATATCCGCGCCAATCCCGAGCGACCACATGATCGGCATCAACCCCATCATCGCCGCCGAGACGGTCATCATCTTCGGCCGAATGCGTTTCACCGCGCCGTGGATGATCGCCTCGTGTAGATCACGCTTCGTTCGCATCGTTCCCCGACAAACCGCATCGTAATAGGCCAGATCCAAGAAGAGAAGCATGAATACCCCGGTTTCCGCATCGAGCCCCATGAGCGCGATCATGCCGACCCACACGCCAATCGAGGTGTTGTAGCCGAGGACGTACAGACACCACACCGCACCGACGACCGAGAACGGCACCGCCAGCATGACGATCGTCGCCTTCACCACCGACTTGGTGTTCATGAACAGCAGCACGAAGACGAGAAAGATCGTGATCGGCACGATGATCTTCAGCCGCTCGCGCACGCGCAGCATGTTTTCGTACTGGCCGCTCCACTGCAGCGCGTACCCGGTGGGCAACGGCACTTGCGTCGCTACGAGCTGCTTGGCGTCTTCGACGTAGCTGCCGATGTCGCGCCCGCTGAGATCGACGTAGACGTAGCCGGCGAGCATCCCGTTCTCGTCACGAATCATCGACGGCCCGGAGGTCAGACGCAGATCAGCGATTTGCGCCAGCGGGATCTGCGCGCCCGACATCGTCGGAACCAGCACGCGCTGCAGCGCCTCGAGGTTGTCGCGCTGCTCGCGCGCGTAGCGGACGTTCACCGTGTAGCGCTCGCGTCCTTCGATGGTGGTGGTGATCGGCTCGCCGCCGATCGCCGTCTCGATGACCGTCTCGGCTTCCTCGACGCTCAGCCCGTAGCGCGCCAGTTGGTCGCGACGCAGCGAGAAGTCGAGGAAGAAGCCGCCGGCCGTGCGTTCGGCGTAGATGCTGCGCGTTCCCGAAACGTCGCGCAGGACCGACTCGATCTGCGTCCCGATGCGCTCGATCACCGCCAAGTCGGCACCGTAGATCTTGATTCCGATCGGCGTTCGCACGCCGGTCGTCAGCATGTCGATGCGCGCCTTGATCGGCATCGTCCATGCGTTGGTCACACCGGGGAAGCGCAGTTTCTGGTCGAGGTCGGCGACGAGATCGTCCTTCGAGACGCGGTCGTACCACAGGTGTCGGAGCGGCGCCTGCAGCCATTCCGGCCATCGTGCATAGAATCGCGGCACGCGGCGCCACTGCGAGGTCGGCTTGAGCAGAATCGTCGTCTCGATCATCGAAAACGGCGCCGGGTCGGTCGCGGTAGCGGCGCGACCGGCCTTGCCGAAGACACGCTCGACCTCCGGAGTCTGGGCGATCAACTCATCCATCTTCTGCAGCAGCCGCTGGGCTTCGGTGACCGACAGTCCCGGGAGAGTCGTCGGCATGTACATGAGCGTGCCTTCATAGAGCGGCGGCATGAACTCCGAGCCCAGCCGCATGTACACCGGCACGGCGCTCGCCATCAGCAGCAGCGCGACGACGATGGTGCTCTTCGGAAAGCGCAACACAAATCGGCAGGCGGGTTCGTAGAAGCGGAATAGAACCACGCTGATCGGATGCCTTTCCTCGGCATGGTACGTGCCGACGGCGATGTGGCTAACCATCCGCGACAGCCAGCGCGGCCTGAAGCGGATCGGATCCATGCGCGCGAACATCATCCGCATGGCCGGGTCGAGCGTGATAGCGAGGATCGCCGCGATCGCCATCGCCAAGTTCTTCGTATACGCGAGCGGCTTGAACAGCCGCCCTTCCTGATCGATCAGCGTGAACACCGGCATGAAGGCAACGGCGATCACCAACAGCGAGAAGAACACCGACGGTCCGACCTCTTTGAGAGCGTTGAGCCGCACCGTGTGGAAGTCGCCCTGACGGCCACCGGCGTCCCATAGTTGCAGCTTCTTGTAGGCGTTCTCGACTTCGACGATCGCACCATCGACCAGCACGCCGATCGAAATCGCAATGCCCGCGAGCGACATGATGTTGGACGTGATCCCCATCAAGTACATCGGGATGAACGCCAGGAAGACCGACACCGGGATGGTAACGATCGGAATGATCGCTGAGGGGATGTGCCAGAGGAAGACCAGGATAACGAGGCTCACGATGATCATCTCCATCAACAGCTCTTCCTTCAGGTTGTCGATGGATCGTTCGATCAGCTCGGAGCGATCGTACGTGGGCACAACTTCTACGCCGGGTGGGAGCGACGGGGCGATCTCCTGCAGTTTTGCTTTCACTCGCTCGATGACGTTGAGCGCGTTTTCGCCGTGGCGCATGATGACGATGCCACCCACCGCATCGCCTGCCCCGTCGAGATCCAAAACGCCGCGCCGCATCTCGGGACCCAGCAGCACGCGGCCCAGTTCCTGGATGCGAATCGGGACGCCGTTGGGATCCTGCCCGACGACGATCTGCTCGATGTCGGCGAGCGAGCGGGCATAACCCCGACCACGCACCATGTATTCCGCGCCCGACAGCTCCACCAAGCGTCCACCAACATCGTTGTTGCCGCGGCGAATGGCTTCGACCACCTTTTGAATCGGGATCTTGTAGGCCAGCAATGCCTCGGGCTTCAGGTTCACCTGATATTGCTTCTGAAAGCCGCCGACCGACGCCACCTCCGCCACCCCCGACACGCTCTGCAACCAGTAGCGCAGATACCAATCCTGCAAGCTGCGCAGTTGTGCCAGATCGTTGCGGCCGGTCTGGTCGACGAGCGCGTACTGATACACCCAGCCGACTCCGGTTGCGTCCGGACCCAGCTCGGTGCGCACGCCTGCGGGCAGCACGGGCAAGATCTTGCTCAGATATTCCAGCGTGCGACTGCGCGCCCAATAGAGATCGGTGCCGTCCTGAAAGATGACATATACATACGAGAAGCCGAAGTCGGAGTAGCCGCGGATCGCTTTGACCTTGGGCACGCCCAGCAGCGCAGTGACGATGGGATACGTGACCTGATCTTCGATGATGTCGGGGCTGCGGTCCCAGCGCGAGTAAACGATCACTTGCGTGTCGGACAGATCCGGGATCGCGTCGAGCGGGACACTGCGCACCGCGTAGAGCGCGCCCGCCAGCGCCACGGCAGTGAAGATCAGCACCACACACTTGTTGTGCGCGGAGAACTCGATGATTCGCTCGACCATGATCGTACTCGGCGTCAGTGAGTGTGCTCCGGAGTCGCCGCAGGCGGGGCGCTGCCGACGGCGGCCAACGCCGCCTTCATGTTCGACTCGGAGTCGATGAGAAAGTTGCCGGAGGTCAGCACCTGTTCGCCGTCGACGACCCCGTTCAGCACTTCCATGCGGTCGGGGAGTCGCAGGCCGACCTTGAGTTCGCGCGGTTCGAAGTAGCCGTCGCCGCGATCGACGAAGGCGAGGTCGCGTGTCCCAGTGCTGATCACCGCGCTGTCGGGAACCGTCAGCCGCTGCCCCAGATCGGCGTGGATTTCGACCTGGGCGTACATCTCGGGCTTCAGCGTCAGACCGTCGTTCGGCACCTCGATCCGCACCGTCGCGGTGCGCGTGGTCTCCGACACCGTCGGATAGACGAAGGCGATGCGACCCTCGAATGTCTGCCCCGGCAGATAGGACAGAGTGATCGTCGCTGTGTGCCCCGCCTGCACGAACGGCAACTCGTATTCGTACACGTCTGCCACCACCCAGACGTGGCGCAGCTCGGCGATGTCGAGGAGCTTGGTCCCCGGCTCGATGCGATCACCTTGGGTGACGTTGCGAGCGATGATGCTGCCGCCGATCGGCGCCACCAGCGTCATCGCGGTGGGGACATCGCCGGATTCGTCCAGCTCACGGATCTGCTGCCGCGTGACGCCGAGCAGTTCGAGACGGCGACGCGCGCTGGTCACCAAACGCTCGGTGGTGTCTCTCGCCGCCGGCGAGTCGGCGAGTTGCTCGCGGCCGCGAACCGCCAGCACGTACTCTTGCGCCGACGACACGAGATCGGGACTGTAAATCGACAGCAGCGGCTGCCCTTGCTTGACCAATTGTCCCGTGGTGTTGGCGAAGAGGTGCTCGACCCAGCCGCCGACCTTGGTCGAGACCGTGCGCAGCCGCGTCTCGTCGTACGCAACGCGACCCACCGCGCGGATCTCCCGCACGAGCGGCGCTCGTTCCACCGGCGCCGTGCGCGCCCCGATGAGCTGCCGCTTCTGCGCCGAGACCTTCACCGCGGCCCGCCCGGCGACCGGTGCGGCGTGAACCCTCTCCGGCATCGGTGCACTCGCCGCAGAAGCCGTCGCACTCTCGGTCGCGATGCCGACTGTTTCCGCGTCGTCCATCGGCACCATCCGCATGCTGCAAATCGGGCAATCGGCGGGATGATCCGAGACCATCGCCGGGTGCATCGGGCAGTGATAGCGCAGGCTCTGAGCCCTCGCGGCGCCGATCGCGCCGCGGTCGAGCGGTGGTCGAAACGAGAACGCAACACCGGCGGCAATCGCGGTGCCGATCATGATGATCGTCCAGATGCGCTTCGCTCTCTTCATGAAGACCTCTCGGAGATTTGGATTGATGCGTGCCATGGCGTTCACTCCTCGATCGATACGCCGCTCACGGCTTCCAGCTCGGCGACCGCCTTCTGAAAGTTGGCCAGCTCTTCGTGGTAGCGCATCTCGTATTCCAAGGTGGCGGTGAAGCTGTTGAGCAGCGTGAGAAAGTCGACCTTACCGACCTCGTAGGCGTGGGTGGCCGATGTCAGGGCGAGGCGCGCCTGCGGGGTGATGGTGTTGCTGTAAAGCGCGATCAATTGCTGCGATGCGCGCGCCCGCAGGTACAGATCCTTGACCCGAAAGTCGACGCTGCGCCGCGCGGTGTCGCGATCGGCGCTCGCTTCGGCCAGGGTCGCGCCGGCTTCGGCCACGGCGTTGCGTTGCCTGGCGGCGAAGTAGAGCGGGATTTTGATACCGATACCGACTTCCCACTCGGGCTCCAGCGCCGCCTTGTGGAAGTAGTCGGCCCGCACCACGAAATCGGGTTGGTACTCACGGTAAGCCA
The DNA here is from genome assembly GCA_035541895.1 of Binatia bacterium. Taxonomy (GTDB): domain Bacteria; phylum Desulfobacterota; class Binatia; order HRBIN30; family JACQVA1; genus DATKMK01. The sequence continues at coordinate 86,741 of DATKMK010000049.1, read as the reverse complement.
GCGCGACGCCCGACTCGCCCGCGGCCACGCGCGCCGCCGCCATCAACAACTCCGGCGCTTGGCGATGCGCGCCGTCGAGAAAAGCGTCCAGCGCTTGCGTCAGCGACTTGACCACCGGATGCGCGGCCGGCGCCAGGGGCTCGGAGAGGTCGCGACCCAGCAACGCATTGAGCTGCGCGGTCTGACTCTGGCGGCGCTGATCGAGCGTGGTTTGGCGATCGAGCAGCAGCGAGAGCTCGACCTGGGCGCGGAGCACGTCTTGCTGGACGCCCTCGCCGACGGTGTATTTCGATTCGACGGTGCGCGCGATCGTATCGAGCAGTGCCTGGTTGCGACGAAGCAGGTCGAGTTGTTCGTCGAGATGGGCATATTCCGCGAACGCGATCTTGACCCGGCTGATGACGTCGAGTTCGGTGCGCCGGTAGGCCTCGCCCGCCGCGTCCGCCGCCTTCGTGGCGATTGTTTGTTTCAGCCTCAACTTGCCCGGGAACGGGATCTCTTGTTCGGCGCCGACGCGGGCGTAGGCGAATTCACTGCTGCCGAGCGGCAGCCGATCGAAGCTCTCATTGTGATAGGCGAGATTGATCATCGGATCGGGCAGCGCACCCGCCTGCGCCGGCCGCGCTTGCGCCGCGCGCCAGCGCGCCTCGGCGGCACGGATGTCGGGATTGTGCTGCCGCGCGTACGCGACCAGCGATGCCACGGCCAGTGGATCGCCGAGCGCCGCGGTGTCGTCGCCGCACACCGCGCCCGGTGCGCGGACGATGACCGCGAAAACCACGAGAAGATACAGGCGACGCATAACTCCTCCTCTCCCTGCCCCCCCAACGCCCGCCGCCGGGCGCAAGGGTGCACCGTCGAACCGAACCAGAACGGGTTACGGTGACGGAATCAGAGGAGCAGTGCGGTGTGGCGGGTGAACAGCGTGTCGGGCGGCGGCAGGCAGTAGCTCGGCCGCGCGAGCGGCGCCGCGAACGGAATCGTCGGAGCGGGGAGAACCGACGCGACCGGCGACAACGGCGTCCGGTCGCCCTGGTTGCCGACGACGGTACCGGCTTGACCTGGGACGGCCTGGCTCGCAGTCGAACAGCAACTCGGCGGCCCCAGAGCGTTGCGATGGCCGCAGCAACGGTGTGACGCCCGCGGCGCCACCGAGCAGGCGCGTACGCCGCGCGGACAGATCGACGTGCTCGCCAACAGCGTCGTGACCGCCAACATCAGTATGCCCAGTCGCCGGACCATCCGCTCCACGCATACGCCGGTTGGCAATCGAGTCAAGAGGCCGTTGCTGCCACCCCGGCTTACTCCGGTGGCGGCGGGACCCCGTGCCCGCCGTCGGTCCTGCACCAATTGTCGACCACGAACAGCAGTCACGACCGGCAACAGTTGCTCCGCCGCCGCGGGCATGGTTTACCTGCGCGATTGAAGCGGCGCGGATGCAGAAGCGACAGACTCAGTGGCTGAGCCTCCTGGCCGTGGTGCTGCTGGCCGGCGCGCTCCGGATCTACAACCTCAGGGACGTCCCCGCCGGCCTGTTCTGCGACGAGGCCGCGCTCGGCTACAACGCGCATGCGATCGCCACCGCCGGCATGGACGAAAACGGCGTGCGCTTCCCTTTGTTCGTCTGGTCGTTCGGCGTCAGCTACAAGAACCCGCTGTACATCTACGCCGCCGCACTGCCGGTCAAGCTGCTGGGGCTCGATGAGTTCAGCATTCGGCTGACCTCGGCGCTGTTCGGCATCGGCACGGTGATCGCGATCTTTTTCCTCGGCCGCGCGCTGTTCACGCCGTGGGTGGGGCTGTTCGCCGCGCTCTTTCTCGCCGTGTGCCCGTGGCATCTGCACTTCAGTCGCATCGCGTTCGAGCTGATTTCGTTTCCGTTCGTCTTCATCATCGGCCTGACGCTGTTGGTGCGTTTCACGCAAGGGCGCCGCACGTTGCCGGCGGCGATGTTTTTCTTCGGCCTCGGCCCCTATGGCTACGCGGTCGCCGACGTCTTCGTCCCGCTGTTCTTGATCGGCTTCACCGTGCTGTATCTACCCATGCTGTTGCGGCGTTTTCGCGAGTCGCTGCTGGCCTTCATCGTGCTGATCGCGACGGTCGCGCCGGTGGCGGTGTTTCTCTACCAGCATCCGCAAGCCGGGACGCAGTACATCCGCAACACCACGAATCTGCGCGCAGAAGAAAGCGTGCGGCAGCAAGCCGACCGACTCTGGAATTACTACCAGCAGTTCGTCTCGCGCGAGTTTTTGTTCGAGCGCGGCGATCAGATCGTGCGCCATTCCGTGCGGGGCTTCGGCGAGTTGCTGCCGTTCTACGCGCCGTTCCTCCTGCTGGGCGCGGCGGTCGCGTTGCTGAAGCCCGATCGCGCCAGCAAGTTGGTGCTGTGGTGGGTCGCGGTCTATCCGGTCGCGCCGTCGCTGATGACCGAGATCCCGAGCGCGTCGCGCGGCTTCATCGGCGCGCCCGCGTTCAGTCTGCTGACCGCGATCGGCTTTGCGAGCACGCTGCGCGCGTTGGGGTGGGCGGCGCGGTGGCGACCGCTGGCGCTCACATTGCAGACCGCGGCGATCGGCGTTGCCGGGTACTTCCTGGTGCCGCAGGTCGCGAGCTACCTGCGGGCGTACTTCATCGAGTATCCCAAGTATTCGGCGCCGACCTACGGCGGATTTCAGTACGGCTATCGCGACGTGATCCACCACATGGAAAGCCAGCGATCGAATTACGATCTGCTGATGCTCACCGCCACCGAGGTGAATCAGCCGCAGATCTTTCCGCTCTTTTACAACCGCGTCGACCCGCGCGACTGGCACGCGCGACACGATCTCGGCTACATGGTGCTCGATCCCTCCGAGTACGGTCGCTACTCGATGAACCAACGCATTCTCTACGCACTACGGCCGTCGAACCTGGCCCTGTTCACCGACTACACCGTGCAGCGCGAAGTCACCGCGCCCGGCGGGCAGACCGAGTTCGTCATCGCCGAGGTGCGGGCGCGCAAGCGGTTCCTCACCAACTGGCTCGGACTCGGCTTGTTCGACAACGCCAAGAGCCAGGGTGTCGCGCAGGACTTCATCGACGTTCACCATCTCCCGCGCGAGCCGATCGCCAGTATGTTCGGTCCGGCGCAATGGGAGCGGATTCAGCAGCAGTTCGTCGCGGTCGACCTCAACCGGCACTTCGCCGCCGCCGATCCTCGCACGCCCGGCAATCCCGAGTGGGTGTGCGCCTACGCGGTCACCACCGTGCGCGCGCCGGCCGCGCAGACGGCGTACCTCGAAGTCAGCGGCTCCGACGATCAGTTCCGGTTCTGGCTCAACGGGCAGACGCTGACGGGCTGGCCGATGGTTCTGTCGTCGACGCCGGTCCGCCGGCCGATCCAACTGCGCGCGGGCGACAACGCGCTGCTGGTGAAGGGATGCGACACCATCGGCAGTTGGGACTTCGTCGCTCGCCTCACTGATACCGACGGCCACGATCTCGTGGAGGTGACCACGGTTCCCGAGTTGCCGGCGCCGGGCATTGAGGATTCCGCCGCAGCACAGAAGTCGGTTCAGCTCGTCGAGGGCTTCGATTCGATCGTGCGCTTCGAGCGCACGAACCAGAACTATCCCGACTATCGAGGCGGGACCGAGTCGTGGGCCGCCGGCGTACGCGAACCCAACACCGAACTCGTCTGGCGCTCAGCGCCCTGCCCGGCGAAACAATCGACGGTGCTGGCACTCACCGCTTCCATGTCGGATGACACCGGCGAAGCCGACATGTACGTCAACGGTCAACGCGCCGTGAGCTTCGCGCTCGGGTCCGATCGGCGCCCGCGCGCATGGAGCGCCGGCGAGTACCGCGTCGCGTTCGTTTCGCGGACGAATGCGGCCGGCAATTCCGGTTTTCTGTTGATCCAGGTTCCGGCCGAACACGTCGTGCCGGGCCAGCCGCTGGAACTCCGCGTCGTGCCGGTTCGCGGCCACGCCGATGCGTGGTTCATGGTGAAGTCGTACCGCGATACGATCGCCCACGAACAGATCACGCCGGAAGCGGCGTTGGAAACTCTCGACGGCGCGTGGAGCGAGCGCGTCGAAACGCGAGCCGCGCACTGACGTAGATGGCAGGCGAGGCGATCGACATCCAGCAACTGCGCCACGTGTACACGGGGCGTGGCGGCGAGCGGGTGGCGCTCGACAACGTCACTTTTGCCGTTCAGCGCGGCGAGGTCTTCGGGCTGCTCGGCCCGAACGGCGGCGGCAAGACGACTCTCTTCAAAATTCTCTCCACGTTGCTCGCACCGACTGCTGGGCGGGCGACGATCTTTGATGACGCGATCTCGAACCCGGCGGCGGTGCGGCGACACCTCGGCGTGGTATTTCAGCATCCCAGCCTCGACAGTAAGCTCACGGTCGGTGAAAACCTGCTGCATCACGGTCATCTCTACGGCTTGCGCGGCGCAGATTTGAGCCAACGGATCGGCGCGGTGCTGCAACGACTCGGGCTCGCCGAGCGGATCGCCGATCGCGTCGAGACGCTGTCCGGCGGTTTGCAGCGGCGCACCGAGCTGGCCAAAGCGCTGCTGCACCGTCCGCCGCTGCTGCTGCTCGACGAGCCCAGCACCGGCCTCGATCCCGGCGCGCGGCGCGATTTCATTCAGTATTTGCAGCAGCTCCGCACGAACGACGGCGTCACGGTCGTGCTCACCACCCATTACATGGACGAGGCCGAGCGCTGCGACCGCATCGCGATTCTTCACCGCGGCAAGCTGGTCAGCGTCGGAACCCCGGCGGAGTTGAAGACGCACGTCGGCGGCGACGTAGTGGTGATACAGGCGGTCGATCCACCGGGGTTGCGCGAAAAGATCCGCAGCCGTTTCGCGTGCGACGCGACCATCGTCGACGGCACGCTGCGGATCGAGCGCGCGCGCGGCCACGAGTTCGTTCGCGATCTGGTCGATGCGTTTTCCGCCGAGATCACGCTGGTCACCTACGGCAAGCCGACGCTCGAAGACGTGTTCGTCCATCTCACCGGCCATCGCTTCTGGGCCGCCGAAGGTAACGGAGGTGCTGCGCCATGACCCAGCTCTTGCCGGTGTACACGTTGTGGCGGCGCGAGATGGTGCGCTTCGTGCGCCAACGCAGCCGCGTCACCGGCGCGTTGCTGCAGCCGCTGGTGTTTTGGCTACTGCTCGGCGGCGGTCTCAACGCGTCGTTTCGTCCCGCCGGCAGCGGCGACGGCCTTAGCTACGTCGCGTATTTCTATCCTGGGATGATCGCGCTGGTGCTGCTGTTCACCGCGATCTTCTCGACCATTTCGACGGTCGAAGATCGCAACGCCGGATTTCTGCAAGGCGTGCTGGTCGCGCCGGTACCGCGGTGGGCGGTCGTTCTCGGTCAGGCACTGGGCGGCGCGACGCTCGCCGTCGCGCAAGGCGCGCTGTGTTTGCTGATGGCGCCGCTCGTCGGCATTGCGCTCTCGCCCGCCTCGGTTGTGGCCACCATCGTGGTCATGACGATCGTTGCCGTCGGATTGACCAGTCTCGGGCTGGTCATCGCCTGGCGGATGGAATCGACGCAGGGCTTCCACGCCATCATGAATCTGATCTTGATTCCGATCTGGCTGCTCTCCGGCGCGTTCTTCCCCGCCACCGGTGCCCCCGCGCCGCTCAAGATTTTGATGACGCTCGATCCGTTGACCTACGGGATGGCGGCGCTGCGCCGCACGTTGTATCTCGCCGATCCCGGCGTCGTCGCCACGGTGCCGCCGTTGCTGCCGTCGCTGGCCGTGAGCGCCGCCTTCGGCGCGTTGGCGCTGTGGGGCGCCGCGCGCATGGCGCAGCGCGCGGCGGTGTAGTCGCCGTTTGAAGCCGCGCCCCTCCATGGTTCGATCGTCAGCGGCGCGCCTCGTAGCGGTGCGTTGGTTGCTCGGTCTAGAGTGGTGCGCATGGCCGCAGGATCGGTGATCCGGGTGTTGGTGACCGACGACCACGCGGTCGTCCGCACCGGCATCCGCCGCGCGCTTGAGCCGCACCAAGGCCTCGCGGTGGTCGCCGAGGCCGCCAGCGGCGCCGAGCTGCTGTCGCATCCCGCGCTGCTCTCAGCCGACGTCCCATCCTCGACATGAACCTGCCCGACTCCAGCGTGCTCGCACTCATCCCCGAGTGCCGCGCGCGCGCGTCTCGGCTTCGCGTGCTGGTGTTCACGATGCAGCCCGAGGACGCCTACGCCGTCGCCGCACTGCGCGTGGGGGCCGTCGGGTTCCTCGGCAAGGAGCGCCCGATGGAGGAGGTCGTCGCGGCGGTCCGGGCGGTCGGCCGCGGCGGCCGGTACGTGTCGGACGCGCTCGCGGCAAAGCTGCTGGAGCTCCCGGCCACGCGCTCGCCGCCATCGGGCTCCTGCTGGCCGTCGCCGGCGTTCGACTCCGGCGCTCGTCAGTGGGGTTCACGATGTGACGAAGCTCTTCGCCTTCGCGCGCCATCTGGGGGACGCGCGCAAGCCGAGGCCTGCGTGACGCACGTCACGCCCGGCGGGAAACCGATGCCAGCGCGAAGGGCCACCGGCAATCCCTGCATCATCTCCCTGGCTTCGGCGTCGTGCTTCCTAGCATCTCGACGTCATCGATCAGTTGGACCAGCGTGTCGTCGTCGGTGCCGTGGTAGTAGGCGCGAATCTGAAACGCGCCGTCGATCAGGACGAAACGGTCGCTGTGGGTGATCAGGTCGTTGGGGTTGGCGTTCGTCGATCCCTCGCGCTGCGCTACCGAGAGCCGGAACCCATCGCTGATCAGGGCGTAGAGCGCTGCGCGATCACCGGTGACGAACCACCATTGCGTTGGGTCGGCGTGAAACCGATCCGCATAGTCTGCTAGGACCGGCGGCGTATCGTGCGCGGGATCGACCGAGAACGAGACCAGGCGAGTCGATGCAGTGCCGGCGGCGCGGAGCGCGTGGGCGACCCGTGCCATGCGCTCGCTCAGCAGCGGACAGACGCTGGTGCAGCGGGTGAAGATGAAGTCCGCGATCCAGATGGTTCCGCCGAGATCATCGCGCGAGATCGTGCGGCCGCTGCGTTCAACCAGCGAAAACGGCGGTACGGTTCCGAGGACCGGCAAATCCCGAGCATGCGTCGATCGCCGCTGATGCACGACGAATCGAATCGCGCCGATGCCCACCAGGACCAGCGCTAGGAAGACGCTGATCCAGGTCAGCCGTTGCACGTGATGTCGCTGCGTCATTCCCGCGGGTGACCGGCGGGCGGTTGGTTGCTGGTGACGTGAGACGTCGTTCAGCCCCGTTAGACCGGAACTTTGTCGAGCGCCATGACCACCAAGAGGATCGGCAAATACGCCAAGGTTGCGAAGAGCAGGCGGCGCGCGGCCTGCGGCGTGCGCGTTCGCGCCATCGAGAGACCGTAGAGCAGCAGCGCGACGCCCAGCGTCACCGCCACGGCCAGATAGATCGCGCCTGCCAAACCAAGAAGCGCGGGTAGTAGGCCGACGGCGAGCAGCGCGACGCAGCTTACGGCGATCTGGCGGCCGGTGCTGCGACCATCGGGTTCGATCACCGGCAGCAGCCGCATTCCCGCCCGCGCGTAGTCGGCACGGTACAGCCACGCGATCGCGAGCGAGTGCGGGAGCTGCCACAAAAACAAGATGCCGAACAGGATCCACGCCTCGATGCCAACGTCGCCGCGCGCCGCGGCCCAGCCGGTGACTGGCGGCAACGCACCGGGCACTGCCCCGATCAAGCTGCAGAGCGAAGTCCGCTGCTTCAGCGGCGTATACAGGATCAAGTAGCTCGCCGAGGTGAACGCGGTGACCCATGCGCTGAGCGGATTGACCTCGATCATCAGGTACAGCAGGCCGACCGTCGTCACCGTGAGACCGAACACCAACGCTTCCGTCGGTTGCAGGCGGCCGTCCGGCAATGGTCGAGAGCGCGTCCGTTCCATCAGCGCATCGAGATCGCGTTCGATGTATTGGTTGAGCGCGAGCGTTCCGCCCGCCGCCAAGCCGGTGCCGACGAGCATCGCGGCCATGCGCCAATAGTCGATGTCGCCGGACGAGCCAAGATAGAACCCGACCACCGCCGTCAGCAGCACCATCACCACGACGCGCGGCTTGCCGAGCGCCAGGAAATCGGCCGCGCGGCGGCGCACGCCGGTTTGACCGATGCCGAGCGCGATCGCGTCCGCGGGAAGCGGATCGGGTTCGATCGCGCGGCGTTCGATATGGGTTGAGGGCATTCGTGGGTTGCGAGCCGCAAGGTTCGTATGCCCAGCGGCCGGCACTCCCGTCTCCTTCGTATGATCGCGCGGCCTCTCTATCCTACTTCGGCGCCAATTCGAAGTTCGCGCTCGCCGAACCCTTCGCCGCTACCGTCACCTTCTGCGTCTTTTCGCCGAGGCGCTCGTGCCAGACCTTCAACTCGTAGTCGCCGGGCGGCACATCCGTCAACTTGAAGTTCCCGTTCTCGTCGGTGACGGCGTAGTACGGGTGGTCCTCGATCACGAACCAGCCGTTCATCCATCCGTGCGCGTCGCACTTGACCTCGAAGGTTTCGGGTTGATCGAACTTGGTCTGGATCACCGGCTTGAATTTCGGCTGGGCCATGTTCACCGGCGGATTCTTCTTTCCGTAGGTGTGAATGTTGTGAAGGATGCCGTCGGAATTCTTGATGTCGACCTGGGCCCCCACCGGAATCAGCACGATGTGCGGTAGATACTGGCATCCGTTTTGGTCGAGCAACGGCTTGGCCGCATCCATGGGTTTGCCTTTGCTGATGTTGGTGATCGACACCACGGCGTTCTTGAGACCGCCGTCTTTTCCGACGACGAGATTTTCTTCGACCTTCGGCTTCACCCCGCAAACCTCTTTGTCCTTGGTGACTTCGATGGGTTTCGGCGCCGGGGCCGTCCCCTGAAACTTCACCATCCCGCTGATTGAGCCGCCGTCGGCGACCGGGCCGGCGTCGTAGCCCCAGGCGGCCGTGCCGCCGAGGCCGGCGACCATGAGTCCGATGGCCAATACGCTTCGCTTCATCATCGTTGTTTCCTCCTGTCGACGTTTAGTTTGCGGTTCCACTGCTCGCGACCTGCACTTGCATTTTGCCGAGCGACATCAAGTAGTCGCGTAACGCACGAATCTGGGCTTCCTCGTCGCCGCCGAGCACGTCGTCCGGGCCACCCGGATAGAACGAGGGCATCTTGGTGTTCGGCTGGATCTTCTGCGGGTCGTGCAACCAGCGAATGATCCATTCGGGATTCAACCGCCGCCGCGCCATGGTCAGGTCGGGCGCCCAACCTTCCGGCGGGCCTTCGGGCTTCCTGTCGCCCTGTTGGTGACACGAGAAGCAGTTGAAGTAGTCCTGCGACGTGAGCTGCTTCCCGGCTTCCAGGTTCTCATGCGGAATAGCGGCGTCTTCGATGAACGCGAACGGAACCTGCACCGCGTCTTGCGCGAGAAAGTACGAAATAATGGTGTTGGCTTCCTCGTCGCTCATGCCGAAGGTCGGCATGCGCAGCTTCAGCCATGGCCGGATCGGCACCGGATGCTTCAGGAAGCCGAACAGCCAATCGGGCTGTACCTTCGCGCCTTCGCCGTTCAGGATCGGCGGCGCGAGCGTCGGGCTTTCTTCGTATCGCACGCGGATCGCGCCGCCCCCGCCTTCGATGATGTGGCAGCCGACACAGTTGTATTTTTGGACGAGTCGCCGGCCCTGCACCAAGGCGGTGGCGCGCTGCACGTTCGGATAGCGATACTTCACCGGGATCTTGTCGTCGGTGCGACTCGTCAAGAAGACCCGCAGCGCGCGGATGTCCTCGTCCGCGAGATCGAACTGCGGCATCACCTGCTCGATCCGCTCGGTTTGATAGGTCCGTGGGGTCTTCAGTTTGTTGTAGGTCCAGTTGTCCCAGTTTTCGGGAATGTCGGTGTGATTCCCGAAGAACAGTTCCTCATTCGGCTTCGATCCGAAGGTGGACAGTTCGACGCCGATGCGCGATTCGGTCTCCATCCCCGCGATGTCGTGACAGCCGAAACAGCCGTACTTGCGGATCAACGACTTCCCTTGTGCGATGGTCTCGGGCTGTTGCAGCGTCGCCGCCAACGCCGGATCGCCTTGCGGCTTGCCGAGGGTCAGTAAGAACGACGTAAGGGCCACGGCCTCGTCATCGCTCAAACGCAGGCTGGGCATGCGCGCGACCGGAGAGAAGCCCTTCGGATTCTTGATCCAATTGTAGATCCAACGCGCGTTGGTCTTCTCCGCGACCTTGCTCAGGTTGGGAACGATGTCCTTGTTCGCGCCCAACAGCGCCGGCGATTCATCGTCGGCAAACCCGTGGCAACCGCGGCAACCGAGGTTATCGGCGAGCGTACGACCCTTCTCGACCAACTCGGTGTTGGCGGAATCGATACCGGCCGGCGCGGGGTGACTGTCGAGCCATTGCTGGCTGTCGGCCTTCGATGCGTCGAGCAAGTAGGCGGCGATCGCCGTCGCTTGGGCGCGCGAGAACATGAAGTTGGGCATCTTGGTCTTCGCGCGGTAGACGTGCGGATTCTCGATCCAGCGCACGATCCACGCGGGATCGACCTTCGCCCCGATCCGCCGCAGATACGGGCCCACTTTGTCCAACCCGTCGTAGCCTTCGACCAGATGACAGCCGTGGCACCCGAGGTTGACGAACAAGTATTCGCCCCGTGCGATCGTCTCGGCACCTTCGAGATGCAAATCGGTGTGGCATTTGATGCAGCTCGCCTGCACCTTCTCACCGCGCAGCAGTTCCTTTTCCCAGAACTTCACTTCGCCGTGAGCCTTCTCCACCGAGTTCACGGCGGGACCCTGCCCGCCGTGGCACGGCGTGCAGCCAAACTTCTCGGGCGGATGCTTATTCAATAACAGGTCGCGCTTGGGATGGGTCTTGAACGGGTTGGGATCTTCCTCGAAGCCTCCCTTCTCGATGCCGGAGTGACACGAGGTGCACCGATCGACGCGCCCGAGCGCATTGTTGAATGCACTGCGATCGAAGTCGTCGAGCACGACTTGCTGAATCTTCGGGATGCGCGGGAAGTCCATCGGTCCGAGGTGAAGTTGGAGGCCGTCGAGCTTGCGTTCCAATTTGACGCGCTCGGCTTCCATGTCGCGCTGCTTCTCCTCGAGCGCCTTCACCCCCGAATTGACTTCCTCGACCTCCTTGTCGATCTGCGCTTGCGCCGCTTGGCGTTCGGCCAACCGCCGGTCGACCTCGGCCTTCTCCTTGTTGAGGTCCTCGATGTGCGCCTTCGCCTTGTCGGTCGGCGCGCCCGTGAGCGTCGCATGTTCGTATTCGTACCAGGCCTCTTCCAACTTGCTCTTGACGATGCGCAGCGCGAAATCGGCTTCGTTCAAATGTACCGTGACCTCGTCGCGCGTGCGCTGCAGCTCGGCCAGCCGGCGCGCGGCATCGCCCGAGCGCACGCTCTCACGCGCGGCCGCCAGTTGCTTGGCCAATTCTTGATACGCGGGATCCGCCGCTAGGCGCGCGCGCTCTTTCTCCAGCGCCTCCTTCGCCCGCTCGACTTCGAGCGAGAAGAACTCCGATTGGTACTTCTTCCACGGCCGGCGGGTGATGTTGTCGTCCCACACGCTCCACACGGCGCCGGCGAGCAGCAGCCCCACGGCCAGCAGGAAGACCGCGCTGTAAGATTTTTTCTCGTCGTCGACGACTCGTGCACCCGCCACGGCTGCTCCTCTGCTATGCCGTCACTCGCCGCTCAATGAGCCGGCCCAGGTAGAAAATCGCCACGCCGATCAGCAGCAGTCGCAGCTCGCGCCCCATCGCGTGCTCCTCGCTCACGCCGACGAACAACGCATACCCGACGTCGGCGAATCCCACCGCTTGCACCAACTTGGCAAGGTAAAACATCGCGCCGCTTCTTCGCCGATCCTCGTGCCACCCGTCGATCGCCTTCTACACGTTGAACCAGGGGGTGACCCACACGTACTTGAGGTTGAGCGCGTGCCGTAACAGCATCTTCACCAGCACCGCCATCATGTTGAGGAAGAGGAACGACGTGAGCATGAAGCGCGGCATGCCCCAGCGCTGCATGAACTCCGCACCCTTGAGCCGAGCGATCCACCAGTACATCGCGAGCGTGCCGACGACGAAATATCCGACGACGACCGCGCCGCCGAAGACCGAGGACCAAAAATAGTCGCGGAAACCGAGGAGATACGGCAGGTCGACGTTGGTCATGGCCTCGACCTTGTGCGCGTCCCACTTTTGCCACGGCCAGAACCAGTTCCATCCAGGCCCACGCAAGAACGTCCCGATGATAATCAACGAGATCCAGAGAATATGGAAGCCGAAGAAGAACGTGATCAACTCGTACTTGCGCTCCTCGAAGGTGTAGTAGCCATTGCCCTTCGGATTGATGTCGATGTACGGAATCACCATCAAGCCGACGATGATGAAGGTCGGCAGCATCACGCCGGCGTGCCAGGGGTCGAAGAACACCAGCATCTCCTGCAATCCCAAGAAGTACCATGGGGCCTTCGAGGGATTGGGGGTTCGTGTCGGGTTGGCCGGTTCTTCCAGCGGCGCGTCGACGGTCAAGGACCAGACGACCAACAAGATCATTACAAACAGCGCGCACAGGAATTCCGCGCGCACCAGATGGGGCCAGGTGTGCACCTTGTCGTCGCCGGGGCCGGCGGCTTTTCGGATCGGAACCTCGATGCGCTTGCCAGCGGGCTCGGCGACCGGTTTCATCGCCACTTTCGTCTGTGCCTCCGCCATCGCGTCACTCCTCGGGCTTCGGCTTCGCTGCCCAATATAAGAGGACCAACATCAAAATGAAGATCGCCGGGAGGACCAGCACGCGGCCGCCCGGGATCACCATGGTAATGATCAGCAGCACCACCGCTCCAATGGTGTAGCGCAGTTCCGGTACCACGGTCGCCTCGCTCGTCGGCTATAGCGGCGGTCCCGAGAAGCCGTCACGACGGATGCGCCAGAAGTGCACCGCCATGAACAGACTCGCCACCAGCGGGAAGAAGATGCAGTGGAGAATGTAGAAGCGCAGCAACGTGTGCGGCCCGACCTCGCCGCCGCCGAAGAGGAAGGCGCGCGCATCGTAGATCGGGTTCACCCCGGTCAATTCGGCGAAGGGACCTTCATTGCCGAGCAGCGGGGCGGCGCGGCCCATGTTCGATCCGACGGTCACCGCCCAGATCGAGAGTTGATCCCACGGCAGCAGATAGCCGGTGAAACTCAGCAACAGTGTGAACACCAGCAGCAGCACGCCGACGACCCAGTTGAACTCGCGCGGCGGCTTATACGAACCGGTGAGAAACACACGGAACATGTGCAACCACACCGCGATCACCATCCCATGCGCCGCCCAGCGGTGCATGTTCCGCATCAACATGCCGAAGGGCATGTCGAACTCGAGGTACTTCATGTCGGCGTAGGCATACTCGGCGGTGGGCCGGTAGTAGAACATCAGATAAATGCCCGTCACCACCGTCACCAAGTACATCAGAAACGTGATGCCGCCCATGCACCAGGTGAAACGCATGCGCACGCCGTGCTTGCGCACCTTGGACGGGTGCAGGTGAAGCCAGACGTTGCCCGACACCATCAGGATGCGGTTGCGCGGGGTGTCTTCGTAGCCGTGCCGGAAAATCGACTGCCAGACCTGCGACTCCTGGATCTGGCGCTTAACCTCGTCCCACATGCTCATAGGTGCTTGCGTCCTCGATTGTCGTGCGGGCGCGCCGAACCGTCAGACGCGCAGGAAGGCGCCGGGCTTGTCCCAGTCGCCCTTCTCGTAGCGGTACTTCACGCTCATATCGACCAGCAATTGCCCGTCTTCCGTCAAGCTGATGCGGTAGCGTTCGAGCGGGCGGGGCGCCGGCCCCTCAAAATTCACACCGCTCTTTCGATACCCGCTACCGTGGCAGGGACACTTGAACTTCTCTTCGACCGGCAGCCAGCGCGGCGTGCATCCCAGGTGCGTGCACTTGGCGAACAGCGCATAGAATCCTTCCGGCACGCGCACGATCCAGACGCGATGCTCCTTCTTGAAGCGCTCGCTCACCTCGCCGATCGCGTAGTCGCTCGGCAACCCGGCTTTGAATGTACTGGGCGGCGTGAACAACACCCGCGGAAATGCCGAGCGCACGAAGCCCAGCAGTCCGATGCCGGTGAGAATGCCGAAGCCGCCCCAGCTCATTCGCCCGAAGAAATCGCGGCGCGACCACAGGCCGCCCATCTGAATTTTCTCGCGGACGCGTTTCGCGCGCTCGCGCGCTTGCTCCTGGCGGCGCCGTTCTTCCAACGCCCCCAATTCTTCCGGGGTCAGTGCTTTTTCTGCTTTCGCCATTGCCGGAACACCTCAGCTCGTTTTGCCACGCGAGAACAGAATCCCTCCCACACCACACACCGCCGTCAGCGCAGCCGCGGCGAAGCACACCAGCCCGATCGGGGGAAACAAAAACACCAGGACACATCCCATGAGGAATATCGGAATGCCGATGCCGAAGAAGTTGAATGTGCCGGGCACGGGGGCGTCGGTCGTAGCCAGCTGGTTGACGATCTGTACCTCATCCCGCAATACGGCGACTGCCAGTTCGCGCAGTGTCTCCCGCTCCTCATCGGACGCGTTGTTGATCGTCCGCACCACCTCACGCGCCAGCCGCTCGGTGGCGGTTTCCGCCGCCTCGCGCGCCTGCGCCTTCTGTCCTTCTTCGGTCACGCGTGACAATCAGCGACTTCGTCGTCGCCTTAGTATGATTCGCGCAACCGAGTCAACCGGACCCTGTTTGCACTCCATCTTTTTGCACCGACGATGAAACCGGTCAACTACCAGTCCGCGACGACGAACAACATCCGCTGATACTCGGATTCGTCTCACTAATCCGGGCAACACTCACTCGATCGAAAGGTCGATACGCACGTCATCGCGACCGCGCCGCACGGCGAGATCCGCATGCGCGCCCGTTCCCAATTGCTCAATCTTGGCCTGCAGCGACGCCACGTCAGCGATCGGTTCGCCGTTCAGCTCGACGATCACGTCACCGCGCTTCACCGCCGCCGACACGTCGCGCGCGACATCCGACACCAACACGCCGTGGCCCGGGGGGACATCGAAGTAGCTGGCGAGATCGTCGGTGAGCTCCTGCACGGTGATCCCGGCGAAGGTGAATCCGCCTGCCGCTTTCGCCTGCTTGCGGAGATCGATCGCGCCATCGCGCTCGAGCAAGCTGCGCGCGATGAAGATCGGTTTGCGGAAACGCACCGCCAGCGCAATCGCGTCGCTCGGCCGGCTGTCGATTTCGATGTCCTTGCGCCCGCTGCGCAAGAAGATGTGCGCGTAGTACGTGCTGTCCTTCAGATCGCCGATGAGCACGCGCTGGAACTCGACTCCGGCTTCGTCGAGCATCACTTTGATCAGATCGTGCGTCATGGGTCGCGGTGGCGCGACCCCTTCCAACTGCGTCGCGATGGCCTGCGCCTCGCCGGGTCCGATCCAGATCGGAAGCGCAACGTGCTTCGCTTTGTCCTGCAGCACCAGCACCGGCAACCGCGACGCCTGATCGACGCCGACACTGCGAATCTCAACCTCGACTTCTGGATTGTCCTTCGCGCGACATCCGCCCAAAGCTACCGCACCAATCAATACCAGCCCGCACTGGCGCACGATCCGTGAACGGGAGACCATGAACATGCGTGTCACTCCGAGGCGAAGATCAGTCTAGGTTCCACGCCGTCGGCAATCAACCAACTACGTGCCCTTCAATTGTCCGAAGGATACGGCGAGCTGCTCGCCGAGCCGCTCGATCCGCGAGAATTGCGGACCGCGACGCACAATCTGTTCCTTTCCTCTTCCGCGGTTGATCACGAGGACGTTCAACTCGGCGAACCGGCTGAGCGCGTTGCCCAAGGTCACGACGGAGTTGCCTTCGATCCGTTTCACCTCACCGAGCAACCGACCGGTCTCGAATCGCTTGCGCATCGTCTGCAGCAGCGCCTTGCGCGACGACCCCTTGTCCGGCAGTTCGGCCAGCGATTGGGCGGCCACCCAGTAGCACTCGCGGAAGTTCTCCAGCAGCCCAAGCAGCGTCGGCACCAACGGGTGGTCGGTCTGCAAGGTCTCGTCCCCACCGTTCGACAACACCCCGTCGCTGCGGAAGTAATCGAGAATCCGTCCAAGGTCGACGGCCACCTGCTCGCGCTCGGGCAGCGCAAACTCCCAGCGGAACATATCGAGCCACCAACTCACTTCATCTTTGATTGCCGCACCCCGTCGGCCGATCGACAAGGCATGCGTCAGTAACGCCGGCAGCAGGAAGAAGTGGATCGAATTGTTCTTGTAGAAGTCGAGATTCATCCGCTTTTCCGCCGGCACGTGAATGACCCCACCCGCAGGCCCTTGAAGTCGTTGAATCAGACCGCCGGCTTCCATGAAGGCGATGCTCTCGCGGAAATCCGTACCGATGTTGCGTTCCAGCGAGGCGGTAAAGTGGACGTTGAGATGGCGCAGAAGCCCCACCAGCGCCTGCGCACCGCGGACGAAATCGGCGCGGCGAAGCGCAGGCTGCGGCGCGCTCAATAACACCGTCGAGGACACCGAGGTCGCGCCCGCGACCTCGACGTTGTTGACTTCGCGCAACAGCCGGAAGCCGAGCTTCTGAATGAAGCGACGCTCTTCCTCTTCCACTTGTGGATCGTCGATGGCCGCGCGCCACTGTTCCTTGCGAGCGCCGAGCGTCTCGTTCAACGAGATCGGCTCGGCAAACGTGACGTACACGGTCCCGTACTTTTGTCGCAGGATCGACCGCGCCTTGATCAGCGCCGAGAGACTCTCCTCTTCCTTCTCCGCCCCGACCAATTCGCGCTTGTACGCTTCCTCCTCGACGATGCGGCCGTAGTGAATCGACACCGGCACGAGATACAAATCGCGGCGGGCACCTTCGATGAACGCGTGCACGATCGCGGAGAGCATGCCCAACTTCGGCGTCAGGATCTTTCCGGTGCGACTGCGTCCACCTTCGATGAAGAATTCCTGCGTGTAGCCCTCGCGGATGAGGAACGTGAGGTACTTGCGGAACACCATCTTGTACAGCGGGTTGCCATCGAAACTGCGACGGATGAAGTACGCGCCCGCCCCACGAAACATCGGCCCTAACGGCCAAAAGGACAGATTGATGCCGGCGGCGATGTGCGGCGGGCTGAGATAGTTGGCGTGAAACAAGTACGACAGAATCAGATAGTCGAAGTGGCTGCGGTGACAGGGGACCAAGACGACCGGATGTTCCTTCACCCGCTCGATCACACGGTCGAGCCCTTCGTATTCGAATCCTTGGAATACCCGCGGCCAGATCCGATTGAAGAGGAACGCGAGCACCGTGAAATACGACCCGTGGAAGTTCGCGGCGATCTCATCGAAATATTTTTCCGCCGTGCGCCACACCTGCGATTCCGGCAGTTGCCGCTCGCGCGCCACCTCGCGAACCGTCGCCACCAGATCAGCGCCTTGCAGCACCATCTGCCGAACCTGCCGTTTGGGAAGCAACATCGGCCCCTGCACGACGCGTTCTTCACGGTAGAGAAAAATCTGCAGCGCGCGGGCGAGACGACGGACGATCCGTTCTTCCCCTTCGTCGCGGTACTGCTCGATGAAGGCGCGGAGTTGCACTTCCTTCCCCGCGTTCACCGAGCTATCGCGCGCGTTCCACAACAACGACACCAGCCGCTTCACGTCGCCCGGCGCCTCTTGCAGACTGTACACCAGCGTGGCGAGCCGCGACTCCTTGCGGCGGTAGCCGCGTCCGCGCAGCACCGCAAGCGGCACGACGAACACCTCGTCGCTCCGATCCCAACTGGCGTGAATCACTTCGCGCAGATAGTCGCGCCCGGTTCGCTGTGTGCTCACCGCGCTGCGCCGCCCGGCAAACAAGCGTACACCCGCCGCCCGGCTGCGCATGAAGATGAGCACCGGCCGTCCCTGCCGCACCAGGCGTTGGCACCGATCACGATCTTGAAAATTGCGCACCTCTCGTCCGAACGCGCGCAGGGCGCGGACCCGCCGCCACAGGGTTTCGACGATTTCTCCCACCGGCCGCAGGACCAGCGATGGAATATCGGTCACGAAGGCCGGCACCGGCAGACCTTCACGAAGCAAGATGTAGACGACGAGCAGATAGTCGATCAGCGAACGATACCGCATCACGTAAACCAGCGTCCCGCGCGCCGCCAACTCCTTCAGCCGTGCCACCGCGTCCGGATCGATCCGCACTTCGGAGAGAAAGTATCGGCACAACAACCTCGGGATCGCCCCCAGGCGCATCGGCGAGGTTGGCTGCGCTCGCACCACACCACGGCCAACGGCCGCGTTATTCATCGTCTACGTCCCACATCGCCGCAGAGCCTAGCACAGCCGTTCGGCTGTGGCATGGGACCGAAGTGCCGGGCGGCACACCCGCCGTCTACAGCAAGCGCCGTTGCCCTCGCCGCTCGAGTTCAGCCACGATCTTGCGCACGTCTTGCGCGCGATGCGCGGGACAAATCAGCAGCGCATCGTCGACATCGACGACCACTAGATCGCCGACGCCCATCATCGCCACCAGTCGCCGCCCCGCCACGACGGTGTTGCCGGCGCCATCGAGTACCAGCGCGCGTCCTCGCACCGCATTGCCGTGCTCGTCGCGCTTCCACAAATCCCGCACAGCCGACCAATTGCCGACATCACTCCAGCCGAAGTTCGCCTCGACGACGGCAACGTCGATGGCGTCGCTGTTGGCCGTCGCGGCCGGCTCCATCACCGCGACATCGATCGCCAGCGACGGTAACCGTCGGTAGAGCGAGGCCGGGATGCGGCGACTCACCACCGTCAAGTCCTGAATGGGCCCCGCAATTTCTGGTGCGAAACGCGCCAGCGCCGCGCGAATCACGTCCACCTGCCAGACGAAGATGCCGGCGTTCCAGCGGTACCGGCGGGACGCCACGAAGCGTCGCGCGGTTGTCAGATTCGGCTTCTCACGAAACCCATCGACACGCCACGCCCGCGGTGTGGCACGATCCAACGCCGGGCCAATCTTGATGTAGCCGTATCCGGTCTCGGGGTTCGTCGGTCGCACCCCAAGCGTCACCAGTGCCGCCCGCTCCTCAGCCAGTGCGAATGCCCGACGGAGTGCACGGCGAAACGCTGCGGCATCGCTGATCGCATGATCGGCCGGCAAGACTGCCATGCGCGCTCCGGATACGCGCCGGTGAAGCCACTCCGCCGCGATGGCAATACACGCGGCGGTGTTGCGCCCGCAGGCCTCAACGAGAATGTTGTCGGCTGGAATGTCCGGCAACTGCTGGTGCACGGCGCGCGCGTGCTCGCGTCCGGTCACGACCACAATTCGCTCCGGCGGTACAACGCCATCGAGGCGCGCCATGGTTTGTTGCAGCATCGTGCGCGAACCGATGATCGGCAGCAACTGCTTCGGGCGTCTCCGCCGGCTCCACGGCCAAAAGCGCGTGCCGGACCCGCCCGCCATCACCACCGCGAACCGCGCGCCGCTGCTCGGCTTGCCCATCGTCGCGCATCATTCAGATGACCTCACGGAAAGCAAGCATCATCGTCCTTTGAAACCCTGCACGAACATCGCTACTGCTTGCCCCCGTGCTGGCGCTGAAGTTCCTCGGCGTTGTCGTGGCCGTCGTCGGTGTCGCCGCCGTCGCCTTCAATGCCACCGCATACGCGTTCCGCTGCTGGGCGTGGACACCGAGTTGCGAGGACGACGAGCCGCTCGGTCTGCTCACGGCGTTCGCCGCGTTTCTCGTCGAGTGCGGGGCCACCATGCTGTTGGTGCTCACGTGGCCCTTCGGTGCACTGCTCGACTCGATCGACGGGCGCCCGCTGCACGGAGGTACGCCGGTTGCCCTGATTCACGGATGGGCGTTGAATCCGGCTTCACTGTGGCTGCTGCGGCGCCGGCTGCTGCAGCACGGGTTGGGACCGGTGCGGATCTTCGCGTACGCGTCAAGGCAGGTGGATGTCGAGCAAGCCGCCACGGAACTGCGGGACTTCGTCGCGGCCTTCCAGCGGGAATGTCCTGGACCACTCACGCTCATCGGACATAGTCTCGGTGGCCTGGTAGCCCGCTACTATTTGCGCCGCTATCCGGCTCACGGCGTTCGACGCCTGGTCACACTCGCTACACCGCATCAGGGCACACTCGCCGCGCGCTTCGGTCGACTACGGCGACTGTTGCCCAACTCGCCTCTGATTCGGCGTCTCAACTCGGCCGACCACGTCCCCGATCAATTCGATGCGATTGCGATCGCCTCACCGTTCGACGCCGTGATTGTTCCGCCGACCGCCGCCGGCTGGTCGGGAGCCGGTAACATCACGGTTCGCGGCGTGGGCCACATCACGATGCTGCTCTCGCGCCGTATCGTCGAGCTGGTCGTCGAGAATCTTCGGGTCGAGTCACGCACCGCGTAGGCGTTCGGCGACTCGCACAACATCGCGGGCGGCGGCGACGTCGTGGGTACGAATCAGCGCCGCGCCGTTGTAAACCGCGACCGCCGTCGCCGCCAGCGAACCGAGGAGCCGATCGGCCGGATCGTCTTTGTCGGTGAGCTTGCCGACGAACGACTTGCGCGAGATGCCGACCAGCAGCGGCCGATCGAACGCGCGCAACTGATTCAGTTCGCGGATGATGAGGCAATCGATTTCGTCCCACGGTCGCGCCGCGTGGCGATAGAAACCGATGCCGGGATCAAGGACGATGCGCTCGTCGGCAATGCCGGTGGCGCGCGCGCGCTCGAGACACGCTCTCAGCAACCGCTGAACCATTTGAGTCGGCGGCTGCTGGCTCGGCTCGACCGCCTGGGCCATCAGGATGATCCCCTCGGCTTCTGCCGCCACCGCCGCCATCTTCGGGTCGGACGCAAGTCCGGTGACATCGTTGATCACATTCGCGCCCGCTGCCAGGGCCGCGGCCGCGACCGCCGCGCGAGTGGTGTCGACCGAGATCGGTACGCGCACGGCCCGCCGCAGCGTTTCGATTGCCGCCGTCATGCGTTCTACTTCTTCGGCTTCGGAGATCATCGTCGGTCGGTATGGTGCCGTCGACATGGCACCGACGTCGAGCAGATCGGCACCTTCGGCCACCATGCGCTGGGCGAGGTGGAGCAGCGCCGACCGATCGCGCGCCACCGACCCGCCGTAAAACGATTCGGGGCTGACGTTGATCACCCCAACGAGGCGCACCGGGCACCCGTCGCCGACGATCAACTCACCGAGTTGTGCGGTGGCCATAGCGATCGCGGTTGTTGATACCGCAGCGTGCCGCGGCGGGGCAACTCTCGGTGCGATGTTCAGAATGCGGTCGCGGGCAGTCTGGGAAGGGTGAACCACACGGTCGTCCCCTTCCCTTCCGTCGAGTCGATCCAGATCTTTCCGCCGTGGCGCTCGATGATCTTGCGCACCAGCGTCAGCCCGATCCCTTCCCCGGGCACATCGATCGCGCGCCCACGGCGAAACAGGCGAAACACCTTTTTCATCTCCGCCTGGGTGATTCCGATTCCACTGTCGCGCACGAAGAAGCGCGACACGCCGCGCTCGATGAATCCCACTTCGATCGTGTGCTCGCCATCGCCCATGTACTTGATCGCGTTGTCGATCACGTTGCTGAACACCTGCTCGATTCGCAACGGATCGCCGAGCACGGTTGGCAGGGTTCCGACCTGCAGCGTAATGCCCCGCTCCTTGAGGACGAACTCGAAGGAGTCGGCGACGCGCCGAACCAGTACGTTCAAATCCAGTTCCCGGCGCACAAGATCGCGCGACGCGATGCGCGAGACGTCGAGCAAGGCGCTGATCAGGCTATCCATCTTCGCCGACGAGCTGTGCACGAACCGCAACGACTCCTCGATGTCGCCCAATGCCTCGCGCGCCTCGGCACTGAGTCCCTCGCTCGCCGTCGCCAGTTGGGTGCGGGCTTCGTGGGTGAAGCCTTGGATGTTGATTAACGGAGCACGCAAATCGTGCGAGGCGATGTAGAGAAGGTCCTCCATCTCCCGATTGACGTCACGCAGCTCCGAGCTGGTGTCGGCCAACGCGCGATTCGCGCGCTCCAAGATGCGCCCGTGCTCAGCCAGTTTGTCGCCCTCCCGGCGCAATGCCCGAACCAGGCGCGCGTTCTGGAGACCCACCGCGGCGGTTGCGGCCAGAATCGTCGCTTCCTCCGAATGGACGGGGCTGAAGCGAAACGGCTCGTGCGCATCGGTGAAGATCAAGAGGCCCAAGACCTGCGCGTCACTCACGAGCGGCGCCACGACCACCGACGCCACCGAGAGCCCGCGCAAGAACTGGCTGGTTCCATAGTCCGAGTTTTGAAAATTGTTCACGAACTTTGTCTGCCCGTCGGCAACGACGTCGCCGAGGAGCGTGCCCGGAATGTTGGCGGGCACGAGTTCACCAACGCCGACCGCACCGCAGTCGCCGGCCGTGCCATCGACACGCAACACGCGCTGGTCCAACCCCAACAGCAGCGCCCCGTCCACCTTGAGCGCAGCACGTCCGCTCTGCACCACCAACTCGATGATGCGATCCGGCTCGGTTTCACGACCGAGCGCGAGCGACAGTTCGCTCAGTGCCGCGCGGAACTCCGCCGCCTTGTTCGTGTAGGTGAAGAGCTTGGCATTCTCGATGGCAATCGTTGCCTGCCGGGCGATGCCGTCGAGCAGACCCAACATCGCCTCGGAGATCGTCGGCTCGCGCTCGTAGGACACCGACAGGGCCCCGAGGGGTTGTTGGTGCCCACCGAGCGGCGCAATGATCTGCGCGGCGATGCCGAGATCGTCCAAGAACGGCGTTGCCCGCGAATCGTTGGATCGACGCGAGATGACGGTAACGCGACCGCTCGCGATCTGTTCAATCTCGGGGACATTGTGATTCGTGAAACGTACGCGACGGAATCGCTCGTACACGTCGGGCGGGGTTCCGAGGTCGGCCGCCGCCACCATCGCGCGGCGGCGGTCGCTCCACAGCGTCACCGTAATCCGATCCGCCGCCAACGCGCTGCGCGTAATCGCACAGAGTCGGTCGAGGCACTCAGACAGGGTTAACGTGCCACCGATTTCGCGGGCGATTTCGAGTAAGACAGTGGCCGCGTGCGCGTCGACCGGCTGGCTCGACATGGCCTAGACGCCGACTGCGAGTTGGGAATCCCGCACGGGCAATCGCACCACGAGGCCGAGCGTCCGGCCGTGCCACTCTTGCACCGTCAACTCTCCGCCGTGCGCACCCACCACTACCCGCGCAAAGGCGGCGGCGACCGCGGTTGTTTCATTCTGGCGGAGGCCCGGCAGGTCAACCAGGCGGCCGACGCCGCTTGGCCGTGCCTGCAGCCGCAGCACCACGTTGCCGCGCTGCGCGGTGGTGGTCGCGTCTACGCCGCCGCCACGGGCAACGCGCCAGAGAACCAGCGAGAACAGCCCATCGAGCAGCCGCGCGACGCGTGGTCGATCGATCAATAGCGTCGGAAGCAACGGCGCCGGGTGCCACCCAATGCGACGGCGCGAAGCGCGCGCGGCGCGCTCGACCGCCGCCCCGACAACCCGATTGAAGTCGGTGGCAACAAGAGCGCCGACTTCGCGCCGACTCTCGGCCCGCAGCGCGCGAGTCAGGCGATCAACCAATCCTCTCAATTCCTCTGCCTGCGAGCCGACACGGTTTGCGAGCGCGGTAACGCTCGCATCAAAGGCGCCCGGCACTGCAAGAAGCTCGCGATAGCCGCGCAGCGCCAGCAGCGGGGTCGCAATCTCCCGCATCAGCGCGGAGGCGACCGCGTCGGCAAGCGAGGTCGGGGTGCCGTCCACCCGGCGCTCCGCGACCGCCAGCCCCCGAGCACACTCCCCGCGTACCCGCGCAAACGCCGCCGCCCGAACCGCTGCAGGTGCGACGTCTTGGACGTAGCCGGGGTTGCGGCAGTCGAGATATTCCCAGGCACCGCGCCGAATCGCAGCCCGGCCGATCGGCGCCGGCGCGATCACGATCACCGTGGCGCCGCAGCCGTCGAGTTGCTCGATCACGCGACGGCAATTGCGGATGCCGCGCGCATCGAAGACCACGACGTGCACGCGGTGATCTCGGCACGCCGCCGCGGCTTCCGAAATCGTGGAGACGCGCGTGACGCTGAATCCTTCGCGCCGCAGTGCGCGGGCGCATCGCCCCGCCGCCGCGTCGTCAGGGCCGAGATACAGCACCACCTCGCTGCGAGCGGGCTCTGATCGCAGCACTAGACACCCACCGGCAAGGGCTCGCCGGGCAGTTCGACTACTTCGAGGAACAACCCCAACTTCCGCACGCGATCGATGAACGCTTCGACGCCGACGGGCTTGACCACGTAGCTGCTGGCACCCAGCTCGTAGGCCCGGTTGATCTCGCGCTGACTGTCCGTGGACGTCACCATGATCACCGGAATCGCGCGCAGTTGCGGGTCCGCCTTGAGCTGGGTCAGCACCTCGAAGCCGTCCAGCCGCGGCATGTTGATGTCGAGGAAGATGACCTCGGATTCGTTGCGGTTGCCGCTGCGCAGTCCGTGCAGGAGTTCCACGCCGTCACGCACGCGGCGGATGGCGTTGATGATTCCTCCGCGGCGCAGGTTTCTTTCCATCAGTCTAGCATGGCCATCATCGTCTTCGGCGACGATGATGTTCACCGCGCGGCGTACAGGTGCAGTCATGACCGTTCGACCTACGCAACCGTCATGCCACAGAAAGCTCAGTCGCTGACGGTGAAGGCGGGCATTCGATTGCCCACTTTCGTCACTGAGCGCGGCGGTCGGATGACGTAGCGCGCCGCTTTACGCGTCCGGTGCGCTGATCAACGTCGGCCCGCAAAAGCAGCGGTACGACAAAGCGCATAGCATCGCGCCCGGTCGCCGGATTGATCGGCTAGCCGCCAGCAGGCGGTACCCGGTCCGCTACGCCCACTTGCGCAGCTCGCGCCGGGCGATTGTCATCTTGTGGACTTCGTCGGGACCGTCGGCGATGCGCATCGAGCGGCCGTCGCGCCACATCCGCGCGATGGGCGTGTCGTCCGAGACGCCCATCGCCCCGTGGACCTGGATGGCGCGGTCGAGCACCGCCAGCATCATGTTGGGGACGACCACCTTGATCATCGCGATCTCCTGGCGGGCCTCCTTCTTGCCGATCGTGTCCATCTTCCACGCCGCGTTGAGGACCATCAGGCGGGCCGAGTCGATCTCGATACGCGAGTCGGCGATCCAGGTTTGGATGATACCCTTATCGGCGAGCAAACTCCCGTGTGTGTAGCGGCTGTTGGCGCGCTTGCACATCAATTCGAAGGCGCGCTCGGCGGCGCCGATGCAGCGCATACAATGATGGATGCGCCCGGGACCCAAGCGGGCTTGCGCGATGGCGAATCCCATGCCCTCGCCGCCCAGCACATTGGTCACCGGCACGCGACAGTCTTCATAGCGCACCTCGGCGTGGCCACCGCCGCCGGTATGCCCCATGACCGGGACGGGACGAATGAGGTTGAATCCCGGCGTGTCGGCGGGGACGATGATCTGCGATGCGCGCCGATGCGGTGGCCCATCGGGATCGGTCACGACCATGGCGATGGCGAAGGCGGCGCCGTACGCGCCCGAGGTGAACCACTTGTGTCCGTTGATGACGTAGTGATCACCTTGACGCACGGCGCGCGTCTTCAGCAACGTCGGGTCGGAGCCGGCGGTCTCCGGCTCGGTCATCGAGAAGCAACTGCGAATCTCGCCGTCAAGCAGCGGCTGCAGCCAGCGCTTCTTCTGCTCCGGCGTGCCGAACTCGGCGAGAATTTCCATGTTGCCGGTATCCGGGGCGTTGCAGTTGAAGATCCGCGGCGCGATCGGGCTGCGGCCCATCACTTCGCAGAGAACACCATATTCCCAGTTGTTGAGACCGGCACCGAACTCCTTGTCGGGGAGGAACAGGTTCCACAGTCCCTGCGCTCTGGCCTTCTTCTTCAGTTCTTTGATGATCGGCGGTTCGAGATGCTGGTCGCCCGAGGCGTGCACTTGCTGTGACGCGACTTTCTCCGCCTGGTACACATACTCGTCCATGAAGGCGATGACGCGACTGCGCAGATCTTCGACCTTGGGACCCAGCGAGAAATCCATTCGTTACCTCCGTTCGCGCGGCGAGTGATCTGGTGCGGCCATCGATGTAACCCGATCACGCCGCGAAGGGAAGCGGCGCGGGACCTATCCGTCGCAATCGGTTCAGACCTGCCGTGCGCCGCGCGCGGATGCCAACCGACTGGCCAGCTCTTGTCGACGAACCGTGATTGCGGCTAGTTTGCGCCTCCGTGCGCACGCTTTCTCACTCGGAGGTTCTCGAACGCGGCGAGGTGCTCTCTCGGTCGCTGGCGGACCGCGCCGCAGCAGCGGAGGCACTGCGGCGCCTGCCCGAGAGCACGCTGGAGGATGTGCGCAACGCGGATCTGTTCCGCATGCTGGTGCCGACGTCGCTCGGCGGACACGGTCTCGGCATCGACTCGCTGGCGCACTGCACGCGCATCCTCGCGCACGGCTGCCCGGCGTCGGCGTGGACCATCTCGTTCCTCATCCTGCACAGTTGGCTGCTCGGCAAGTTCCCCCCCAAGGCGCGAGCCGAGTTCTTTCACGCGCAGAAGCCGTACGCGCTGGTGCCGGCGCCGCTGGCGCCCACGGGGACGGCCACCGCCGTCGACGGGGGCCTTCGGGTCAGCGGACGCTGGGAGTGGGCAACGGCGATCCATCACGCGGAGTGGGCGATGGTGCACGCCGTGCAGAGCGAGCCCGAGCCCACGACCCTCTTCGTCGTCGTGCCCATCGCCGAAGCGCACATCGAAGAGGTGTGGTTCACCTCGGGGATGCGCGCGACGGGCAGCGATACCATCCGCCTGGAGAATGTCTTCGTGCCGCGACATCGCGCCCTCTCGGCGAAATCGCTGCTCTTCGGCGGTGATCGCCTCGACGGCGATGCGATGGCAGGCCTTCCTGTACCGCCCGTTCTGGCGCTGATCGCCGCCGCGCCCGCTCTTGGCGCCGCCGAGGCCGCCGTCGATCTCTTCCGCCAACGCATGTCGGAGCGGGTGCTTGCCTACTCGATGGGAGACCGCCAGCGCGATCAACCCGTCGCTCAGGCGCGTCTCGGCATGGCGATCAGCGATCTCGCCCTCGTGCGCGATCATTGGAGTCACGCGGTCGCGGAGCTTGCCGGAGTCGCGGGCACAACCTCGGTTCCGGTGGAGAAGCGCATGAGCCTGCGGCTCACGGCGGCGGCGACGGTGCGCGCCGCGCGCGGGGTGATCACCACCGTGTGCGACGGCTCGGGCGCCAGCATCTACATGTCGGCAGCGCCGCTGCAGCGGCTGCAACGCGATATCGAGGTCCTCAAGGGTCACGTTGTCTTCGACTGGGACCGCACCGCCGAGCTCGCCGGCCGCGTCGCTCTCGGGCTGCCGTTGCGGCCGACCGACATGGTCTGACCACGGAGTGCCGAGGCCGAGACGCTCCGCATAGCGCACGACCGGCGGACCTGGTTCGTCGAGCTCATCAACCGATTGCGGCATCGACCTGCTATGAGATCGAGCCTTTTCGATTCGATAGCATCGGACCATTGACAAGTGACCGACCTGGTCGCCATCGTGTCCTGACGGTCACGAACGTGCGCGGAGCGACGAACGACTACTGGACGAAGCGGATTCGCTCCACGCCATTTAAGCGGAGCCTCGCGGGAGCGCTGCAAACCGAGATTCGTGCGCTGGCCGATGCACGGGTTCAGGACGTCCTCGATCCGACATTGATCCGCGGCATCATCGCCGAGTGGGATGCTCGCATCGTCTCTCCCGCAACCATCGCGGAGCTGGTGATCCAGGGGAATCGCCGCGCCACCACGCGCCTGCGCCGGCGCGTCGAATCGCTCAGCGACCTCATCGAGGAGCGTCGGCTCGACGACATCGACGCGTTGCTGCGGCAGTTCGCCGCGCTGCCGCCGAACGCCGAGGATCTCATCTCGGGCATCATGGAACAGGAGTTCATGCGGCGGCTGTTCACCGACCTCATCTTCACCGCCATCGTCAACTTCAACCAGAAGTTGAACCCCTTCTTCGGCGCCGCCGCGATGCGCGCGCTCGAAGAACAGATCAAAGGCTTCATCCGATTGTTCATGCCCATGCTGCAGCAGCAAGCGATCGCGTTTGCGACCAGTCGAACCAATCAACGGCTGGTGCTCGACCTGACCCGTGCCGTGATCCGCCGATTGCTCGACGAGCCGCTGCGTCACTACCTGCTCAAGACGACCGCGGCGCAGCGGCGGCACGGGGACGCGTTCATTCGCCGCGCCGCCACCGACGAGAAGTTGGTTGCGCTCATCCGCAGCGCGGCGGTAGCGATGTGGGACGATCTCTACGGCGCCATCAAGCAGAAGCGGCTCGGAGAGGTGCTGCAACTCGCAGAGAATTCGCGTTGGCTCGCCGAGCGCTGTGTCGAGTTCGTCTTGCCGGTGCTCGCGCGTCCGGCGGTCCGGGATTGGCTCGCGTCTGAAGCATCCGTTGCCGCGCCGAGCACTCGATCACGCACGTAACTTCACCTTCCGATCATTTGTAGCCGCCGGCTTTCGCCTGCGCGTCGTCTGTTGTTGCAGGCGCGAAGGAGCGCACCCTGAAGGGTGCGGCTACAGTTGGACGAGGTCGTAAGCGAACAACCGATGCCATTCTCCGGCTTGTACCGATTGTGCGCAAACCTTGGTGTCCTCGCACGCGGTCGTACCGATGAACTCGATGCGCATCCGTTCGGCCGTGACAGTCAGCACGGCGAAGCCATTCTTCGATGCTTCGAAGATCGTGTTCGCCCGCCGCATCAATGGCGAGCATTTTGCCGCCGAGCCCGACACCACGTTGATCGGCTGTCCCGATTCGCGCGGCGCGAGCAGTTCGAGCGCGTGCTCGTGACCCGCCAGCATCGCATCGACATGATGCTCGGAGAACAGACGTTCCAGCTCGCGCCGGTAGCGCCGGTACTTCCACTCGTACGCCCCTTCGTTGCCGTACACGAAGGGCGGGAACAACAGCAGATGCAGCGGATAGTACAGCGCCTTTTCGAGTGCGCCATCCCAGCCGGCACCGTCGTGCGGACCGTTGGTGTAGAGGGGATGATGACCCGCGACCAATCGCCAGCGGTATGCTCCGGCGCTCAGCAGCTCGCGCATGCGATCGACCGACGCAGCCAGGAAGTCACCGTCTTCGATCATCCGTTCGCTGTCGATGAAGACGATTTGTGCGCGGTCATCGAACGTGGCGGCAGTGGGAAAGCCGGCGCGGAACTGCCAGCGTTCACCCCAGGTACGCTCCGGCGGTAGCAAACTGTCGATGTTCGTCTCGTTCTCGATCGCCTGCAGCTTGGGACAGCCGTAGTCGTGATTGCCGGGCACAACGTACGCCGTGGTTTGTTCTCGAAGAAACTCGAATGGTCGAAGGACGTCGTCGAGCTGCCGGCTCACCGCGACGCGGTCGACGTGACCGCCCCAGCACGGACAGTGCGTCCGACCGATGAGTCCCGCATTGTAGAAATTGTCGCCGAGCAGCACCGCCGCGTCTGGAGTGATGCGCCGCTGCGCCAGGAACGCCCGCAGTGCGGCCCCAACGTCGGCGCTGCGCCGCTCGGCCGCAGTTCCGAAGTCTCCGAGTGCGACGATCGATACGGCGCCGACGGGCGCGGCTTGAGATTGGTCCCACGCCGTTCCGGCGCATCCGGTGATGCTCGAGCCCGGACCGCCGACAAACGTGCAGCCCGCCAGCGTCAGCGCGGCGACGGCGACGCATGCCAGGCGGCGCATCTACGCCTTCGCGTCCGCAGCGGCGCGCGTGGCGCCGTTGCGGAAAATGTTGCGTGCAATGAAGCTCGGCTCGATGTCGGCGCGGGCATTGAGCAGCTCGCTTTTGAGCTGGAGCGCGTCACGACGATGCGTGTGGTCGCCGGCGTGGACCACGAAGTCGACCAAATGCAGTGCCAGTTGCACGTCGTCACCGCGAATTTCCTTCGCCCGTTGAAGCAAGCGGGCGGCGTCCGCGAGTTGCACCACTTCACGCGCGATCGCCGCGCCGCGCGAGGGAAACAGATTGGCGGCGTTGCCGTCGAACCAACCACCGTAGCGGCGCAGAATGCCGTGCACGATGAAGGTCGGACAGCCGTAGATCGGCCGCAGATACGGCTTGGCAGCAAGGTCCGGCGGTAGCGCGTTCACTTCCGCGAGGATTTGCTCGGCCCATTGCCCGGCGTTGAGCCGACCCACGACCTCATCATGCAGCCAGCGGAGTGCTCGCGCGGTGTCGAGGCACGCCGCGCGGACTTTCTCGGCTCCGCCGATCGCCGGCCCGTGTCCCGGCGCGAGCCCCTCCGGATGCAGCGCAGCCATCGCCTCGAGTGCTTCGGCCCATTCGACTTCGTAGCGTTGGACCTTGAAGGGATTGCCGATATTGGGACACGACCACAGGAAGAGATCGCCGCTGCAGACCACCCGCCGTTCCGGCACCCAGACCCAGGTCGCGTCGTCGGTCTCGCCCATCGCGTGGCGCAGTTCGAGCGTCAGTTCGCCCACGCGCAGCAGCATACGGTCGGCGTACGTCACGTCCGGGTAAAAGAACGTGCCTTCCTGCGACACCTTCACGGTATCCGGCAGCGCGAATTGAATGCGATTGATGTGGTCGTGCTGGCCCGCCAACTCGCGATAGCGATTGAAGCGCTGTGCCACTCGCTCGTGCGCGACGATGATCGGCCGCGGCCATCCGCGTTGTTGCGCCTCTTCGAGCAACGCCCACACGCCGAAGGCGTGATCAAAATGCCCGTGGGTATAGATGACGTAGCGGATCGGCTTGTCGCTGAGTGTGCGAATCTGAGCCAGCAGTCGGGGCCCCATCGCGCGAACGCACGCGTCGACGATCACCAAGCCGTCGTCGCTCTCGATGCACGTCGAGTTGCCGAAGCCGGTGATCAAGTGCACCCGGTCGCCAACGACCTCGGGCTGGTCACTCGCATAGTACAGACCTTCCATATTCGGGGCTTGATCCATGACGAGATCTCCTTCGCGACAGCTCGAATCGTTGGACGTTACCGTCCTCGCTGCGTCGACTCAAGCTCGCACTTATCCCCCTGTCGACTGGCCCGAGACGCCTTGCTACACAGTCGCGCGTGCCCACACTGGCTCCGCTTGCCGCACTGAACCGTGCCATTCGCGACAATGACGTCGCCGAAGTCACCCGCCAGCTCAGCAGTGAGCCAGGCTTGCGCGCGGTCGAATGCACCGCGGCGGCGAGTCGCTGGGAATGGCAGCTCGACGAGGGCCGCCTCATCAATCCGTTCGGCTTTCTGCGCGGCGGCTACGTCTCGGTGTTCGCGGACGCTTTGATGTCCTCGGCCATCGGCGCGCTGTTGAGCGACGGCGAGTTGGCAACCACCGCGGAGATGAAGGTGGCATTTCTCCGGCCCGCAACGCCCGGGCTGCTGCGCGGTGAAGCACGCGTCGTCCACAAGGGCAGCCGCGTCGCCTTCCTCGAAGCGCAGATTCGCGACGGCAAGGATCAGCTCTTGGCGACGGTCACCAGCACCTGGACGGTCATTCGCAGCGGCTGAACTCAGTTGACTCTGCCCGCGAAATAATGCGACTAACAACGCCGGCTGTCGTCAGCGACGCCACTTCAACACACAAGGACCAGCAAGGGGATGATCGACATCAAACGCGTGGTAATTCTCGGTGCCAACGGCACCATGGGGGCCGGCAGTGCGGAAACCTTCGCCGCCGGCGGCTGTGACGTCGTCCTGCTCGCGCGCGCCACCGAGCGCGCGCGCGAAGGGCTGGTCGGCGCGCAAAATATGGCGAAGTCGGTGCGCATCGCCGACCGCATGTCGGTGGGCACCTACGACGGCGACTTCGACGAAGCGGTCGGCAAAGCGGATCTCATCTTCGAGGCGCTCGCGGAAGACATCGAGTTGAAGAAGGGATTCTTCGAACGCGTCGACAAGATTCGCCGTCCGGAGTCGATCGTCGCGACCGTGTCGTCCGGTCTGTCGATCACCGAAATGGCGCGCCCGCGCAGCGACGGTTTCAAGCGCAACTTTCTCGGCATCCACCTTTTCAATCCGCCCAACGTCATCGTCGGCACCGAGGTGATCCCGCACGCGGGCACAGACCCCGCGCTCGTACCGGCGACCGTGGATCTGCTCGAAAAGCGCTTCGGCCGAGTCGTCACGGTGTGTCGCGATCAGCCCGCCTTCGCGGGCAATCGCGTGGGCTTCAAAGTGTTGAACGAAGTCGCACAACTCGCGGCGAAGCACGGCGTCGCGTTCGCCGATTATCTCATCGGACCGTACACCGGCCGCGCGATGTCGCCGCTGGCCACCATCGACCTCGTCGGGTGGGACGTGCACAAGGCGATCGTCGACAACGTGCACGCCAATACTAACGACGAGGCGCACGACGCATTCGCGCTGCCCACATACATGGCCGAACTGGTTGATGAGGGTCACCTCGGCAACAAGACCCCCGAACGTGGCGGCTTCTACCGGCGTACCAAAGAGGGCGGCAAGACCATCAATCTCGTCCTCGACCCCAACAGCGGCGGGTACAAGGACCCGGCCGACGTGAAGGTCAAGCCGCTTCCGTTCGTCGAGAAAATGCGCGAGCTACACCGGATCGGTTGCTACGCGGACGCGTTCAAGCACTTTCTTGCGGCCACCGGTGCCGAAGCCGACCTGGCGCGCACCGTAGTCTTCGGGTACGTCAGTTACGCGCTCAACCGCGTCGGAGCCTCCGAGGTGGTCGATCAGCCACGCGATGTCGACCGGATCATGGGCTTCGGCTTCAACTGGGCGCCGCCCACGGTGCTGGTCGACGTCATCGGGATCAAGGAGACGATCAAGGCGATCGAACAGTGCGGCCTCAAGGTGCCGGCGGTATTGGCGAAGGCCAAACCGGGCGAGCGTCTGTTCCGCGAACCCAACGTCAACCCCGGGCGATTTTTCGCGGCGTAGCCGACGAGACGTAATCGCGGTGTACCCACGCCGCGCCGCGACCGCGATGCGTGATTCGCCGCGCTAGCGCGCGACCGGCGGCTGGGGCGCCGTGCGCTCGCGAATGTACGCTTCCCAGTCGATCTCGCCGTGCTTCTTGTCGTGATACTTCACCAGCGTTTCGCGCTGGCCGCGATACTCGAACAGCGGCACGGCGTAGCCGCATGACGTCTGCACGCGTTGCACGCGAATGTCGATGAGCTGCCGCGTGTGCCGACCGACCCTTTCTCCGAGCAACTCGGCGAGCTGCTCGAAGGCGGGCGTGTGGCGCGCGACGACCTCACCCCTTCCGTAGACGCGCAAGATCAACGGCTTGCTCTCGAAGCTGCAGAACATCAACGTGATCCGCCCGTGCTCCGCGACGTGGGTCGCGGTTTGGTTGCCGCTGCCCGGCAAGTCGACGTAGGCGACCCGATCGGGCGCGAGCACCGCCAGCGCATGGTAGCCCTTCGGCGAAAGATTGGGATGCGCGCCGTCGGTCGCCGTGGCGACGAAGAACAAGGGTTGCCGATTGATGAACTCGATGTGCTCCGGTTCGAGCCGGTCGAAGAACGCCGCCATGGTAGTGCCTCCGCGAACGAGCGCTAGCACGCATACGCGTGCAGCGCGAGCAACTTCCAGTGTCGTGGAATCAGCGGACGCATATCGCGTATCGCAGATCGCCGATCTCCAAACCTCTGGCGATACGCGATTCGCGATCAGCGCCCTCAATCATGGATCCGTACCGGCGCGCCGACCGGCACCATACGGAAAAGATAGTCGATATCCTCGTCGCTGACGGCGATGCAGCCGGCCGTCCAGTCGATGCCGGCGGCCTTGCGTCCACCAAAGCCGTGAATACCGACGCGGCCACCGAGCGGCGTATGCGACGGCGGCGGCAAGTGCTGGAGGTTCGCGTACAAGATATCGGCCCACTGGTCGGCGCTGATCAAGTGCTCGGAGAACCCGCGCTCGGCATCGTCGATGTTGGGGTAGCTGATGCCGAGGAAGCGGTGAAACGGGCTATTGGCGCGCTTGTCGGAGACGTAGTACGTGCCCACCGGCGTCCGGCCGTCGCCCTGATGGGATTTGCTCGCACCCGGTTCACTGCCGAGCGAGATGCGGAACTTGCGCACGACGTGGCCGTTTTGCTTGAGCCACATCTCGCGCCTCGCCTTCCACACCTCCAAGGTCGGGCTCTCCTCGCGCTGACCCCGCCCAGATCCGGCGACCGCGTGTGATGCGGCCATCGCGAGCAACCCCAACGCCGTCATGCCATACCGCAGATAACGATCCCCCCTCGACCTCATCGCAACTCGTCCTCCTGCTCACTCAACTCCACGCCGAGCGCTACCCGCGCGTCGGCCGCGATTGTACCCGAGGACGCCGGAGTGCGCAGCAACAAATTGCGCACCAGCGGCCGCAACCCACGTCGATTGGCCAACTGAATACTCAAGCCCGGACGCGCATTCAACTCCAGAATCACCGGTCCGTGTGGATCCGCCAGCACGATGTCGACGCCGAGCAAACCGAGGGGGATCGCATCGTAGGCACGCGCCGCCAACCGCAGCGCCTCATGCCAGTGCGGCACGCGGATCTCGCGCAGCGGGTGCCGGGTATCGGGATGGTGTGTCAGCGGCCGGTCACGGCAGATCGCGAAGCGCGCGGCGCCGGTGGCCAAGTGCAGTCCGACACCGATGCCGCCGACATGCAAGTTGGCGCGCCCCTGCGACGCCGCAGTCGGCAGCCGCAGCATCGCCATCAACGGCACACCGTGGAGCAGGAGCACTCGCAGATCGGCGACACCGCCGGGACAGTACGGCGTCAGCGCGGGATCGGTCGTCAGGCGCTGCTCGATCAGCACCTCGTCATGGGTCTGACTAAGCGAGAATGCGCCCCCGAGGATGTCGGCGGCGTGCGCGAGCAGGTCGCGTGGCGTGAGGCGTGCGCCGCTGAGCTTGACGAAGCGATCGCCGTCGCGTCCGGCGATCACCACGATCCCTTCGCCCCCGGCGCCGCGCGCCGGTTTCAGGACGAATTCGGCCCGGCGCGCACACTCCGCGTAGAAGTCACCGAGCTGCGCCGTCCGTGCGCAGCGCGCGTAGGTCGGCGGCACCGCAAGGCCGCGCTGCGCCAACGCCTCTTTGGTGCGCGCTTTGTGATCGACCACCGCGATGAGCGACGGCGAATTGTAGCGGAGCACCAGCTCTTGATTGCGCCGATTGATGCCGAGCACGTTCCGGCGCAGCCAGCGCAGCCGCGCGATCAGCGCGGGTTCCACGGGCGCTCCGTGCGGCGCGTGAGATCGAAGAAGCGGAAGTATTCGAGCAGGCGCAGGCCGCGCCATTTGCCGAGCGCAACGTCGACGGCGATCGCGCCGATCAGTACCTCGGGGAACACCAACACCACCGACTGCAGGCCCGTGGCTTCCACCGCGAGGTAGCACACCGACGCCAGCAGCAGCGTATTGACCGTCAGGCGCGCGGCTTCGCGCGTGCCGAACTCGGCTTGCGACGAGGTGAAGTTCTCGATCACGTTCGACATGATCACCATCGGAAAGATGCTGACGTTCATCAGCGCGCCGATCCCGAACGAGGCGCCGACCACGGTGAGTCCGGCCATGATGCCCGCCACCACTCCAATCAAAATCGCCAGGCGCGACACCAACTGCAATCGCAAGCGTTGCAGCGCGACGCGCACGAATGCCCCTAGGCCGACGATGACCGCAAAGATCGCCGCGCCCCACCGCAGGCCGGTGGTGAGAAACGCCAACGACACGATCACCGGCGAGAACGTGCCGAACGTTTCGAGGCCGATCAGCGTTCGAGCGATCACGATGATCGCCGCGATGATCGGCAGGATCAGAATCAGATTCAGCGCCTGCAGCGGCACCTGGGCTTGCACAGCGCGCGCCCACGCGGCGACGACTTGGCGACGCCACCAACTGATCTGTTCGACGGCATCGTAGCCCAGCACCAGCGGCTTGACGTCCCACTTGCGCGCTTCCTCGATCATTGGCACGCCGTTGATCAGGTTGGCGCGCGCCATCTCCCACAGCCCGAGCAAATTTCCCGGCCGGTTGATCAACACGATCTCACCGGGATCGAGCAAACGCTGCAACACCAGCCCGATGACCGCGCCGACCGGCCGCAGAAAGTCGCCCGCGATGATCACGCGCGTGTCTCGCATCGGCACGCCCTTCTCACCCAACGTCAGCAGCGCGTACAACCCGGCATCGTCGCCGGTGGCGACCAGCAGCAGATGGGCTTTGCGGATGAGATCCAAGTTGTTGTTGACCAAACGCTGCAAGTACAGCTCGCGGAAGTAGCGCGACTCGAAGCGCGCTTGCAGCAGGACGATGTTGATCTCGTCGCCCTGCGCCTCTTGCAGCATGCGATCGCTGATCGCGGGCGGAACGCTTTGATCGACGATCACGACCACCGACGCGACTGGACGCTCGACGTAGCTGGCGCTGGTCCGGACGCGCTCGCCGGCCAGTGACTCCGCGCGGCTCGGCGGATGCCCGACGCGCGGCGGTTCGCCGCCGCCGGCGGCGGATTCGCGAGTCGCTTGATGCACGAGGAATTCGTATTCGAGCTGCAGCTCTGGGCTGTGCACGATCAGCGGCAGATCGCCGCGATAGAGAGCCAAGTACTGATTCGGCAGCCAGCCGAAGTAGCCGCCGCCGGGATCGAGGGGCACCCAACCAGTGGCATCCGCGCCCAGACGCGCCTCTACCCACGAGGTCGTCGCCCGCTTCTTGGTGGCGTCTTCGAGCTTGAGACCACCGACGATGCGAGCCGGAATGCCGACGGCGCGCAGCAAGGCGGCGAGCAAGCGCGCCTTACCGGTGCTGCTGCCGCGTTCCTCTCGCAAGACGGTCAGCGCGTCGGCATGCGGCTCGCCGCTGCCGGCCTTGATGAACGCCGCAGTGTACTGAAACAAGGCCCACGCGACGGCGTCAACAGTCTGCGCATCCTTGACGATCTCGCGGGCACGCCGGCGGATCTCCGGCTCGGCGCTTTGAATCAAACGAGATGGTGCCAGATCCGCCTGCGCATCGGCGGGCGCAACGAACGCGGCAAACGGTCCGTGTGGAATCGGTCGCTCCACGTCGCTCGCCTTGACGGTGATCTCATAGCCGAGCTCCAGCGGACTTGTGCTGGCTTGTGCGAGCGTCCAGCGTCCGAGGAGATTGTCGCCTTGCGGCAACTCGCCGAACAACCATCCGTCGGCCCGAATTCGTCGCGTGATGATCTCTTGGTGCACATCGGAAATCGGCAACAGCATCTGCACGCGCGTGCCGCCGCGGGCTTCGGGTACGCGCAGAAAGGCTTCGATCCGCCAATATGAGGTCGCCGGAGTCGCCGGCTTCTCGCGCGCGTGCCGTCCCTCGTCGCGGCCGGTAAATACCTCGGTGCCGACACTGGGTGTCGCGTCGTCAGCGCGGACTAGCCGCGCCCCCAGCGCCAAGCCGATCAGCGCGACGCCGGCGAGCGACGTGGTCGTGCGCATGCTGCGCGACATATCGGGCTCAACCGGTGGCATCAAGCGGCGGCCGTTTGCGCCTTCGCGCTCCGCCGGGAATCTTGCGCGAACACGGTGAAAGTGAAACATACGGCGCACTGCCGATTGTAGGAGGAACCCCTTGAGTACCCCGGTCGAAGTCCGCGAAGAACTGCTCGTTACGATACGCCGATTCGTCGAGCGCGAGGTGTTGCCGGTCGCCAGCGAGTTGGAGCATCGCAACGAATACCCGCACGCTCTGGTCGCCAAGCTCAAGGAACTGGGACTGTTCGGCGCGACGATCCCGCAAGAATATGGCGGCCTCGAACTCGACGTGACCACGTACGCGATGGTGGTGGAGGAGCTGTGCAAGGGATGGATGAGCCTCAGCGGGGTGCTCAACACCCACCTCATGCTCGCGTATCAGATCCGCACCCACGGGACGCCGGAGCAGAAGCAGCGCTACCTGCCGGCGATGGCCCGCGGCGAGCACCACGGCGCGCTTTGCCTCACCGAGCCGCACGCCGGCAGCGACGTGCAACGCATCCGCACCACCGCGAAGCGCACGGGCGACGTGTACAGCATCAACGGCAGCAAGATGTTCATCACCAACGCCCGCTACGGCACGCTCTACGCGATCGCGGCCAAGACCGATCCGACTGCCGACCCGCCCTACAAAGGCATCAGCATGTTCATCGGCGAGAAGGGGCCGGGCCTCACGGTCAGCCGCGACATTCACAAGCTCGGCTACAAGGGCATCGAGACCTGCGAAGTCAATTTCGAAGACTACGCCGTGCCGGCCTCGAACCTGATCGGCGGCGTCGAAGGACAAGGCTTCATTCACGTCATGAGCGGGCTCGAAGTCGGCCGCATCAACATCGCCGCACGGGCCGTCGGGGTGGCGCAAGCCGCGTTCGAACAAGCCATTCGCTACGCGCAGCAGCGCGAGACGTTTGGAAAGCCGATCTGCGAGCATCAGGCGATTCAACTCAAGCTCGCCGACATGGCAACGAAGATTCAAGCCGCGCGCTTGCTCACCTACAGCGCTGCGGAAAAGAAGGACCGCGGCGAACGCTGCGACGTCGAAGCCGGCATGGCGAAGTTGTTCGCCTCCGAGACCTGCCTCGAAGTGTCCACCGAAGCCATGCGGGTGCTGGGCGGCTACGGGTACACCGAAGAGTTTCCGATCGAACGCTTCTACCGCGACGCGCCGTTGATGATCATCGGCGAAGGCACGAACGAAATCCAGCGCCTGGTGATCGCGCGGCAATTGGTGCAGCGGCACAAGATTTAGAGCCGACACCCCAGGACAAGGCGGGTCCGCGATGCGCGCGATGGTGGTCAACGATTGGTGTGAGCCCAAAGATATGCGGCTGACCGCACTGCCCGATCCGGAGCCGGGGCCGGGCCAAGTGGCCATCGACGTGCGCGCCATCGGATGCAACTTCTTCGACATCCTGATGGCACAGGGCAAATATCAGGTTCGCCCACCCCTGCCGTTTTCGCCCGGCGGCGAAGTTGCCGGCGTCGTCCGCTCGATCGGCCCCGGCGTCGACAGCGTCAAGGTCGGCGATCGCGTGTTCGCGATGCTGGGATGGGGCGGCTTCGCCAGCGTCGCCGTGGCGCCGGCGGTCGCCACCGTGCGCATGCCGGATGCAATGCCGTTCGAGCACGGCGCGGCGTTCGGCATCGTCTACCAGACGTCGTACTTCGGGTTGGTGTACCGCGCCGGCCTTCGGGCGGGCGAAACGCTGCTGGTACATGCGGCGGCCGGCGGTGTCGGCCTGGCCGCGGTGCAGATCGGGCGCGCGCTCGGTGCCCGGGTGCTGGCGACCGCGAGTTCTCCGAGCAAGCTGGAGATCGCGCGCCAAAGCGGCGCCGATCACGCCTACGACTACCGCACGCCCGATTGGGTCGAACACGTCAAGACCGCAACCGGCGGCCGCGGCGCCGACGTCATCTACGACCCGGTCGGCGGCGACATCTTCGACCTGTCGACCAAGTGCATCGCGTTCGGCGGCCGCCTGCTGGTGATCGGCTTCGCCTCCGGCCGCATCCCGACGATTCAGGTCAATCGGATCTTGCTGAAGAACATTTCGGTCGTCGGGCTGCACTGGGGTGCGTATCGCCAGCACGAGCCGGAGCGCATCCCGCTGGCGATGGTCGCACTCTTCGAGTTGTACGCCCGCGGCGCGATTCGTCCAGTGGTGTCGTCGACGCACAAGCTCGAAGACGCCGCCGTCGCGCTGGATGAAATCGCGTCTCGCCGCAGCACCGGCAAGGTGCTGCTGGTGCCGTAGCTCAGCGGATCTGAACCTGCTCGCTCATCAGCGTGAGCAGCGCGCCGTCCGGGAAATCCCACGCGGGGAATGCCGCCAACAACGCCTGCTGCCATCCCGGCGGCAGGCTCACCACTGCGCGCGCATCGATGTATTGTGCGAGCCGTTCGAGCGTCCCCTTGCGTTGCGGATAAAAGACCAGTCGCACGTCTTGCTCGACAGGAATACCGACGCTTTCCTTCGCGATCTCGATCGCGCGGGCGAAGCCGCCGAGTTCGTCAACCAAACCGTTCTCCTTCGCCTGTGCACCGGTCCAGACGCGACCGCGTCCGATTTCGTTCACGCGTTCGCGCGTCAGTTGACGCCCGACGGCGACCCGATCAACGAAGACGTCGTAGATGTGCGTCATCCCGGCAACCACCTTGGCTCGCTCCAGCGGCGTGAGGCTGCTGGTGGTGTCTTCGAGGCGGGCGAACTTCCCGCGCGTGAGGCTTTCGGTGGCGACGCCGAGCTTCGCCAGCAAGCCGCGAATGTTGGGCTTCGCCATCACCACGCCGATCGATCCGGTCAGCGTACCCGGCTCGGCGACAATGCGGGTTCCGCCCGCAGCGATGTAATACCCCCCCGATCCGGCGACGTCGGACATCGAGACGATCACCGGCTTCTTGAGTCGCGCCTGCTGCGTCGCGCGCCAGATCAGATCGGACGCGAGCGCGGAGCCGCCCGGGCTGTCGACACGGAAGACAATTGCGCGCGCACCGTCATCGGCCGCGGCCTTGTCGAACGCGTCGATCAGGGTTTCGGATCCGACTGAGTCGCCGCCGACGCCACCGGTTGCTTCGCCCGAGTGAATCGGGCCGACCGCGTAGATCACCGCCAGGCGCGGTCGCTGATCCAACCCAGGCCACTCGCGACCAGGTGGTTGATACTCGTCCTGTTTGAGAAACGCTTGCTGTGGACCCGCGAGATCCGCACGCAGCTCGTCGAGGAATTTCACCCCATCGGTCAAGCCGCTCGACGCCAGCGCCGCCGGCGTCATCGGAGTGTCGTCGATGATCGTCTGCACCGCCTTGGGATCGAGTCCGCGCGCCGCGGCGATGCCACCGACGAACTGACCGTTGATGCTGTCGAGCAGCGAGTTGGCCATCTCGCGATGGGCCGGGGTCATGCTCTTGTTGGCGAGCATGTCGCCGGCGGTCTTGTACTCGCGGATTTTCTCGACCTGCATGTCGATGTCGAGTTTTTCCCACACGCCACCGAGAAAGAAGAACTGCGAGAGCAAGCCCGTCACCGGCGCACTGCCACCGGGCGGGACGAAGACCTGATCCGCAGCGCTCGCAACGTAGTAGTCGATGTTTCCCGAAGCGACCTCTTGCTCCAAATAGCTGACGATGCGCTTGCCGCTGCGCTTGAACGCCGCGATCGCGTCGCGAATCTCCTGTGCCTTCGCCCATCCGATCTCGAGCTGGGTCACGTGCAGCACGACGCCCTTGATGCGTTCGTCCGCGGCCGCCTTCTTCAGCATCGTGATGAGTTCAATCAACGTCGGTTCGCGGTGGCGCAGCCAGCGGCCGACCAGGTCGGCCGGCGGTGCCTCAGCGTACGCACCGCTGAGGTCGACCAGCAGGACGCTGCCCGGTTTCACGCGCGGACCGACGATCCAGGCGCGCGCGAACAACGCGACGACGGACAGCAGCAACAGCAGGATCAGTATGACGCGAATACGGCGACCCATCGGCACCCTCACGCGGCGAACATGCCGGATGAATGGAACGAATGAATGACGGGGAGGTTGACCGCGCCCCACAGACCGGTAAAGCGACGATCCACCGCGCGCATGAGCGCCATCGCTTCGTCGTACGCCGCGCCGGCGTCCGCGCCACCCGCGAGTTCTCGCTCGACTCCGACCAACACGGCACGGGTATATCGCATCAGCGCCTGCAGCGCCGCGACCGCCGCATCGGCCGACGCGGGCGCCAATTGGTCGCTCAGTTGCGCGAGACGCTCGATCGCTCCGGTGATGCGTGGGTGCAGCTCGCGAATCCGTTCCGGCTGTTTCGGCGGG
This sequence comes from Binatia bacterium, assembly GCA_035541895.1. Taxonomy (GTDB): domain Bacteria; phylum Desulfobacterota; class Binatia; order HRBIN30; family JACQVA1; genus DATKMK01. Next base: position 44,836 of record DATKMK010000049.1, on the reverse strand, counting down.
CGACGGATGTCGCCGTAGATCACCACCGGGCGCAGTGCGGTTTCGAGTTCACCCAGCGTCGACGCGATCAGCCGCGCGTGTGCGCCGAACTCCTGCGCATAGCGCTGGCGCAGCGCGCCGACATCGCAGCGGCCCACGGTCGCATTCGCGTACGCCAGCATGTTCAGCGGATAGGCCCACAGACTGAAGCTGCCGAATTGCAGGTTGGTGATCTCGGTGATCCCGAGCCGGTGGTAGTAGTCGAGATCGGCGGCGATCACGTCGCCGAGCGGCACCGCGCAACCGCAGAACAGAATCGCGTCGGCGTAGTACTCGAAGATCCGCACCCGGCCCTCGAACAGTTCGACGTAGCGTTCCAGCGCCCGGCGATAGCGCCGATTCGTCGGACACTCATCATCGTTCAACGCGTGCCCGTAGCAGCGCTCACGCGGCGCGTATTCCACGTAGACGTTGCGATGCGGGCGCCCGACCAAATTGGGTTCGACGGTGTCGTGATACGCCAGGTAGCAGACCGGTCGCTCGGCACCGCGGTCGGCAATCGTGGCGGCTATCGCGTTGCACAAGCGCAGACTCTGGTCCTGCACGGTGACATCGCGGCACAAGCGACAGTGGCACCAGCCGCCCTGCCACAAATCGGCGCCCCACACGTGAAGACCGCGGAGTTCAGGATAGTCGCGCACGTAGTGGACCGCATTCTCCGTCGTCGTGCGGAGCGCGTCCGTGTTGCTGGTGCAGAGGTTGCCGAATTCGCTCCGCACGCCGTCGGCTGATTGCGGGAAGAACTCGGGGTGAGTCGCGAACAGCTCCCGCGGCAGGAGCAGCGGAATCACGTGTCCCCCGTATTCGACGTCGATGCCGCGCCGGGCACACTCCGGTAACAGTTCGGGGATCGTCAACTGCGAGTCGAATGGGTGGCGAATGAAGAGATACGTATTGCCGCCGCTCTTCCCCATCCAATCGATGAACTCGTAGTCGGCGGTCAGATGTTCCTTGAATTGCGCCGCGTCGCCGTAGTGCCAGGTCATGATGTCGGCGCTGTACCCCCGCACGCGAAAGCGCGGCGAGGTTCGGATTGCCTTGAGCCCCGGCAGTCGCGCGAGTCTCGGCACGGTTTCGTGCTCGCGGCCGTGCAGTGACCAGCGGCAGCCGAGTTGCTCCAACAAAGCATACACCGCGTGGACCAGAGCTCGTGGCGATCCGCCGCAGACGATCGCGCCGTCGGCACTGGGTTGGACGACAAAGCTCTCTGCGTCGGGACAAACGCCCGGCGGCGGCAGGCCGGCTGAACCGAGGCGCAGCGTATTCGCCGGACCGTCGCTCGGCCGCAGCGCAACCGCGGCGCCCGTCATGTGCGTCAGATAGCGCCGCAATTCCTCGGCCGCGAAACGCACCGGACCTGAGGCGAGCGCGGGATAGGTGAGTGTAAGATTCGTTCGCGACACAGCCGCAGATTGCGACGATTCGGGTGCCGATACAAGCGGCGAGTGACTGCCTTCGCGGATTGGTCAGCCCGACGTGACGTCGTCGAAGACCGCAAAGAAACGCGCGACGTCGTCGTCGGCCAGATAGAAATGCGGCGCCAGGCGAAGGCCGCCCGTCCGCACGCGACAGAGCACGCTTTGGTTTTCGAGTGCCGCAACCACGGCGGCTGGATCCCGATCGAGTCGCACGGTCAGGATTCCCGAGCGCTCGGAGTCCGCCCATGGGCTGATGACTTCCGCGCCGCGTCGTCGCAAACCTTCGGCGAGCTGTGCCGTCAGGTCGAGAATCCGCGACTCAATCGCCGTCGCGCCGACCTCGTGCAAGAGCCGCACAGCCGCGCCCAGCCCGGCGATGCCGAGCGTGGCCGTCGTGCCCGGTTCGAATCGCATCGCATCGCGTCGCAGATCGAAGTGATACGGCAGATGGGCTTCCGCATCGGTCACGCTCTTCCATCCCAGAATAACGGGTTGCAATTGCTCCACGACCCGCTGCGCGACGTACAAGGCGCCGCAGCCGGGCGGCGCAAGCAACCACTTGTGACCGCCGAAGGCGAGACAGTCGATCAGGTCGCGCTCGACGTCGATGCGCAGCGCCCCAACCGCCTGAATGCCGTCGACGCAGAATAGGATGCCGCGGGCACGACAGAACGCACCGAGCGCACGGAGATCGCAGCGGAAGCCGGTTTGCCAATCGACCGCGCTGACGGCCACTACTCGCGTGCGCGCGTCGCTCGCGGCGCGAACGTCATCCACCCCGAAGCGGCGGGCGCGCGGCGTGACCATGCGCGTTTTGACGCCGAATCGCCGCTGGCCCCACCACGGATAGACATTCGCAGGATAGTCGCCGTCGATCGCCACGACGTTGTCGCCGTCGCGCCACGTGATGGCGCTGGCGACAAGCGACAGCCCCTCGGACGTGTTGGTGATGAACGCAATCTCGTGCGCCGCGGCGCCGATCAGGTCGGCACACCACGTTCGTACGTCGTTCGTTCGCATCGGCATCGACTGGGCCGTGGCCGGCGCGACCATCGTGGCATCGTCGACGCAGGCGCGTACGGCGCGGACGACGCGCTGTGAAACCGGCGACACGCCCGCGTGGTTCAGGTGCAGCATGCGCTGGGCACTAGGGAACTCTTGCCGCCATCGATCAATTTCCATTGCCGTCCTCTGGTGACCAATTTATACTCCAAGCATGGAGCGATTGAAGCGCTTCTTTAGCACCATCGTGCAGCGGGCGTTCTGGGAACTCGGTCTGACGGAGCAGCCGATCGTCAATCATGTCTCGGGAGTGTTGACGGCCTTTGCCGACGCGGAGCAGCTATACCGGCTGCGTTCGATCGAGGGTAAGCGCGTCGATAGTTTGATTGCGATGATGCTGGAGCTGCCGGATGCGACGCCGCGGGCGCAAATCGAGCGGGAGCGGGCGCTGCGCTGCTATCTCGGCGATTACGCGTTGTTCATGAGCGGCATCTTTCGCAGTCACGCCGAGCGCGGGGGCTACTTGGACTACTACTTCGACACCGGTCGCCGGTCGTACTGGGCCGTTTCGGAACTCGACGTGACGCTCTATCGCACCGGTTTCCTCTTGTTCCAAGAGTTGTCGAAGAAGTTCGACGTCTATTCGGGTGCGTTGGACTATGTCCGCAAGGCCTACTTCGCACCCTCGCCCGGCAGCGATCCGTTCGCCGGGTTTTTGAAGCAAGTCGACGGCTGGGTACGAACCGGCATCTCCAACAACTGAGTGTCGACCGTGCCTGCAATTGAGTATCGCGTGCCGGCAGACAGTCCGCCGCAGCGGCTGGACGTGTTTCTCGCGCGCGTGCTGCCGAACGGCTCACGTCAGCGAGCACAGACGTTGATTGCGTCTGATGCCGTTCGGGTCAACGGCCGTCGCCGGACCAAGGGCTCACTCGTTGCCACCGGCGATGTCGTTCGCGTCGAGGGCGATGCCGCCGCATCGCCGGCGGCGTTGCCGGACAATCCCGATTTGCGCGTGCCGATTCTTTACGAGGATCCGGACATCTTGGTCGTCGACAAGCCGGCGGGAATGCCGTCCCACGCGCTGCGCCTCGACGAGCGGACCACGTTGGCGAATTTTCTCGTCACCCATTTTCCCGACCTGCGCACCGTCGGACCCAAGCCGGGCGAGGTCGGTTTGGTGCACCGACTCGACACCGATACCTCGGGGCTATTGCTCGTCGCCCGCAACGAGGCCGCGTACAGTTCGTTGCGGGGGCAATTTGCTCAGCGCGCGATCACCAAGGAGTACGTTGCAGTTGTCGGCGGCGACCTCAGCCAGGCTGGCGAGATCCACTTCCCAATCGCACACGATCCGCGCAATCCGAGACGCATGCGAGCCTGCGTCAGCGCGGACGAGGCCCACGCGCGCAGGGCGCGGCCGGCACTCACGCGCTACCGGCCGTTGCAACGCGGCGATCACGCGACCTTGGTTGCTGTGGAGATTCCCACCGGGGTGATGCATCAAATCCGGGTTCACCTCGCGACGATTGGGCACCCGATCGTTGGCGATGATCGGTACGGTGGCGCGCCCGCCGTGCGCCAGCTGCTTCACGCCCGCCGCATCACGTTTGCGCACCCACGAACCGGCCGGCGAGTAAACGTCGAGAGCCCGGCGCCACGCGACATCGAGGACTACCTCGCGGAGCACGTGCGTCGGCGCCCGAAGTGAAACGAGGGGAACGAGGGAAACGAGGCCTGTGTTGATCTACGCGGCGCGGCCCTTCGGCTTCGTGCTCTTCGCACAGGTGCCGCAGAGATTGTGGACGTTGTTGGGGTCCTCGACCAGCCCATCGTCCATGTTGTGGCAGACTTTCTTGCACTCAGCGCAGATGAAGTAGACGCCTTCAATCGTCTTGTTGATGCGCTCGCGGTTGAGGATACGCCCCTTCAGTTTCTCGACGCGGATGCCGAGTAGGGTTTCGTACTGGCGCTTGATCTTACGTCGGCCGGCTTCGTCTTTGGGGAGATCCCCTTCTTCGGAGGTTTCGTCGCGCTCGTCCGCATCAAAGATACTCTGGCCCCGCTTGGCCTTGTCCTTCTTCGGGGTACGGCCCATGTGAAGTCCTCCGGCCTAGCGCGTCCGCTGGGTGTACCCGCAGTCCTTTTCACACACCCAGAAGAATCCCTTGCGACCGAAGCCGGTGAAATACGTCACCCGACTTTCCGCTCCGCAGCTCGGACAGGCTCGCGCCTTCGCGACTTGGTCACCGGACTTTTGGGCCGTCTTGGCCTTCTTCTCAGCCATTTCAGAAATCTCCTAATGCTTCGGGTTGGTCACACCATCGTGTGGAATGCGGTGTTGCATGGTGCGATTGGCGGATTGGTATAACGGACGACCGTCTCTCAGTCAACGCGACTCATTGTTGCACGCGGATAATCATTTGGGCCGGCATGCTCAGATTGCCGGCGAGATCGCGGAGCATGACCGTCACCACCGTATCGCCGGTCGGGAACGCGAACTGGCGGGCAATGTGCCCGCAGAACTGGACCGTGGTGGCCCCTTGAGTGCACCCCGGTGACGTGGCGCTCTCGCATACGAAGTGGAAGGTTCCGTCGGTGCGTGCAGTGCATGCGTCGCCGGTCGATGTTCGTCCCAACGGTTGGCCAACCCCGTTCACGAATCGGCATCCCAGATCGTTGAGATGGTCGCTGATGGGCTGTGTGATCGAGAAGTTGGGCGGGTTGGTGGCCGGAACCCCGCCGATGTTCGGGGGCATGTTGTCGCATACGTCCGGGCTCGGATTGCTTCCCAACGGTTGCGAGACCAGCACCTGCAGGTCAGGCCGCATCGTGGGGTCCGCAGGATCGTAGTTGAATGTCTTGAGTCCGACATCTCGACGACTTCCGCCGGGGCGGCCCTCGATCACCAAGCTGAAGTCGGATCCGCTTGTCCGAGTGTAGATCGGCAGACCCTGTGGGTTCATCCCGATCGGGGTCGGGGCGAGGTCGTTCGATCCGGCAATGCCGAGGAACGTGATGGAAGGACCCGGAAAAACCGTCGGCGTCGGCGTGCGGCTATTGGTCCGCGTCGGGGTGACGGTGGGAGTGTTGGTGATCGTCGGCGTTTGAGTCGGCGTACGGGTCCGCGTCGCCGTGCTGGTAACAGTGAAGGTCGGCGTGAGCGTCGGCGTTCGCGTCACGGTGAAGGTGGCCGTTACCGACGGCGTGCGAGTCGGCGTGCCTGTCGGGGTCGCCGTCCGCGTCGATGTAGAGGTCGCCGTGATAGTCGGTGTACGTGTCAGCGACGGCGTCACCGTCTTGGTGACCGTGGGTGTCAGCGTTGGCGTCATGGTGGCGGTGTTCGATGCCACGGCTGTCCGTGTCCGAGTCAGAGTCGGTGATGAGGTCGAGGTACGCGTCATGGTCGCCGTGTTCGCTCCGGTTGGGGACTTGCTTGGTGAGCTGGACGGTGTCGCTGTCGACGTGTTCGTCGGCCGCGGGGAGAACGTGGGCGTTCTGGTCGGCGTTTGAGTGTTGCTCGGCGTCGCCGTCGGCGTGTCGGTCGCCGGCAGTGTGCCCGTCACCGTAAATGTGGGAGTCGGTGTACGACTCGGCGTTCGGCTCGAGGTTGGAATCCGGGAATTGGTCGGTGTTGCGGTCGGCGAGAAGGTCGGGGTCGCGGTCGGTGCTCGTGTCACCGTGTTGGTAACCGTCGTTGTCGCGCTGGCGATCGGCGTCGGCGTGCGCGTGGGAATCGTGCCGGTGGCCGTGTTGGTTACGCTCGGGCTCTTGGTTGGAGTCGGGGTTCTCGTGCCGCTCGGCGAAGGCGTTGCCGATGCGCTCGGAGTTGCGGTGGTCGAGCCGGTCGGTGTCGGGCTGCGAGTTTGCGTCCCGCTCGCCGTTGGGCTGGTTGTGCTCGACGCCGTACGGCTGGCACTGGCGGTGGGGGTCGGCGACGCCGATTTCGTCGCCGTTGACGTTCCGGTCGTCGTTGGCGTGGTAGTCGCCGGCAACGTTCCGGTGACCGTCACGGTGGCCGTCGACGTGGCGGTTCGGGTGGTGGTCCGCGTCGGCGTGGCTACGGTCGGAGTGACGGTCACCGTTGCCGAAGCGGAACGAGTCGGGGCGATCGAAGCAGTGGTGGTACTTGATGGTGGCGGTCCCGTCGCGGTTCGTGACGGTGCCACGCTGGCGGTTCGTGACGGCGTTACGCTGGCGGTTCGGGTCACGGAGACGCTCGCCGACGCAGTTGCCGTTGGTGTCGGGGTCGGGGTCGGCGTCCGGGAAGGAATCGTGCCGGTCTCGGTAAGAGTGACAGTCGGGCTTGAGGTGACTGTGCGAGTGATCGTTCGTGTCGCCGTCGGCGTGGCGCTGAGCGTGGCTGACCGCGAGGAACTCGGCGTCGGGCTTGCCTGCGGCGCAGCGGTGTTACTGGGCGTTGTCGAACGACTCGCGGTGGTGGTCACCGACGAGGTTGGTACAGCCAACGACGCGGTGAGTGTCGCGCTAGCGGTCGCGCTGCGCGAGGGAGTTGGCGACACCGTTCGGGTTGCTGTGGCTGACCGTGTAACGGTCGGAATGGCGGTGGGTGTTCGCGTAACCGTCGACGTTGGCGTGGGGCGCGTCGGCGTGACGGTCCGGGTCGGCGGCGCCGCGTTGCCAACCCGCACGATGAATTGCGATGTTGGTCCGATGTTGCCGTCGATGTCCCGCAAGCGGACGGTCACCAGTGTGTCACCGTCTGGGAACTGCAAGTCGGCAGAGACCGCGACGCAGAATTGTGTGCGTGTGGCTGGATTGACGAACGCGTCGTTGCCGAACTCGTTCAGCGTGCACGCCACCGCCGGATTGCCGACCACAGAGAAGCGGCACGCGAAGTCGACTAACGCGTCGGTCACCCGTTGTGAGGGCCCGTAGATCGGTGGATCGGTAGCGGGAACCATCGACGCGCATGATCCCGGGCTGCCGTCACCAAGATCACTTGACGCGAGTAGCTGCAGGTCCGGCCGTAGGTCCGGCTGCTTGGGCGTAACGCTGTTGCCGACGAGACTCCCCGACGTGCCAGGCGCTCCCTCGACGACCAAGCGAAAGCCAATGTTTCCGAGACGCTGATAGACCGCGATTCCATCGACCGCGTCGACTGGAGCAGTGAGCCTGCCATCGGCACCGGCGACACCGGCAAATGTCACCAATGGGCCCGGTGCCGGGGTTGGCGTCTCCGTAGGTTCGGTTGCGGTCGGGGACTCACCGGGAGTCGGAATCAGAGTCAGGATCGCGATAATGTCGGCAACGGTCACATACCCGTCCTGGTTTGCATCGGCGCCGGTGCAACTGACGATGCTTCCGCCGTCGGCATCGGCGGCGCGGTCGCCATCACCGTCGGTCAATTCAGCAATCAGTTGATCGATGTCGCTCGACGTGACAACGCCGTCGCAATCAGCGTCTCCCGGCATCGACGAGCGAGGCACGGCGTAGCCGGCGCTGGTAGTTCCAACGACAAGCACCCCAAAACCAGCCAGCCCCACTAACCAGCGTCGGTATGCCGCTCGGTTACGCACGGAAAGAGGCGCCTTTATGCCGACGCTACCGTGCGCCGTCAATACGCCCGATCGAGCCGGGAAGGCCTCCTTAACACCCCCATGCTCGGCACTTGCCCTCATCTCGCGCACCGCGCTAGAAAGGCGCACCCAATGGGGGAGTTATGGCGAAACGCAAGACGGTCATGCGAAGGTCAACTGGCGTCGATCCGCTGGCGCGGCTGCGCGGCAGCATGGAGCAGCTCCAAAAGGATGCCGAGCGAGTCCTCAGCCGGACGCGCAAGCAAGCCGCGGGGCTGATCTCGCGCGATCAGAAGCGAGCACTCGATCGACTGGTGAGCCAAGCCCGGCGCTTACGCGACGATTTGGAGCGCCGGGCCCGGCGTGCACAGAAGGAAGTCGAGACGCGGGCGGAGCGGATGCTCGGCGGAATTGAGCATGAACTCACCAAGCGCGTCGAACCCTTGCTGCGCCGCCTCGACATTCCCACCCGCAAGGAGATTCAAGCGCTGGCCAAACGCATCGGCCAACTGGAGAAGCACCCAAGGGGCGCCGTGGCGGCGAAGGATCCAGACGAAGCAACCGCGGTCGGCGCCTCGCACGCGTAGCCGCTACTGCAAGATCGCGCCCGGAAACGGCGAGCCGGCGGCGGAGGCAACCAGCGCAACGAGGATCGGGGGCCGACTCGGATCCGGCACCGGTTCCACGCGAACGCGCACGAGGCCGCGTTCGACCATTCCCAACCGTTGCGCTGCGGCGTAAGACAAATCGATTCCACGCCCAGGGCGGAACGGTCCGCGATCGACGATCTTCACCACAACGGAGCGGCCTTCACGCAGCTCGGTTACCCGGACGTGGCTACCTAGGGGCAGGCTGCGGTGCGCGCCTACCATCTTGCTCGGATCAAAGCGCACCCCGCTCGCAGTCGGCCGGTTCTTGAATGCGCGTCCGTACCACGACGCGGTCAGGTAGTGCCGGCTCGGAACATGGTCGCGCGCATCGGCCCGCCCCGCCGAGAATCCCGACAACGTCAAGGTCGCCATCCCGAGTACGGCAATTCGGCACCTTCGAGAAATATGGTTCACGATCAGCTCTCCTTCCTGTGACATAACAGGGGAGAGGTTCCGCGCCGCCCAACACCACAACCGCCAAACAAGAAGAGCCCGAGGATTGCTCCCCTGGCTCCACCCAGTTTAGCTCCTCTCCTTGAAGGCCGACGAAGTTAGCTGACGGGTTCGGGCTCAAAGAGTTGCCCGTCCGGCACGTGCTGCTGCCGGGGTTCACCCCAAAACGTACTGTGGTTCCTCCGCTCCTCGTTTCTGAGGATTAGGCCTATGTCACGCCTCCCAGACTAACGTATATTGGGTACAGTTTCCAGTGCGACGTGCTGCTTCGAATGAATCACATAGCAGACACTTGCTTGCATTCGGTGCCCGAATTCCATCGCCACGTTAAGGAATTGACGCCCGAACATCTCGCTCTGCTGGGTCGACTTCGGTTCCTCCGCGGCAAGATACTGGCACGTGCCGTGCTCACGCTTCTAGCACCTGGTGAGGTGAAGGGATGATGCCGGCTGAGGAGGAGGACTATGTCGTTTGAGAAGCAGAACAACGGAGCACCGGTAGCGCTCTTGCGGCGTCGTCTCAACATGACGCAGGAGGAATTCGCCCACGCCATCGGGGTAACCGTGTCGACGGTTAACCGCTGGGAGAACGGGCACATCGAGCCCAGCCGCCTCGCGCGCAAAGCGATGCAAGTTCTGGCCGCTCAGGCCTCAATCCCGGTCGATCTCCTGGGCGCTGGAAACGGGCTCCTGCACAAAGAATCGTAGCGCCACACTACGATCACGGTAGAATTCATTTCCTCAGGCCGCGTGTAGTCCGGTCGACGCATCGGTGCCTCCGGTCGCTCTGAGCTTCCGGTACCCCTGACCCTATTCTCCGATATCGGGGAAGCGCGGCGGTTCGCAGTTGCGAACGTGTCGCTGAAAAAATAATCGGAATCGCTTGCCGGCGACACGCTCGACCACGCGCTGAAAGCTCTCAGTCGACACGACCCCGCCGTCTCGCGCGAGGGCAATGACGACATCGTCGAGCCGGCGCGCGCCGGCTGTCGCGCGCTGCACACGTTGGTCGATTGCGAACATGATGAGCGGCGCGCTGTTGTTGGTCGCGGCGTTATCCTGTTGAGTGGTGAGATCGACGTGCCACAGCCCGAAGCGTTTGAAGTACTCGAGACCGAGCGAAAACTCCGATGCATCCAGCAAGCCCGCGCGCCGCTGCAGTTCCAGCGAGTAATACTCTGCCAAGCCCTCCTCGATCCAATCCGCATCGGCGGCCGGCCGGTAGGGCTGCAACACGTGAAACAGCTCGTGCAGGTAGGGGGAGGTCCGGTCGGGTGTTCGCAGCGGCCGCTTGGCGTGCATGAAAAACGAGTCCTTCCCGCTGATCCCTCCATGCCACATCGGGTCCGGTCCATTGACGATCAGCAGGCGCGCTTGCGGATGCGAAAAGAGCTTCGTCAATCCGGGGAGTGTCGTCGTGAACAAGTTGAAGATCTCGCTGGCGGCGATGCCGATATTGCGCGGCCGAGCGATCGTCACCATCGTGCCCGCAATCTCTTGTCGGCGCGCGTCGAACTTGCCGAGGATCATCCAACCCGTGGGACGGTCGAGGACACTGTTTCGGCTCGCAAGCTGAAACAGATCGGCGCCCAACAATTCGTGCGCGGTCATGCTCGTCCATCCGGCCGGCAATCGAAACCGCAGACGCGCTCGGGACTTCGGCCGCTCCTTCCCGCGCGGCCGGTAGCTGAGACGGATCCGCGGAAACAAATCTCGCCCTCGCGTGATGATCCACTCAGGCGATGCGTAACTGTCGTAGCGCTTTTGTCGCCCACGCGAATGATCGATCTGCACTCGGTAGGTCAGGTGCGCGTAGGGGGCACCTGGCACCCAATGAACTTGGTCCGCCGTCTGAGTAATCGTTCCGGTTCCATCGAAGGCGTCGAAGCGTCCCGGCTCGATATGCAGAAGCAGGTCCGCGATCTCGTCGATTCCCGCCAGCTCCCAACGCACCTGCGCGACCGCGGGATTGGCCGCATCGATGGTCACGATGTAGTCGACCGAAAATGTTTCGGCCCGCAGCGTCGATGCCAGGCCGATGCCTGCGAGTGCAGCCGCCGCACCAACCCACCACCGCACGGCGACGGAGCGTCGATGCCGGAACCCGTCGCTCAATCGCTTAGCTGCCAACCGCGGGGTCCGCGCGCACCTGTTGCGGGTTCGAATCGGCCTGCAAAAGATGCGCGAAGTACTGGTAGCTGCGCGTGCTGCCCCAATCTTCGGGTCCGATGAAGTGCTCGATCACCTTGCCATCGCGATCGATGACGAACGTTTCGGGGTATCCGGTGACTCCGTAGCGTCGAGACACTTCGCCATCGGGATCGATCAGTACTGGAAACGTCACTCCCACCTGCTCGACCAACGCGCGCACCGCCGCCGGCCCGTCGGTATCCTGGCTGACCGCGAGCATGACGAAATCACGATCTTTAAAGCGCCGATAGAGTTGCTCCATCGACGGCATTTCCATCCGACAGGGCGGACACCACGTGGCCCAGACGTTGAGAAACACGATCTTCCCGCGATAGTCGGAGAGACGTTGCACACTGCCACGCAAATCTGCCGCGCTGAAGTCGGGCGCCGGAAAACCGGTGTGCCGGGCGGGCTTGGCTCCAAACCAGGTCGCCGCAATCAGACCGACCGCAATGATCGCGGCACCGACTCCCCACCGCTGCATCATGGCGTTGAGTGGACGGGCCCGCGAGCGCGGGCCCGTGTCTGCGACGCCATCAATCGCCACACACCGACGGCGACGAGGCCGATGCTCATCAACTGCGCGAGCGTCAGTCCACCCGCGACCGGACGATTGATGCGAACGAACTCAATCAAGAACCGCGCGCCCGATGCCAGCACGAGATACCACCAAAACAGCGAGCCGTCGGCGTGATCGCGCTTGCGCAAAGCCCACAACAAGCCAAAGATCGCGGTGTAGATGAGGGTCTCGTACACCGGCGCTGGATGCACTCGCACACCCGGCGGATAGTTCCATCCCACGATCGCATTGGGATACGCCATCCCCCACGGCGCCGTCGTCACTCGCCCCCAGTCCCCATCGCCGGCGAGTTGGCAGCCGATCCGGCCGATCGCGTGACCAAGCGACAGCCCCGGCGCAACGCAATCGACCGTGCGCAAGAACGGAAGCCCCAACCGTCGCATGCACCACGTCACCGCTACGAAGCCGCCAATCAACCCGCCGTACCAAACGAAGCCCGCCCCACTGACGATGAATCGGATCGGGTCGTGGACAAACGCCGAGAAGTCTTCCAGGATCGTCAAGAGCCGCGCGCCCGCGAGACCGCCGATGGCGGCCCAAAACACCATCGTCGACGCGGCACTCTCGGGCAGCCCCTTGCGATCCAATTCCTTGCCCGTGAGGTAGGCGGCGACCAGGAAGGCCACGGCCATCATCGTCCCGTAACTGTAGATCGTCAGCGGTCCCAACCGCAGAATCACCGGATACATGCGCCGGCAATCATAGCCGAGCGACGAGGCACATTCTATCCCGCATCAACCTGCGATCTCGTCGTGAAAATTTCATCAAGTTCGCCGGCATCACATCCAAGTATTTAGATTATGTATCTCGTGCAACTTGCAGATATCACGTAAGATTCGTATTCATCAAAGAATGATGCTGCAGACCAAGTCGACGTTGACAATTTCGCTTCGGAACACTATTCTCCGGCGCCGTCGTTGGGTTTGGTTGCGGAGTTTTCCCATGCGCATGATGCTGCCGACACTGCGGGATCGGAGGATGATCACGAAGCTCTTCAGCGTGTTCTTTCAGGAGCATCGGCCCGCCGACTTCAATCGCGCGGTCGGACAATTGTGTCGCTTCTTCAACCTGCGACGACCGCGGGTCGAGTGGTTCGAGTACATCGACTGGGGTCGCACCGGCGGCAAGACTTACGAGAACGGCAAGATCCATTTGGTGCATCCGGAGAACTGGAAGAACGGTCGCAAGTACAACTCCGAACGCCAATGGGTCAACATGGTGTTTCACGAGATGGGGCACTACATCTTTTGGGCGGACGCCGAGCGCAAGGCCGATGTCTTCGCCTACCGCATGATGCGCATGAACGGCACCAGTCACACGCGCGCCAACGGCTCCGCGATCAACGGCAACGGATACGCCCGCGCCAAGCGGCGTCGCGCGTAGGTCAGCATGCCGACCAAGCCCGCCGACTCCAAGAGCGAAGCAAAAGTCGCCGACCGCTGGTGGGTCGAGACTACGCCGAAGAATCGGCCGAAGCCGCCGCTCACTCAAGCGCCGGCTGGCACCAGCTTCTTCACCGTCGCACATGACTTCGAACAAGACCGTGCCCGCGAGCGCCTCACCGACAACAATCTCCGGTTGGTACAGCAGGCCAATCCTCCCGAGGGCGGATGGGGCTACGTGCAGTTGGCCGAGACAACTTATCCCGCTCGCGAACTCGAACGGATCAAGCAACTGATCAATCTGCCGCCCTACGCTCGCGGCGCGATCATGGATTCCGGACGGACCATTCGCGTACTGATCACCGGCACCCCGATCGGTGAGCGCATTCTCGAATTGGCGCTCGGCGAAGCGCCGTCATTCGATTGCTGGGTCGACGGCGAGTGGGTGCGCGAGGCGCTGTTCGACGACGTCAACGCGGCCATCAAGGCGCTGCACCGCTTCGTCGTCGACTATCTCTCGCCCGAAGGTATCGCGCACGGCCGCGCCATCGCAGCGCAAGCCTGACTCAGCGCGAGGTCAACCGACGCCGTCGCGTCCGCGGCGTCGGCTCGAACGTCTCGGGATCGAACTCCCAGAACTTCCGCACGCCGAAGTAGTAGCAGCACAGCTCGTTTTCCATGTCGTTGTTGAACGTGCGCTGGCGCCCGTCTTGGAACTTGATCCGCACCAGACACGTGCCGCCCGGCACGCTCGACGTCATCTCCTCCACTACCACGCCCTCACCCCATTGCGCGTAACCGCGATGGCTCACCTTGTCGCCGAGGCGCAGATACAGGCGCTTGTCGTTCACAATGGGCATGACGAATTGTGACGGTCGTCGAGTAGCACAGCGGCTCAAACCTCGAAAGGTCTATTCGTCGGTGTCCGCATAGCCGCGTTGCTTGTCGACCACGTTGCGCAGCCGTTGTCCGGCGACGAACCGTTCGAGATTCTCGCCGAAAAGCGTCAACACCTTCGCGAAATAGTCGGGCGTGTACCCCGAGATGTGGGGCGTGATGATCAGATTCGGCACCGTCCACAGTTCGGAATCCTCCGGCAGCGGCTCGGCCGAAAACACGTCGAGCCCGGCACCCGCAATCGCTCCGCGGCGTAGTGCGTCCACCAAAGCGGCTTCGTCGACGACTTCGCCTCGCGCAATGTTGACGAGGTAGGCGTCGGAACGCATCGCCCGCAACTCAGCCGGCCCGATCAACCGCCGCGTCTGCGCCGTCAACGGCACGGCCAGCACCACGAAGTGCGCCCAGCCGAGCAGCTCGTGCAACCCGTTCGGGCCCACCACCGCCTCTGCGCCCGACACGCCGCGCTCAGGTCGATTGCGCATGGCACGCACGTGCATCCCAAGCGCCGCAGCTGTACGCGCGAGCGCACGACCGATCGCGCCGGCACCCAGGATCGCCAGATTCGAGCCCGTGAGTTCGCGAATGCCCGCCGCAATGATACCGAAGCGATCCCAGCGCCGTTCCTGCTGCTGCCGCAACGCAGTCGGCAGACCGCGACTCAGCGCCAGCATCAACGCGAGGACGTGTTCGGGGATCGACACCGAATGCAGCCCGGCCGAATTGGTGAGCACGACACCGCTGGCAACCAACTCGGGAAACAAATTCGCTTCAATCCCAGCCGACGCCGAGTGCACCCAGCGCAGACGACGCGCCCCGGCGAACAACTCACGCGGGAAATGCCAGCCGACGAAGACCTCGCCGTCACGCAATTGGTCGGGCAGCCGGGCTTCGGCTTCGATGGAGACGATGGTGACGCCCGGACAGCGTCGCTGCAACTCGGCCACGTCGCTGTCGGCCAGCACCCATCGCACTTCGTTCAATTTGAAATACGCCACGACCTTCATCGGGCCTCACCGCGAGTAGAGCGGCCTCTACCACGTCGCCCCCCGGCTCACCACACTTGCCGTAGATCGTTGTGGCAGTTACGAGGCTCTTCACAACGTGCTGCAGCGATTGTCCATACCCGCGCCGCGCCGCCTCGGTCGGCCGACGGCAGCACTGGTCGCGTGGTCGGTGCTGCTCGCTGCCGCGCCGGTGCGCGCACAAGACGGCGAGGATCTCCCACCGTCGCTGATCGCGATCGTCGGGCGCGAACTGCCGCGTCTGCTTGGCAGCAATCCAGCCACTTTGCGCGCCTTTGTCGCGAATTCCGGGACGCGCGTTCCCGTCGCGTCGCAAGTCGATGAACGCTGGGGCAGCTCGGGCGACCTACACTACGCCTACGAGACGGGACCGGAACCCGTGGCCGACCCCGACCCGACTTTCGACGCCGACGACTTGTTGCTGTTGCCCGCCGACGCTGCAGCCGAGGAGCGGCTTACCGACACCGACGGCCTGGTCGAAGTCGAAGTTCGGAGCCGTACGCATAGCGGTTGGCTCTATGTTCAGCGTGACGCGAGCGGTGCACCGCCGCGGTCGCCGCTCACGTACGATCCGTCCGACGATGCGGTTTGTGGCGATCGCTATCTGCTGGCCCGACATGCGCCGCACCACGCGCTGTTCGACGACTTGCGACTCGGCGATCTGTCGACTGCTGAAAATCTCCTCGATCGCACGAAAGCGCGCGTCGACCTCGAGCTCGCCTTCGGCCTCGGCACCGTTCGCCGCACCGAAGACGATACCCTCGCCCGCACCACGGGTCTCCACGTTGGGCCGCTGCGAATTGTCCGCGAAGTCGAGGTGCGGGGGCGGCTCGTGTTCGGACTCTACACACGCCCGCACCGGGATCGCTTTGTCTATTACCGCGACGGCTTCAGCATTCCGACCACGGTGTGGACAACCGAACGAGCCACCAGCCTATTGAAGTCGATAACGCTGCACCTGACCATGGATCTCAACGAGCACGCGCGCGGCCTGACGTTTTCGAGCGCACCGGAGATTCCAACTGCGATCGAGATCGATGGTCGCGGCGGCCCGCACGGCGGATCGGAGCCGCTGCAGTGGTATCTGCTGCGCAACCGCGAAGTCGGTTTGCTCGGCTGGTTGTCCGCCGATCCCGGCGTGGTTGAGAACGTGAAGCTGTACTACAACGACGATATGTCGCAGCCGGATCCGCCCGAATCGGTGCCCGGACAGTTCGGCCATCATGGCTTCATCTATAGAGCGAGCGGATCCATTCCCCGCGGCGCGCTGCGCCTGACGACTCATGCGTGGGTGATCAGCGGCCGCAACCTCGACGATCCGACGTCCGCGCGCGGTCGATTCGAAGAGCGACCGACGGTGGTGGTAACCGTGCGATGATATGCCGCGCCCTCTACCTCGCCTGGATTTACACCATGATCGGGCTCTGGACCCTCATCGTGTTTCCGTCCTCGCTGCTCGTCACCGTACTCACCGGCTCGCACCGCATCGGCCATCGCCTCCACTCGCGCTTGTGGGGCCACATGATTCTCGCGAGTTGCGGCGTGCGGCTGCGGGTTCACGGGCGCGAGCAGCTCCAGCGCGACGGCGCGTACGTCTTGATGCTCAACCACAACTCGCATTTCGCCGGCTACGCGTTGGCCGCCGCGTTACCGCTGCAATGGCGCGCCGTGCTGGCGCTGAAGCTTCGCAAAATTCCCATCTTCGCATGGATCGCGCTGCTCGCCGGCCATGTGTTCATCGACACGCGCCGCACACCCGCGGCCATCGGAAGCCTCAACGCCGCGGCCGACAAACTTCGTGGCGGCCTCTCGGTGCTGGTCTTCCCCGAAGGCAGGCACCACGACGCTCGCGAGCTGCTCCCGTTCAAGCACGGCGGATTCCACCTCGCAGTGGCGGCGCGGGTGCCGGTCGTTCCGGTCACCGCCGTCGAGCGCTCCGGCGCCCACGGCCGTGTCCAAGCCGTTGATCTCTACATCGACGCGCCCATTCCCACGGCTGACATCAGCCCCGATGCGGTTCCTCAGTTCGCCGTGCACACGCGCGTCATCATGTCCGCACACTTGCGGTGAACCGCATTGTCGGTCCGTCGATTCGACTTGACGAGCGGCGGCTAGACCGGCTGCGGGGGGGCCGGGTATGCTGCTGCCATGGAGGTCGGGGTGATGAACGTGAATGTCATGTGGCTTGAGCTCGCGGTGATCGCCGCGCTGATCCTCCTGACCGGACTCTTCTCGGCATCCGAGATCGCGCTGGTTGCCGTCCGCCGGAGCCGCATTCCCCAGCTCATTGCCGAGCGGCGCCACGGCGCCACCGCACTCGCGGCGCTCAAGGATGATCCGCCGCAGTTTCTCGCGGCCGTGCAGATCGGCACGACGGTCTTGGGGGCAATGGCCTCGGTGATCGCCGGCGCCGCCACCGTCGACTACTTCCAGCCGATCCTGCACGCGATGGCGCCGGTGTGGATGCAGTCGTGGGTCGAGGTGACTGGGTTGAGCATCAGCGTGCTGATCGTGTCGTACTTCACGCTGGTGATCGGCGAATTGGTCCCGAAGTCGTTCGCGCTCAATCGCAGCGAACAAATCGCGTGTCTGGTGGCCCCGATGGTCCGCGGCTTCGCGTGGATCGTATCGCCGGCGATCCGTCTCCTCACCGGGTCGTCGTCGATCGTGCTGCGACTGGTCGGCGGCGGGCAGGTGCGCGAGGCGTTCGTATCGGAAGACGAGGTGAAACATCTCGTCCATGAAGGCACGCAAGCCGGCATCTTCGACGAAGCCGAGCGCAAGTTGATCCACAGCATTTTCGAGTTCACCGACACCTCGGTGCGGGAGGTGATGACCCCGCGATCGGACATCCACGCCGTCAATGCCGACATCCCACTCGACGCGCTGGCGAAGGATTTGATCGAGTCGCGGTTCTCGCGCGTGCCCGTCTACTACGGCGATCTGGATCACATCGTCGGCATCGTGCACGTCAAGGACGTGTTCCGCGCCCAGGCGCATTCGGCATCGATCAAGCTCGCCGACGTCATGCATCCGGCGTATTTCGTCCCCGACTCGATGCAGATCAGCGATCTGATGCGCGAGCTGCAGTTACGCCGGCTGCATTTGGCGATCGTGTTGAACGAGTTCGGCACCGTGGTCGGCCTGGTCACCATCGAGGACTTGCTCGAAGAAATCGTCGGCGAGATTCGCGACGAATTCGACGTCGACGAGGAGCTCGACGTGCAGGAGTTGCCGGACGGATCGCTGCTGGTGCGCGGCGCGGTGCAACTCAGCGAGTTGCACGAGAAGTACGGGCTACCGGTCGAAGAAACGACCGACTACAGCACACTCGCCGGTTTCGTGCTCGCCCGCCTCAAGCGCATCGCCAAAGGCGGTGAGGCGATCGTCGCCGACGGCTACAAGATGACCGTCGTCGCGCTCGACGGCCGCCGCATCAGCAAGGTGCGCATCGAGCGGCCGGCGAAGCGCGAGCAAGCGACGGCGTAGAAGCGTCCGGAGTCGCAAGGGCTGGGTAGAGGCGTCCCGCGATTCGTGAGCCAGCGCTTCCAGGCTTGCTCAATCACTGCAGCGACGGCACGCTGGTGTCCAGCTCACCGCGGTCGGCCTTCGCGAGCGCGCGATCGAGAATCGCCTGCTGGCGAGCCACGGTGCGGCCGAAGCGGGCCGTGCGGCGCAGATACGACCACGGTGCAAGATTTCCGGCGACGGTTTCGGCCATCATCCAACCAAGCAGCGTCGTAGGCGGGATCATGTCTTGCGGGCGGAGCTGGCGGTCCATCATCAGAAACATGCGCTGCGCGACCGCCGCGCTGTTCTGCGCGCGCTTGAACATCATGCGCGTGAACGGGTTGTCGTAGTCCTCCGAACCCATGTCGGCGGCGAAGTGGTACAGGCCGAGTGAATCGGCGTCGCGCCGGCGCCAGTAGAGATTGAGCGCCTGATCGCCGCCGGCAACGATCGCTTCAGACAGCGCGACGGCATCGCGCACCGCATCGGTGATGCCGAGCCCCGGCGTCGGGTCGAGGTGCAGACCCGAGTCGCCGACCAGCGCCCAGCCCGGACCCACCGCTCGCTTCATGAAGAAGTGCAGCGACAGCACGCCCAGCGGCTTGGCGACCATGCGCGTGCCTTCCATCAGGGGCGCGGTCAGCCGCCCGCGCCGCAGATGCTGCCACAGCGACCCTTCCGGGTCCTCACGCCACCGTTCGACCACCTCGCGGCGACCGCCGCCGGCCATCAGCAGCAAGCCCGAGTCGGTCTGGAACACGGCTCGGGTCTCTCCCGCTTCCATGTGAATGCACGCGCCCCATCGGTAACGCGGGTCGCTGGTGAACGCCGGGGTCTGCTCGAAGTAGCTCCAGTAGATGCAATTGCGGGCGCTGGATTGCAGATACGCTTCCGCGCCGACCAGTTTGGCGATGGTCGAGTTGCGGCCGTCGGCGCCGACCACCAACCCTGCACGCAGCTCGGACTCGCCGCAACCATTGCTCACCCGAACGCCGGCGACTCGGTCACGGTCATTGAGCAATCCGACGACACGCGTGTGCTCACGCGCATCGACCCCGGCATCGAGCGTGGCTTGCTGCAACGCCGGATCAAGCTTCGATCGCCGTGGCGAATGCGACTCCAGGTCGGTGCCCTCGAGATCGATCTGCATGAAGCAGTCTTCGACCTGGAACCGAAACGCGCGGTTGGGCGGCGCCAGGCTGCGCACGACGTCGCCGAGCCCGAGCCTGTCGAACATTCTCATGCCGTACGGCTGGATCGCATGGGTTGAAAGCGGCTGGTCGGTGAAGAACGGCGCGCCGTCGACGACGATGACCTTGACGCCGGCGCGGTGCAGCGCCAGCGCCAGCGGGGCGCCGGCGCAACGAAACCCGACGATGATCACATCGGCATCGGCCATGTGGCTGACGCTAACATGTGCAATCGTCGCTCACGAATGTTTTCTCGTTGAAGCAGAAGTATCCGAACGCGCCGACCGAGTGGACATGAACCTCCCTCGATAAAGTGGACACCTCGTCCCAATTGAAGGAAGGAAAAGGTCGACGATGCCTGCACCGAAGAACGCCCGAACGGATGTGCCGACTTTACCGGGTACCGCGCAGAGCGTTGACTGACGCGCGTTGGGCTGAAACAAACGGCGGATGTCCCGTCGCGCGTTTGCGCTGCTGGTGGGGGCAGCGTTCCTAGTTGCGCACTCGAGCATCGCCGGGTCCACAGCGCCAGCCGGCCTTCATTGTCTGCTGGCGCCAGCGGACACCCTCACCATTTTCAGTCATCCCGACACGAGTCGTCTCTGGCTCTCAGGGCAGACCAACGTGATCTTCCAGTGGCATCCCGAGTTTCACTCCCCGTACAGCGGCCCCAACAGCCTCAAAGGGGAGTCGGAAAACGCGACCTCGTACGTCATCACGCTGTTCACCGGCTTCCAGGTGACGAAGACGACGGAGGTCTTTCTCGACGTCGAAGCCACCGGCGGGTCGGGACTCAGTGACGCGCTCGGACTCGGCGGCTTCAGCAACCTCGACGTCGTACGCAATCCCGATCTCGGCAAGGAGCCGTACATCGCTCGCGGGATGCTGCGGCAGATCATTCCGCTCAGCGACGACGAGGTCGACGAGGCCCGCGGCCCGCTCGCGCTCGCGCCGCGTATCCCCGCGCGCCGCGTGGAGATCCGCGTCGGCAAGATGGGCCTGGTCGACTTCTTCGACGTCAACGCCGTCGGCAGCGACAGCCATCTGCAGTTCATGAATTGGACCGTCGATACCAACGGCGCATTCGATTTCGCGGCCGACACGCGCGGGTACACCGGCGCCGCCCTTTTCGAATACGACGACCATGATTGGGCCGCGCGCTTTGCCGAAGCGCTGATGCCCAGCGTCGCCAACGGCATCGATCTCGATTGGCACATCGGTGAAGCGCGGTCGGAGAATCTCGAGGTCGAGCGCCGTCACGACTGGCTCGCCAAGCGCCCGGGTGTGGTGCGCGTGCTCGCGTACATGAACCACGCGCGCATGGGCAACTATGGTCAAGCCAACGCCGCGTTTCTCGACGGGCGTGACGCGGCACCGACGATCGAGGCGCACCGGGAACCGGGACGAACGAAGTACGGCGTCGGCCTCAACGTCGAACAATCGCTCACCGACGTCGTGCGTGCGTTCGCTCGCTTCGGCTGGAGCGACGGACAAAACGAATCGTTCGCGTTCACCGAAGTCGACCGGTCGGGTGCGATCGGTGGGGATCTCGACGGCTCGGTGTGGCAGCGCGAGCACGACAAGATCGGCCTGGCGCTCTCGATCAACGCGCTGTCCGATCCCCACCGCCAATATCTCGCGCTCGGCGGTCGCGGATTCCTGCTCGGCGACGGGCGGCTCAACTACGCGACCGAAGACATCATCGAAAGCTACTACACCGCGCACGTCTGGCGCGGCGTCTTCGCCGCCGCCGATCTCCAGTACATCTGGCACCCCGGCTACAACCGCGACCGCGGCCCGGTCGTCATTCCGGGATTCAGGTTTCACACCGACTTCTGAGATGCACGCGGCATATCGCGTATGGGTGCCGCGTATGGTCAGGTTGAGTTAGGGCGCGGCCTCATCCGTTTCACTCGCCGTCGAGGTCTTTGCCGACCGCCTTTTCCAAGTTGGTCAAGGTCGAGCGGGCGGCCAGGACGCTGTCGAGGTACTCGGTCTCGGTAGCGGTGTAGGTGCGCTCGGCGTCGAGCAGTTCGATCAACGACGCGGCGCCGATTCGATAGGACTTCTCGGCGGCGTCGACGCTGACCTTGGCGCGAGCCAAGTAGCCGCTGTCGAACACCTGTTGCAGGCGCCGCGCAGCTTGGTACGCCGCGCGCGCGGTCTCGACTTCCTGCACGATGTCGAGACGCAGCCGCGCCAACGCGTTGTCGGCTTGGCGCAGGGCGACCTCGGCCTTGGCGATCTCACCTTGATTCTGATTCAGCAGCGGCAGCGGCACACTGAAGCCGAAGCCCATCACGTTGCGATTGTCGCCGCTGGCGGCGAACTCGCTGTGGGTGTAATCGACCCCGACGCTGATGTCGGGATAGCGCTCGCGCCGCGCCAGCGCGAGCGCGAGTTCGGCCTGCTCGCGGCCGTGCTGCGCTGCGGCCCAATCGGCTCGCTGCTCCATCGCCGCTTGCACGAGATCGGCGCCGTCGATTTGCACGGCCGGAGGGAGGTACGGCCCACTCGCCGCCGTCGCGCTGCCGGTGCCGAGCAAGCGTCCGAGCAACTGCCGGCTCTCGGCCAGCGCGCGTTCGGCGTCCTGCACCTGCGCGACGTACTTCAACTGTTCGAGCTGGATCTTGGCAAGCTCGGCTTCGGCGATGTCGCCGCTCTTGAAGCGGCGCTCGTTGAGCGAGACGATCTGTTGGTAGCGCTCATGATTCTGTTGCGCGAACGCGAGTTGTCGCTCGTCGTGCAAGGCATCGAAAAACGCCACCTTCACCGCGGCGCGGAGCTGCCGCAGCGTGTCCCGCACATTTTCCTTCGCCGTGGCGATGCCGCGCTCCGCGCCGGCGATGCGCAGCCCTCGCTTGCCCCACAAAACCAGCGGCTGATCGATGCGCACGGTTCCGCCGATCGTCTGCCCGACGTCGAGGCCCGGCGGGTTGGTACGCCCAACCGGCAAGTTGTTCACATCGAAACTCAACGAGGGATTGGGATAGAGCTTCACGCTCAACCGCTGCGCTTCAGCTTCCGCCACCTGTAAGCGCGCCGCCAGCGTATCGGGGTTCTGTTCTTCCAGAAGGGTCAGGGCCTCGACAAGCGTGACCGCTCGCGCTGGCGGAGTTTCCGCGTAGGTGGCGCCGGCCATCGCGAGCAGCACCGCAATCGACGTGCACACGCGCGCGCTCATAGCCGCGCCTCAGCCGCACGGGCATGGAGTCGTTCGTAGAGCCACAAATAGGCGGTCGGCAGCACCAGCAACGTCAGCACGGTGGCGGAGATCAGTCCGCCGATGACGACGATCGCCAGCGGGCGTTGCACTTCGGCGCCGATCGCATGCGAGAGCGCGGCCGGCATGAAGCCGAAGATCGCCAGCAGCGCGGTCATCAAGACGGGACGCAATCGCACCTCGGCGCCGTGAAGCACGGCCGCTCGCAGCGGTCGCCCTTGCCGCAAGAGTTCGTTGAAGTACGACACCAGCAACACGCCGTTGAGCACGGCGACGCCGAACAGCGAGATGAACCCGACTCCGGCCGAGATACTGAAATCGGTGCCGGTCAGCAGCAGCGCCACGATGCCGCCGATCAACGCAAAAGGGACGTGGAGCAACACCAGCAAGGCATCGCGCACCGAATTGAAGTTTCCGAACAGCAGCACGAAAATGATGAAGATGACCGCGGGGACGATCAATTCGAGCCGGCGCATGGCGCGCCGCTGATCTTCGAACCGGCCGCTCCACACCATCGAATAGCCTTCCGGTAGCTGGACACTGGCCGCCACTCTTTTCTGCGCCTCGGCCACCATGCTGCCCATGTCGCGGTTGCGCACGCTCCACTTGACCCCGACCCGCCGGCGGTTGTCCTCGCGCAAGATCTGGCCGAATCCGGTGCCCGCGTCGATCTTCGTCAACTGCCCGAGCGGAATCCGCGCACCGCTCGGACTGGGCACCAACAAGTTCGCCAGATAATCGGCCGACTGCGCGTCGGCGCCGGACAGCTTCACCACCAGGGGGAAACGCCGCTCGCCTTCGAGGATCTCGGAGACCTTCTTGCCTGCGGTCGCGATCTCGATCGCATCCTGCACGTCGCTGACGGTGATGCCGTACCGGTTCGCTTGCTCGCGATCGACCGTGATGCGGAGCTGCGGCTGTCCGGTGAGATGATCGAAATCGAGGTCGCGCACGCCCGCGACTCCGGCAAGGATCTTGGTGATCTCTTCCGCCTTTTGCTGAAGCACATCGAGGTCGGGTCCGTAGATCTTGATCGACAGCTCGCCCTTCACACCCGAAATCGCCTCGTCCACATTGTCTTTGATCGGTTGCGAGAAGTTGAAGGTGACGCCGGGAAAGATCTGCAGCTTCTGCGTCATCGCGTCGATCAGCGCATCCTTGGCATGCACCGTGGTCCACTCTTCGCGCGGCTTGAGGGCGACGTAGAACTCGACGTTGTCGGGGCCGTTCGGATCGGTGCCGTCGTCGGGTGATCCGAGCTGCGACACCACCGTGCGCACCTCGGGGAACGCCAGCAGCGCGGCGCGCATCGGACCGACGTACCGATTGGCCCCTTCGAGCGAGACGCCGATCGGCAGCTTCGCGCGCACCCAAATGTCGCCTTCGTCGAGCTCGGGCAGAAACGAGCTGCCCAGCAGCGGAACGATGGCGAAGCTCAGCAGGAGCGCGGTGACGGCGATGGCGATCGTCGCGCGCGGGCGCGCTAACGACCACGCGAGCGCCGGTCGGTAGAGGCGCTGCGCGCATGCGATCAACCGATTCTCGCGCTCCTCGGCGAGGTTTCGCAGCGCAAAGGAGCACAGCACCGGAATCACCGTCAGCGTCAGCATCAGCGCACCCGCCAGCGCAAAGCAGATGGTCGACGCCATCGGGATGAACATCTTTCCCTCGACGCGCTGAAAGAACAGGATCGGCAAGTACACGGTGATGATGATCAGAACCGAAAAGAAAATCGGCGAGCCGACCTCGCGCGCGGCGGTGAAGATGGTCGGTCGCACGCGTCCGCCGCGGATGTGATGGGTCGTCAGGTGGCGATAGATGTTCTCGACCATGACCACGGCGCCGTCGACGATGATGCCGAAGTCGATCGCGCCGATCGACAGCAGATTGGCCGAGATGCCGCGCAGGTCCATGCAGGTGAAGGCAAACAACAGCGACAACGGGATCGTGGCGGCCACGATGAGCGCACTGCGCACGTTGCCCAGAAACAGCGCGAGGATGACGAACACCAACAACGCGCCCTCGAGGAGATTGCGCTCGACCGTGCGCACGGTCGTGCTCACGAGATGGCTGCGGTCGTAGTACGGCTGCAGGGCCACGCCCGCGGGCAACATCGGCATCAGCTCGTCCAGCTTGGCTTTGACACGATCGAGCACCGCCGACGGGTTTTCGCCCTTGCGCATCAGTACGATGCCCTGCACGAGATCGGGTTGGTGATCGCGCCCCAGGATGCCCAGCCGAATCGCATGCCCGATCGCCGCGTGCCCAATGTCCTTCACACGCACCGGGGTCCCGTCGCGCGCCGCCACGACGACGTCGTCGATGTCCGCCAACGAGGACAGCAAGCCGATGCCGCGCACCATGTAGGCGTAGTCGCCTTGCGCGATGTAGCTGCCGCCGGCGTTGGCGTTGCTGGCGCCGAGCGCGTCGGCGACCTGACGAAAACTCAAGTCGTACTGCTTCAGCTTCGTTGGGTCGAGGACCACTTGATACTGCTTGAGCCCGCCGCCCCAGCTCACCACGTCGACCACACCCGGCACTTGGCGAAAGCGGCGCTCGAGCACCCAGTCTTCCAACGCCTTCAAATCCACCGGGTCCATGGTCTCGCTGGCGAGCGTGTAGCGGAGGATCTCGCCGATCGAGCCGCTGAGCGGGCCGAGATCGGCGTCGACTCCCGGTGGCAGCGTCGCGGTCTGCAACCGTTCGAGGACTTGCTGGCGCGCGAAGTAGTCGTCGGTGCCGTCTTCGAACACCGTGCGAATCACCGACAGGCCGAAGATCGACGTCGACCGGATCGCGGTCAGGCGCGGCGTGCCGTTCAGTTCGTTTTCGATGGGAATGGTGACGAACTTCTCGACCTCCTCGGCGGCATGGCCCGGGAAGAGCGTGATCACCTGAACCTGCACGTCGGACAGTTCGGGATACGCCTCGATCGGCAAGCGCTCGAACGCGAGGATACCCCACCCGACCAACAGGATCGTCAGCGCCATCACCACGAGGCGCTGCTCCAGCGCGTACTCGATCAGGCGATCGATCATGACAATCGGCGGGGCGGCTGCCTAGCCGTTGGACTGCCGCGCGGCTTCGGCCTTGAGCAAGATCGACCCTTCGCTCACGACGCGATCTTGCGTCGTGAGTCCCGACACCACGGCGGCGCGGCCGTCGAACTTGTCGCCGAGCTTGATCGGACGCGGCGCGAAGCGATCGTCGGCGACCGCGACGAAGACGTACGACTGCCCCAGCCCCTCGCCGTGCACGGCCGCCAACGGCACACTCAACGTCGTCGTACTGGCCTGCGTCACCACGGTTGCGGTGACGAACATGTCGGGTTTGAGTTTCAGCTCGCGGTTGTCGACCGCGCACCGCACCTTGACGGTGCGGGTATTGGCGTCCACCGTGTTGCTGATGTACTCGATCTTTCCTTTGAACTCTTCGTTCGCCCACGCGGGGGTTTGGACCACGACGTCTTCGCCGCGCGCGATCAGCGACAGATCTTTCTCGTAAATGTCGGCGGTGACCCAAATGGTGCTGAGGTCGGCGATGACGAACAAGCGTTGCCCGGCCTCGGCGCCGACGTTTTGACCGAGGGTCATCGTGCGTTCGATCACGGTACCGGCGATCGGCGCCGTGAGATTGAACTGCGAACGGACGTGCAGCGCGTCCAGCGACCGATCGAGATCGGCCTCAGGCACGCCGAGCGAAACCAATCGCTCACGCGTGCGACGAAGATCGGCGGTGGCTTTCACGAACTCGTCTTCCGCCTTTTGATAGTCTTTCTTCGCCATCGCCTTGGCCGCGGAGAGTTCCTTCGCCAACTGATAGCTTCGCTCGGCCAAGAGGAGATCGGCTCGGGCCTTGACGAACTCGGACGATGCTGCGCCCAACTCGGGGCTATCGATGACGGCGAGCAGTTGTCCGGTCTCGACGTGATCCCCCGCGCGGGCACGAACCTCGACCACACGGCCGACCAACGGCGACGAGACGTAGCTCAACCGATCTTCGTTGAAGCCCCCCTTGCCCGAAGTGCGTACGACAATGGGCTCGACCGTGGCCAGCACGGGCTCCACTTTGATTTGTCCGCCCGCCAGCAACTCGGGGCTGAGCCGCACTTCGCTCGGATTCGCTTCACCGGCTTTCTTCGCCTCGACGTTGCGGTCTTGGCAACCGACGGCAAACGCGATCATCGCGAACAGACTGGCCCGGATGAGACGGCTGGCGAGGCGCGCTGACGGTGGCCGCGGCTGGCTCGAGCCGCTTGCCGAATTTGGACGACACACACTCATGCACTTCATCAGTGAACCCTCTTCGAATGCCCGCCGCTCGGAGGGAAGTCAACTGCTGTTGTCACCACGTCTCGCCTGACTTGTGAATGAGCGCGGCACCTGTCAGGGCGCCGCCGTCTCCGCCCTCCGGAGCTGACGGTGACAGAGGTAGATCAACGTCGGTTGCAGCACGCGCGTCAGCAACAAGATGGCGAGCGCGCCGCCGATCACGACGATGGCAAGCGGGCGCTGGGTTTGTGCCCCGATCCGCGTCGAAATCGCGGCCGGCAACAAGCCGAGTGCGTCCACCAAATCGGTCATCATCGTCGCACGCAGCCGGCGGTCGGAGCCCATGATGATCGACTCTTTGAACGCATGGCCTTCGTTCCAAAGCTGACGAATGTAGGAGTTGAGCAGGATGCCGTCCATCACCGCGATGCCGAAGATCGAAATGAAGCCGACGGCGGCGGAGATGCTGAACGGCGTGTGCGTGAGGATCAACCCGAGGATGCCGCCCAGACAGGCGACCGGCAGTTGCGCCATGATGACCGCCGTGTCGATCAGCGAGTTGGTCGCCGCGTAAAGTACGCCCACGATCAGCAACAGGGCGAGCGGGACTACGATCATCAGACGGTGATTGGCTTCCTGCAGTTCTCCGTACTCCCCCGCCCATTCGAGATGCACGCCCTCGGGGAGCTTGATCTCCTGCGCGATGCGTCCCTTCGCCTCCTCAACCCCGCTGGCGAGGTCGCGCCCGCGCACGCTGAATCGCAGCGGGACGTAGCGTTCGAGGCTCTCGCGGTAGACGAACGACGCGCCTTCGGTCGAGCGAATATCGGCGACCTGCGCGAGGGGCACGAATCCGCCGCCGGGCACCGCGACTCGAATGGTTCGGATGGCATCGAGACTCTGGCGATATTGCGGAAGCCATCGCACCACCAAGTCGAAGCGCCGATCACCCTCCAATACCTGTGTGACCGCCTGGCCGCCGATCGCCGCTTGCACCACGGCCGCGACATCGCCGACGTTGAGTCCGTAGCGCGCGCAAGCGGTGCGGTCGGGCGTGATCAGCAGATTCGGCTGGCCGAGCGAGCGATACACCGCCGTCTGCACGATGCCGGGCACCTGGTTCAGTGTCGCCAAGATCTGATTGGCGATGCCTTCATCAGTAACCAGGTTCGGTCCGAACACCTTGACCGAGTTGTCACCCTTCACTCCCGAGATCGCCTCGTTGATGTTGTCCTCGACATTTTGCGAGTAGCTGAAGCTAACGCCAGGGAAGTCACGGGTGACCGCCGCATCGATCGCCTTGACGAGCGCCGGCTTGGTCATACCCGCCGGCCACTCGCGGTCGGGCTTGAGATCGACCGCCAGCTCGAGGTTGAAAAAGCCGGTGGCGTCGGTGCCATCGTCGGGGCGGCCGAGCTGAGAGACCACGGTCTTCACCTCGGGAAATGATCGGAAGACGCGTCGCACGCGCGCGGCCAGCTCGGCACCGTGTTCGAGTGACAAGCTGAGCGGCATGGTGGCCCGCACCCACAAGTTGCCTTCTTCGAGCTTGGGGAGAAACTCGCCACCGAGCCGTGGAAACAGTGCCAGCACTCCGGAGATCACGATCACCAAGATCGCCAACGTCAGCTTGGGCCACTCCAACACGCGCACAAACAGCCGATGGTAGAACGCGCGGACAATGTCCCACAGCGGATTCGAGCGCTCCGTCATTGGCTTACGGAGCAGAAACGAGCTGAGCACCGGCGACAACGTCACCGCCAAGACGATCGCGGCGCCGAGCGCAAAGGCGTACGTGTGCGACATCGGCGAGAAGATGGCGCCCTCAACGCCACGCATGGTGAACAGCGGTAGAAACGCGATCAAGAAGATGACGGTTGAAAAGAAGATTGGGCCGCCGACTTCTTGCGCCGCGCGCAAGATATTGTGCGTCACCGATTCGTGCCGCGTCTCATCGGTTGTCAGATGGCGAAAGACGTTCTCCATCACGATGACGGTGGAGTCGATGATGATGCCGAAGTCGACGGCGCCCAGCGAAATCAGATTTGCGGGAATGCCGGACCAGCGCATCAACACGAACGCGCCGCACAGCGCGAGCGGAATATTTGCCGCCGTGATCAGCGCGGTGCGCAGGTTGCCGAGGAAGAACAACAGCACCGCACACACCAAGGCGATTCCGACGCCGAGGTTTTCCATCACGGTGTGGAGCGTCTTCTCCACCAGTTGCGTGCGATCGTAGTACGGCGCGATGTGGTAGCCGGTCGGCAGGATTCCCGACGTGTTAAGCTGTTCGACTTTGGCGCGTACCCCCTCTAGCGTTTTCAAGGTGTCGCCGAACTTGCGCATCAAGACGATGCCGGTCACGACTTCATCGCGATCGTTCATCCCGACGATACCGAGTCGCGGCGCGAAACCGATGTCGACGGCGCCCACGTCCCCGACTCGTATCGGCGTCGAGTTGTTGCTGGAGAGAACGATATTGCGGATGTCGTCGAGCGACTGAATGAAGCCGATGCCGCGGACGTTGAACGCTTGCTCGCCGACTCGCAGCGTGTTGCCGCCGACATTGATGTTGCCGTTGGCAATGGCGGCCGTCAGCGTCGACAGCGGGACTTGATAGTGGTTGAGTTTCTCGGGGTCGACCTCGACATGGTACTCCTTGGTCAACCCGCCGAAGCCGGTGACGTCAATCACGCCGGGAACCGTCTTCAGTTGCTTTTCGAGCACCCAGTCCTGGACCTCCTTCGCCTTGATCAGGTCGTGTTCGGGTCCGTCGATGGTATATCGATAAATCTGCCCGATCGGATTGTCCGGCGAGATCACCGGCGTGATCCCGTTCGGCACGCTGATGAATCCCAAGCGACTGATGACTTCCGCGCGATCCTGGTAATAGTCGCTGTCCCACGAAAAGTAGCAGCGCGTACTCGACAAACCGAACAGCGAGGCGGATCGGACGGACTCCAAGTTGCGCATTCCGGCCAAGCCGATTTCGATCGGGACGGTCACCAGTCTCTCAACCTCTTCCGCGCTGAGGCCGGGAGCCTGCGCCAGCACGACCACGAGCGGCTGCACCGGATCGGGATATGCTTCGATATCGAGTTCGTGAAACGCGTAAAGCCCTGCGAGTCCGAGGAGGAACGCTACGCCCAGGACCACCACGCGTTGGCCCAGGGCAATGCGCACGAGCGCGCTCAGCATCGTTCGCGTCCGGCTACGAACTCTCGCCGTGGGCCTGATGCCAGAGCGCGTTGATTTGGAGCGCCTCCCCGCGAACGATCGATTCGCCGGCACGCAAGCCGCTTGCGACGCGGGCGAACCCGGCTTCGTTCCATGACGCGATCGAGACGCGGCGTCGCGTGACGTGCGAGGCATCGTGTTGCACGAACGCGTAGTAACCGTCGGTCTCGAAGACCAGGGCATCTTGCGGCACGATCAACGCCGCGCCCGCATCGGTCACGATGCGCACGCGCACCAGCATCTGCGGCTTGAGCGTCAGCCTCGGATTGCGCACCTGACAGCGGATCTGGAGCGCATGCGTGTTGGGATCAACATTCGGACTAACCCGTTCGACGGTCCCCCTGAAGACCTGATCCGGAAACGCCAGGGGTACCGCTTCGAGCGGCTGGCCGACGCGTACCCGCGACACATCGTCCTCGTAGATGTCCCCCGTGATCCACACGTCGTCGATCGTGCCGAGAGTGAACAGCACGTCGCCGGGATTCACCTGTGAACCGCGCACCACCTGTTTTTCGACCACCGTGCCGCTGATCGGTGCGCGCACGACCTGCGTGGCGCTCGGCGTTTTCAGACTCGCGATGTCCGACGGTTCCAACCCCAGCAGCTCCAGCTTGCGCCGCGCCGCACTCACCAACGCATCCGCCAATCCACTCTCGCCCGCCAGCGCCGGGCTGCCGCTGATCGACGAGGTGACCTGCGCCTGCAGATACTCGGCCTCTGCAGTCATGTAGTCGGGGCTGTACAAAGAAATGATGGGATCGCCGAGCTTCACGGTGTCCCATTGCGAGGTGCGCACGTCCTCGACACGCCCGGTGACGCGCGAGATGATCGTCGCCACGCGGCGGTCGTCGAAGGTCACTTCGCCGGTGGTTTCGAGGGTGCGCGGCAGTTCGACCGATCGTACCGGAAAGACGACGGCTCCGGGCACGTCCGCCGACGCCAAGACCAACGCTTCGGTGCCATCAGCGAGGCGTCCAAGCGACGGTCCTACCACCGGCAAGTCCGACGTGCGCGCTCCGGATCCGGCGTCGCAAGCCGCCGCCGCACACGCAATCGCCACGAGGCACAATCGTCGAACCGTCATTGTCCCCTGTAGCCTTCAACCCTTGAGGGGCTGGCCGACGGCCTGTTCGAGCGCAACGCGTTGTGCGAGAAACTGATTCGCCGCTTGGAGGTAGGCGACGCGCGCGTCGTTGCGCTGCCGCAGCGCCGTGGCCAGCGTCACGAAGTCGACCTTGCCGCCTTCGTAGGCGACCAGCGCAACCTCAAAACCCTGCTGCGCCAGCGGCGTCAACGAGTCGCGGTAGAGTTGTGCGGTTTCGTAGGTAAGGTGGGCCTGCCGAAACAGGGTAGTCACGAGCGCCGCGGTCTGCGCTTGAACGGTGCTGACGTCGGCGCGTGCAGCTTCCAGATCGGATGAGGCACGGGTTACGTCTTCGCGCTGCTTGAGCCAGAAGAACAGCGGCACGGTGAACGACAAGGACACCCCGTGGGTTTCGGTTTGACCCGCCACCGGCGGGGCCGAGGGTTGAAGAAAGCGGTCGAAGATGTAGCCCACGCTGAAGTCGGGAGCGTATTCGAGCTTCGCCAGCATCAGCGCGCTCTCGGCGTTTTGCGCCGACAGCGCCGCCTGCAGAATTTCCTGTCGCACCCGCCCCGCCTGATTCACCAGGTCGTCGAGCCGTGCACTCAGCGGGTGCAACTCGATGTGGCTATCGAGTTCTACGCGCTCCGCGATCGGCCGCGCGAGGATCTGGTTGAGCGTAGTCCGATCATTCGCTTCGGCCACCTGCAATTGTCGCTGTTGTTGCTCCGCCGCCGCCAGCTCGAACTCCGCGCTGACGAAGTCGGCCTGTGTCACGCGGTTGGCGGCGTAGGCGACTTCGGCGACGTGGAGGACGCGGCGCAAATGCTCGCGGTTCTCGGTCGCGACTTGGTTCAACGCCTGATCGAGCTGAATCTGGTAGAAGGCGGATTCTGCCTGCGCGCGCACGTCGCGCACGGTCGCCTCATAGGCGAGTCGTGCGATATCGGCGACGCGCCGCGCGTTCTCGCCTTGCAAATATCCCTTTCCCGGGAATTGCAGCGGCTGGTTCAGTTGAAACGACTGGGACGCCGCGTTCGTAAATCCATTCGTCGGACTATCGAGGTTGAACACGCTGACGCTCGGATCCGCCGGCGCGTAGTTCGGCTTGATGGAATGAACGGCGGAGTCCCAGCGCGCGCGACTGCTGCGCACCTGCGGATTCGCGCTGACCGCCATCTGCACCGCCTCGTCGACGGTCAACGGCGACTCGGATGCGAGCACGGGACCACCCATGAGGGCAGCGATGAACCACAGGGCGCCAAACACCGGCGGGATACGACGACCGCGCTCACACTGCGCGACGTGGTCGCCTCTTCGCCCGTTCGACACCATCCCGTTCATTGCCCCACCCGCACGCGACATCCGACGACCGGTGGAGTGGAGATCAGCGAACCCTCAGCGAGCGGACGACCAGCGTGCCGTTGCGACCCACCTCGGCGCGCGCGTGGATATTCGCGCCGACACGCACCGCATCGAGTCCGCTTCGGCCCGCTGCCCCCCCATCGGCACCACGCGCGACGACGGCGCGCTGCACCACCCCTCTCCCCGTCGCGATCGTCAGCTCCCGACTGCCGCGCCGCACCGCCAGCACCTTGCCTTCGATCGGATGCCCCGCGTGCTGAACAGTCTTGATCCGTGCCGTCAGCGCGCCGATCCGGCTCGACTTCGCCCACACCGGCATGGCCGCGATCGCCACGACCGCGCAGGAGACGACCACGAGACGCAGGTGCGCGACACCATGCGTCGCGACCACGTTCGCTTTGCGCGGGCTGACACGAGACCGTGCGGACCACGTCGGCCAATCGGGCAACGAAGGTGCGCCAACGGGCAATGCAACGCTGAGCGCTGGAAAGGCTTCCATGCGCCACGCAGCGGTGCCGTCGAGACTGCGCGCGTGATTACGACGGATATTCATGCACACCGATGAGGCCGGTCCGCACCGCGTAGAGTGTCAGCTCAACGCGGTCGCGCACGCCGACCTTCAAGAAGATGTTGTTGAGGTGCGTCTTCACCGTCTGCTCGCCGATGAACAGTTTGCGCGCGACCTCGGCGTTGCGGAGTCCGAGGGCGACCCACCGCGCGATTTCGCGCTCGCGCGCCGTGAGCCCGGCCTCGGCCGGTGTCCGCAGACTCGTCGCGACATGCGCTTGCAAACTGGGCGGCATCCAGACATGTCCATCCATCACCGCTCCCACGGCATCGACCAGCGTTTCGACCGCGAACCGCTTGAACACCACACCCCGAGCGCCCGCCCGGATCGCCGCAACCGCCTCGTCCGGAACTTCGCTTGCCGTGACGAGCACGACGGGAACCCGCTCCGCGAGGGCCTGGACATCGACGAGTAAATTGCGATCCATCTGGAGATCGAGCAGCAGGACGTCGCACGGGGTGTGGTCGAGCATGCTGCGGATTTCGTCCGCGCGCGCACATTCGGCGACGACCTCGAGACCCTCGCGCAACGCGAGGAGCGACTTGAGCCCCTGTCGAAACAACGCGTGGTCGTCGGCGATCGCGATGCGAATCCGCCGCAAAGAGGGATCATCCATGGGGCAATCTCATGGCCAAGTGCGCGCCCGCGCCGCCGTTCCGGATGCGCAACTCGCCCCCGAGCTCGCGCACCCGCGAGGCAATCGACCACGGCTGCTGCTCTTCGCCTTTGAAGCCGACGCCGTCATCGTCGATCGTCACGCTCACGTCGCCATCGCGCGCGTCGACCCGCAGCGTTGCGGAACGCGCCCCCGCATGGCGCAAGACGTTACTGATCCCCTCGCGTAGGATTTGGAGGACGTGATCCACAAACAGGCCCGAACCGGAGACGTCGACCGCAACACAAAATCGCGTGGGCCATTGGGCATGTGGGTTGTTTTCGGTGGGCGGCAGACCAGCCAACGAGCGCATATAGGTGCGCAGCTCGTCGAACTCGTGATGGACGCTCGCCTGCAATTCGCTCAAGCCAGCGAGCGCGTCTGACGCCCGCCCACGCTGCAGCAACTCGCGGCAACTGGCGATGCGCAAGTTGATCCCCGCCAGCGCCTGCGCCCAGCCGTCGTGCAAGTCGCGGGCGATCCGATTGCGCTGGTCGGCCGCGGCCAACGCATGAATTTCCGAGTCGAGACGCAACCGCTGTTGCCCGAGGTAGCCGACGAGATACCCGGTGATCGCCAGGTAGACCGCGCGCATCATATAGAAGTTCGCGTCTTCCGGATTCGACACGATGATCAAGCTCAAGTAGAGACCAACGCTCACGGCGGTGACAAGCAGCGTTCGACGCAAGCCCGAGCGCAAACCGGTTTGCACCACCGCAAACGCAAAGAACGCATCGAACGGGCTGCTAATCCCTTCGGTAAAAAACGCGATCACCGTCCCAAACGAGACGTCCGCCCAGGTGCTCCATCCCGCCAGCCGTTCTGCCGGCATGCGGCGTCGCACCAGCGCGTCGTACGCCGCCACGCTGTAACCGAAGTGCGCGATCATCACCGCCAGCGTGTACGGGTCGATGGCGAACGGCCCGTTCTGATGCCAGCGCTGCGGCACCAAGATCGACCGTGTCGGATCAACGTAGATCGCGATCAACGCCGCGCCGGAAAGAATGAGGCGGCAGCGGGCGATGGCGCGCTCGATCGGTGGAATAGGCGGTGTGCTCATTCGGGTCGGCCGGTCGGTCACGTTTGACGTTCGCGGAGACTGAATCTTCAACTCCGCCCGTTCCCAAGGCGGGTGTCGCGCGCTACAGCCCCGGGCGCAACCTCGTGACCCCCGAAAGCGTCACCACAAAATCCATCGTTGGGGGGATAGCCGCGAATGTCGTGCAAGTGCTAGTGTCTGAGGTGCACGCTCCAGCAACGCCGTTGGAAATGGTTTACCTCGCGCCGTCGGCGCGTGATGTGGTTTCGTCGGCGCGCGGAGATTTGGGGAAGCACGCGACCGGATGGTGACTGCAGGTGTGTTGATACGATCGAGCGCGCGGCGGTCGGACGCGGCCACGTGTCCGCCGTACGCACGACGTTGGCGGGCCGCTGACATCGGCTCGCCGTTGACGGCGCGGGCGCGATGCGTCGGCGCACTGACTCCGGTTCGGCCCTGCGTATGACCACTATGTTGAATTTCAGCATCGCCGGAGCGAGCGGCGTTCTACGAAGCGAGTTCGCACCGCTGATGACATATGCGGCGCGTCACCTCCTCCCGATGCTGGGAGCGCACACGGACGAAGCCACGATTCCGGACATCGAGGCATCGCTGACGTGGCACGAAGCCGCGCCGCCACTCGATCGTTACGAACACCAACCCGACTTGCGCACAATGGAGCGACTCGACCGGGACCTGTACGCCGGTGCGAATCGCGTGTGCTGGTTTCGGATTGATGATTGTCGGGACCTCCATCTTCGCCTCGAGTGGGACGGGGCGCGGCTCCGCGTGCACGGCGACTATTACTTTCACCTCAGTCGGCACGCTTTGCGCAACCGCGCGAAGCACCTCCTGCTCGGGCGACGGGTGTCGACTCGACGCGCCAACCGCTTTACCACCCTACTCTACTATCTGGTCTACTATCCGGCGTTCTGGTGGAGCGAGATGCGGTTGAACGCTCATCCGATTCACGCTTCGGGTGTGGTGACCGATCGCGGTGCCATTGTGTTGACGGGCCCGAGCGGAGTCGGCAAATCGACCCTGGCGGTGGCATTGACGCACGCTGGCGCGCGCCTGCTGTCCGAAACATTCCTCCTTCACCGCGGCACGGACCTCTGGTCGGTACGTGAGCCGATTCTGCTCGACAGCTGGAGCCGAAGCTGGCTGGGCGATGCGACGGCAACGCTGACACCCGTACGCGGCGGATACGTGTTCAGCCGCGACGGCTATCACTGCCTCGATCGGATGGCTGAGCGCGGCCAAGCTGCAATCGTGATACTGCCGTACCGATCCACACAAACCGCGTTGCTACCCCTCAGCGCAGGCGAAGCGCATCAGCGCATCAGTGCGCACGCGCAAATCGTCAAAGATGTTCGGCGCTACTGGGCCTTCGCCGCGGCGCTCGAAGCGTTGACACCGTCGGGATTGATCGGTCGCCGCGAACAGGCACTGCGCCGGTTGACGGCAACCGCACGGTGCTACGAATTTCGACTCGGCCCCGACCTGAGCCGCGATGTTGCGGTTCGATCCATTCTCGACCTGCTCGACGCGCCCCGCGTATCCGCCTCGTACGGTTGAGCATCGCGACGGCCCAACCGTCGCGCCGGAACGTTCTCCGTGTGTTGACTGGCCGCTCTTTCCCCCTCGCACCGAGTTTGTGCTTGTGCTGTAGTCGCCGGATTCGACCGCTGCTTTCAAAAGGAGGGATTCGTGGACATCGCCACCGTCGATCATCTGCTCACCACTACGCGCTCGGTTCGTAAACGGCTTGACCTCAGTCGACCGATCGACACCGCCACGCTGCAGCGCTGCATCGAGATCGCGCTGCAAGCGCCGACCGGATCCAACTCACAGGGCTGGCATTTCATGATCGTGACCGACCCAGCCAAGCGGACCGGGCTTGCGGATCTGTACCGTCGCGCGTTCGACGGGTACCGTCAGTTGTCCGCCAGCTCGCCACAGCTTCAGGAAGGCGATCCCCGCCGCGAACAGACCTTGCGCATTGTCGATTCGGCGACGTATCTGGCGGACCGTCTGCACGAGGTGCCGCTGATGGTCGTGCCGTGCATCGAAGGTCGCGTCGAGAACGCCGGCGTGTTGGCGCAGGCGTCTATCTACGGATCGATCTTGCCGGCGGTGTGGTCGTTGATGCTGGCGCTGCGCGCGCGCGGACTCGGTTCGGCCTGGACCACCCTCCATCTCATGTATGAGTCGGAGGCCGCACAGATCCTCGGCGTCCCTGAATCCGTAACCCAAACCGCCTTGCTCCCCGTCGCGTACTTCACCGGCGCGGATTTCAAACCGGCGAAGCGACTGCCGGCGCGCGAGCACGTTCACTGGAACAGATGGGGCAATCGCCTGTAAATCCTCAGCGAGACACCCACCGATGAGCATTCGCTTCGATTTGCCGGCGGAACATCCACACGTCGCGCTGGTGACCGTCGACCGCCCGGCGCGCGCCAACTCGCTCGATCCGCCTACCCTGCGGCAGCTCGCGGACGCCTGGCGTCGCATCGCCGATGACGCCGAGATCCGCTGCACGGTTCTCACCGGGGCTGGCGACCGGGTGTTCTGCTCCGGGATGGACATGACGACAACGATTCCCGCCGCGCAACGCCTGGCGCGCGGCGAGCGCGTTGATGATGACACGTTCGAAGGCTTGCGTAGCGTGGCGACCGCATTGCTCGCGGGTTTCGACCTGCAAACGCCGTTGGTCTGCGCGATCAACGGCCACGCCCGCGCCGGCGGGTTCGATCTGATGCTGGCCTCGGAAATCCGCTACGCGGTGCGGCACGCTACGTTTGCGCTCGAAGAAGTCGCGCTGGGGCTGTATCCCACCGGCAACGCCACCGTCCTGCTCCCGCGACAGATTCCTTGGGTACACGCGCACGACCTGCTGCTCACCGCACAACCGATCAGCGCCGAGCGGGCGCTCGCCATCGGCTTGATCAATCAAATCGTCGAACCGGCCGCGCTGCTGCCCATCGCGCTGGCCACCGCCGATCGAATCGCGAGTAACGCGCCGCTCGCCGTCCGCGAGACCCGCCGCGGCGTGCGCGAGATCCTGCACCTGCCGCTCGCCGACGCCTATCGCCGCCAAGAAGAGATCGGCCGCCCGTTGCGGCGCACCGACGACGCCCGCGAAGCCCAGCGTGCGTTTGTCGACAAGCGCAAACCGATCTGGACCGGCAAATAAGACCCTGACGCAGATCAACTCGAGGAGCGACCGCCGACAGCGGGTGTTCGCTTGAAATGATATGATCATATCGAGTATGACACGATCATGTCGGCGCTGCGCAACCGGGTGGCTGAACGGCGAATCGCTCGCGGCTGGTCACAGCAGGAATTGGCGCGGCGCAGCGGTTTGTCTCGCACGGCGGTGAGCGCAATCGAAATCGCGCGCGTCGCGCCGGCGACCACCGCCGCGCTGGCGTTGGCGGCGGCGTTCGAGTGCCGCGTCGAAGATCTCTTCAGCCTCCATCACCCGGACGGCGCGAAGGCCGAGCCACAATGGGCGTGGCAGCCCCACAACGATGCGAGTCAGTTGTGGCGCGCAACGATCGGCACGCGCACGCTGCTCTACCCCGCCGAGCGCACCGCCGCCGGGCTGCTGCCGCCCGACGGCGTGCTGCGCGCCGGGCACGTGGAACTGAACCACCGCGCGGATCCCGCGCGCACACTCATCGTCGCGGGGTGCGACCCGGCGATCGGCTTGCTGCGTGCCGAGGTGATGCGGTCGAGTGGCATCGAACTGCTGCCGCTGATCCGTCCGAGCCGTCACGCGTTGGATCTCCTGCGGCAGGATCTGGTTCACGTGGCCGGCGTGCACCTGCAGGATCGCACCGCACCAGCCGGCAACCGGCGGGCGGTGCGCGAGCTCGCGGGGTCGGGCTACACCCTGCTCCGGGTGGCCCGCTGGCAAGAAGGACTGGCGCTCGCTCCCGACCTGCACATCCGCACCATCAAGGAAGCCGTATCGGGCAAGCTGCGTTGGGTCGCGCGCCAACCCGGCTCCGGGGCGCGCCACTGTCTCGACGACTTGTTCCGTGGTCGTCGCCACGCGGCGCCTCGGTTCAACCACGTCGCGTCCGACCATCAGGCGGTCGTCGAAACCATTCGTAGCGGCTGGGCGCAGGCCGGCGTGTGTGTGCGGCTGTGCGCCGCCGAGGCCGGACTCGATTTTCTCGCGGCGCGCGAGGAAGACTACGACCTCTGCTATCGCAGCGATCGCCAGGACGATCCCCGCATTCAAGCACTGTTCAACGCAGTGCGTTCGCACTCATTTCAAGCGGCCATGGCGGCGCTGCCGGGCTATGGCGCCAAACAGACCGGCGAGCAAACTCATGTCTGACTCCGCGGTCGAGGAGTGTTCCCACAGCGCCGCCATGCAGATCCCCGTGGAACACCGAACCCGCGAACGCATCTTGGCAGTCGTGGAGGCCGCGCTTGCCGAGCACGGCTACTACGGCCTGCGCATGCACCGGATTGCCGAGACTGTCGGGATACAAAAGGCGTCGCTGTTCCACTATTTCTCCAGCAAAGCGGATCTCTGCAGCGCGGTTTGGAATCCACAAGCTGACGAGATCGAGCGCTGGATTCGGGCTACTGTCGACGCCGATCAGCCGCCGGCTGTGCAACTGCGGCACCTCCTCGACGCATTTGTCGACCTGGTCGCCGAGTATCCCGAGCGGACGAAGGTGCTCCTCTGGCGAACACTGGGCGACGCTCCCGATCTACGATCCCGTTTTGTCGACGCCGAGCGACCATTGAACCTGATCGCCTCGCTCGTCGCGTGGTGTCAGGGTCACCGCCTCCGCGCACCGGTCGATCCGGTCGCGTTGGTCCTCAGTATCGTCGGCGTGGTGGTGTTCCTCCTCGCCGTTGGGGACACCATGAGTCCAATTCCATCGACTCGGGGCGACGACCGCGCCTTCGAACATCAGATCAAGAATCACGTTGCTGAGATCGTGCGACGCGCCCTGCGGATCGGTGAGTTGCCACGCGCGCTACCGCACAACTCGATGGGGACAACCGCGCTACAAAAGGGGGGACGGATATGAAATCCAGGGCGCTGGTCGCGGCGGGGCTCGCGGCGACACTGTGGGCGAACGTTGGGATGGCAAAGGACCTCGGCGACATTCTGCTACAGAAAGGACTGATCACCGAAGAGGAGTTGAAGCAGGCCCGCGAAGAGGAGAAGCAGAAAACGGCCGCGGAGGAATCCAGACGTGACGCAATCGCGGCGAAATTGCCGAAGTGGCTGGAGGCGATCACGCCGTTCGGCGACATCCGCGTCCGCGACGAGGGCTTCTATCAACAGGACCTGAATGCGCGAAACCGCTTCCGCACCCGGGCGCGCATCGGGCTGACCATCACCCCAAGCGACGAACTTGCAGGTGCAGTCCGCCTGGCGACCGGCGACTCCAACGATCCAATCTCGACCAACCAGACGCTCGGCAACACCTTCTCGCGCAAGTCGATCAATCTGGACTGGGCCTATCTGACGCTCAAGCCGGGAAAGAGCCTCGGCATTCAACCGGGCTGGATCACCATCACCGGCGGCAAATTCGGCGTGACCAGCTATCGGCCCTCCGAACTGGTGTGGGACGACGACGTCTCTCCTGAAGGCGCCAGCGAAACCGTCAACCTGGTCGATCAGCGCGAGAACTTTGTGCGCGGGCTCAAGCTCAACATCTTTCAATGGGTGGTGGACGAGATCGCCAACGCCAGCGACCCGTGGATGTTCGGCGGACAGGTCGTCGCCGACACCGCCTTCAGCGAGCGCACGAAATGGACCGTCGCGTTCGCCGACTATCACTACGAAGATCTCGACAGCGTGGCGATCAAGTATCTCAGCCCCTTCTCCGGCACCAGCGATCCGTACAGCACCAATGCGAGTCAAAACACTTCGCTGGCAAACAGCAACACCGTCCTGCTGTCCGCGAAGGACAGCAAAGGCAACCGCAAGATCATCGGCTACGCGGAAGGATTCAACATCGTCAACGGCTCCACCGAGTTGAACTTCGCCGATCCCTTCGGACTCGGCGTGCCGGCGGGGCTGTTCGGCGACGTGGCGTACAATACGCTCGCCGACAGTCACAACACCGGGCTCTATGTCGGCGTAGGACTCGGAAAGGCGGGCAAGGATTGGTACCGCGACACGCTCAAGAACCAGGGCGATTGGAGCCTGTCCTACACCTACGCGTGGGTCGAGAAGGACGCCGTGCTGTCGATCTTCAGCTTCAGCGACATCAACGAGTTCTCGACGGCGCCGGCGAAGCCCGGTAGCTCGCGTCCGACGCAAAAGGGCGGAACCAATTTGATGGCGCACATTCCGCGCATCGACTACGTCCTGTTGCCCAATCTTCAGCTCACCGCCAAGGCGTACATCGAGAACGTCCTCGACCGGAAAATTTCCAACGCTGCATTGACCGGCAACCCGACTTTGGTGCGCATGCAGCTCGATGCGCAGCTCAAGTTCTAGCCGCTACGTCCGAGACCACGGAGACGACATCATGACACGCCGTGCATTCATTGGGGCTGGGCTGGCCCTCCAGGCCGCATTGGCCGCTCCCGTTCATTCGCAAGCAACGCCGGCATCAAGCGGCACGGTGGTGGTCTTCGCCGCCGCCTCGCTGACGGGAGCGTTCCAAGCGCTCGGCGCGGAGTTTGAGAAGTCTCATCCCGACCTCAAGGTGCAGTTCAACTTCGGCGGCTCGCCCACCCTGGTGCAGCAGATTCAGCAGGGTGCGCCGGCCGACGTATTCGCCTCGGCCGACGAGGCGAACATGAAGAAGTTAGCGGACAGCGGCGCCCTCGCCGGCGCGGCCCGACCCTTCGCGCGCAACCAGTTGCAGATCGCCGTGCCTGCGGGCAATCCGAAACGCATCGAGGCCCTCGGCGACCTGACGAAACCCGGTCTCACCATTGCCCTGTGCGGCCCGACGGTTCCGTGCGGGCGGTACGCAGCCGAGGCCTTCAGCAAAGCGGGCGTCACGCCGCCCGCCGCCAGCCAGGAGTTGGATGTCAAGGCGGTTCTGACGAAGGTTTCCTTGGGCGAGGCGGACGCCGGTATAGTGTACGTGACCGACGTGCGTGCCGCCGGCACCAAGGTCACGGGCGTCGACATTCCCGAATCGCTCAACGTGATCGCCCGCTATCCAATCGCGGCGGTGAAGAACGCACCGAGCGCCGCAACCGCCGCCGCGGTGATCGATTTTGTTCTGTCACCGGACGGGCAGCGAATACTCGCGAGCTTCGGATTCCTTCCGCCATGATCTCGCCAACGCGCGAGGGCGGATAACCGTTTGGCGTTTTCGCCGGGCTCGACTGTGATGAAGCGCCTTGTTCTCGGCTTGGCGCTGATATGGCGCGCCGCCGCCGTTGATGCAGCCGACAGCGCGACGATCGACGTCGTCAGCGCTAGCGGCGAGATACTGCGCTATAGCGTCGCGGACCTTGAGAGGCTGGGTGCGAGCGAGATCCGCGCAGTCGATCCGCACAGTGCGAAGTCGCAGCGCTATCGAGGTGTGGCTCTTTCCGTGCTCCTCTCAAAAGCCGGCGTACCGTCTGGCAAGGCGCTCCGCGGTACAGCGCTCGCAACCGCCATCGAGGTTGAGGCCGCTGACGGGTATCGCGTGGCCTTCAGTGTTGGGGAGCTGGACCCTGGGATCGGCAACACGGCGGCGCTCGTCGCGTTCAAGCTGGACGGAATGCCGCTTGATGAGCACATCGGGCCGTTTCGCGTGGTCGTGCCCGGCGACAAGCGCGCGGCACGATGGGTTCGACAGGTCGTGAAAATCGGAGTTCACGAATTGCGACCCTGAGTTGAAGGACCAACACAACCTCGGCGAGGCGCCCGAGGGGTAGTGGCTTTCGATGTCCTGCCAGGCTAGAGATCGGCGACAAAGGAGCGCGATATGGAATTGAGTGCCCGCAATCAACTCAAGGGAAAAGTCACCAAAGTGACCCTCGGCACCGTGATGGCCGAAGTGCACGTCCAGGTTGGTGCCAACGAGTTGGTCTCGGCGATCACACGCGGCTCGGCCGAACGGCTCGGCCTCAAAGTCGGTGACGAAGTCGTCGCCATCATCAAGTCGACCGAGGTGATGATCGGCAAGTAACGTTCGGCGCGCGCACCCGCGCAACTCGCGCGCACGCGCCGTGCGGCTTGATCTCCGGATGCGCCCGCGCCGACGTGAGCCGATCCCGCTGACCGCGGTCGTGTTTGCCGCCGCCGGCGCTGCGATCTTTCTCCTGCCGCTCCTTGGCTTGCTGTGGCGGGCCCTCGGCGGCGACGTCTGGCAGTCGTTGAGCGCACCGATCGTCCGCACCGCATTGTGGCTGTCGCTGGTGTGCTCGGTCTCGGCCACCGCCTGCGCGATCGTGCTCGGCCTGCCGCTGGCGTGGCTGCAGGCGCGCGTGGCGTTTCCCGGGCGCGCGCTCTTGCGCGCCGTCACCACGCTGCCGATCGTTCTGCCGCCGGTTGTCGGCGGTGTCGCGCTGTTGCTCGCTTTCGGGCGGCGCGGGCTGGTCGGTCAGTGGCTGGATCAGATGTTCGGCGTGCGGCTGCCGTTCACGACCGCCGGGGCGGTGCTGGCGGAGACATTCGTCGCCATGCCGTTCTTCGTGTTGACGGTCGAAGGTGGGTTGGGCTCGATGGATCGGCGGCTGGAGGATGCGGCGCGCACGTTGGGCGCCGGCCGCTGGACGGTGTTTCGCCGCGTGACGCTGCCGCTCATCCGGCCGTCCTTGGTCGCCGGAGCGGTTCTGTGTTGGGCGCGCGCGCTCGGCGAGTTTGGGGCCACGATCACCTTCGCCGGCAACTTCCCCGGTCGCACGCAAACCATTCCGCTCGCCGTTTACCTCGCGCTCGAATCCAACCCCGAGGCG
This sequence comes from Binatia bacterium, assembly GCA_035541895.1. Taxonomy (GTDB): domain Bacteria; phylum Desulfobacterota; class Binatia; order HRBIN30; family JACQVA1; genus DATKMK01. Next base: position 627 of record DATKMK010000049.1, on the reverse strand, counting down.
GGGATCGTCCTGAGCATCGTCTTGCTCGCGCTCTCGCTGGCGGTGCTGGTCGGCTTGCGCCAGCGCTGGCGCGGGGTCGGATGAGCCTCGCCGCGTCCGTTCGCGTTGTGCTGGGCATGCTCGATCTGCGCGTCAACGTGCAGGTCGGCGACGGCGAGGTGGTCGCGGTGCTCGGACCGAACGGCGCCGGGAAGACGACGCTGCTGCGCGCCCTCGCCGGCTTGCTCCCGCTGGACGAAGGGCGGGTCGTGCTCGGCGACGTGATCCTCGAAGACGTTGCTGCCCGCACCTTCGTTCCGCCGGAGCGCCGACCCATCGGCGTAGTGTTTCAGGACTACCTGTTGTTTCCCCATCTCAGTGCGCTCGACAACGTCGCGTTCGGGTTGCGCTGCGGCGGACTGGGCCGAAGCGAGGCACGGCGTCGCGCGTTCGAATGGCTCGAGCGAGTCGGACTCGCGCAACAGAGCGCGCTCAAGCCGGCGGCGTTGTCGGGCGGGCAAGCGCAGCGCGTCGCGCTGGCGCGCGCCTTGGCGGTTGGGCCGCGGCTGCTGCTGCTCGACGAGCCGCTCTCCGCGCTCGACATCCGCACGCGCGCCGATCTCCGGCGCGATCTCCGCCGGCATCTCG
>DATKMK010000048.1:0-3275 GCA_035541895.1 Binatia bacterium | reverse complement strand
GATAGCGGACACCTTGGTGCGTGACGGCGCGGTCGAGAAAACCGGTTTGCACGGCGCTCATCGCATCGCGCCCGGCATACCGCCGTCGATGACGATCGTCTGTCCGGTAATCGACGTCGACGTCACGAACGCGAGCACTTGCGCGGCGATGTCGTCCGGCTGGCCGACGCGGCCCAGCACTGCTTGCGCGCGGGCGCCGCGCGCGACGGCCTCCGGCAAACGCTGCGCCATTCGCGTGTTCTCGACGAGGCCGGGCGCGATGCAGTTGACCGCCACCTCCGGCGCCATCGCGACGGCGAGGCAGCGCGTCAAATGGTTGAGCCCGGCTTTGCTCGACGAGTAGGCGATGCTCGAACTGCCCGGGCTGATGCCGCCGGCCGACGAGATGTTGACGATGTGGCCGCCGCCGTCGGCCTTCAGCAGTTTCGCGGCGGCGCGCGCGAGCAGGAACGGCGCGCGCAGATTCGTCTCCAGCACGCGGTCCCAGATCTCCGGCGTGAGCGCATCGAGATGCGGAAACGGAATGCCGATGTTCCAGGCGGCATTGTTGACGAGGACGTCGAGGCGCTTGTGCATCTTCGCGATCGACTCGATGCACGCGTCGATCGCTTGCGGCGAGCGTTGGTCGAGCTGCAGCGCGCTCGCCGTACCGCCGGCGTGTTCAATGTCGCGCACCGTGGCGTTCGCGGCGTCGACCGCGCCGACGTAGGAGACGACGACGTGCGCGCCGGCGCGGCCCAACCGCCGCGCGATGGCGCCGCCGATGTCGCCCGAACCGCCGGTGACGAGCGCGACCTTCTGTTCGAGCGGTGTTTCGAGCGGGCCCGTGAGTTTCATCGAGATCCTCCCCTCATCGACAAACGAAGGTGCACTGTACGATGACTCGGGCCGACATTTCTGCCGCGGCAGGGCGAGGCCGAGCGCCGACGCAGCAGCGGGTGGAGTTCGGAACACGGCGTGCGACCGCAGGCGCCGCCCGCTTGCCGGGTCGCCCTGTTGCGCGTCACGATCCGTCGAGGTTCGGCCGACGATTGCGGGGAGGGCATATGCAGAACGCAGCACCCGATGCGGGCATACACCGGATCGCCGCACCGCCGTCGCTGTGGACCAAGCTCGCCTACGGAGCCGGCGCTGTCGCGATCGGCGTGCGGAACAACGGCCTCTCGTATTTCCTGCTGCTGTTCTACAGCCAGGTGGTGGGCCTCGACGCGCGATTGGTCAGCCTCGCGCTGACGATCGCACTGTGCCTCGATGCGGTGTCGGACCCGATCATCGGCTACTGGTCGGACAACTTCCGATCGCGCTGGGGCCGGCGTCACCCGTTCATCTACGCAGCGATCCTGCCGATCACGGCCGCCTATTTCCTGGTCTGGAGTCCACCGGCCGGCTTGTCGAAGGCCGGAACGTTCTGGTATCTGCTGGCGACCCTCGCCGGAATCCGGGTCTCGTTCTCGTTCTACGAGATCCCGTTGGCGTCGCTCGCGCCCGAACTCACGAAGGACTACGACCAGCGCAGCACGCTACAGGCGTTCAGCTCCTATTTCGGCTGGACCGGCGGCAACTTCATGTCGGTGTTCATGTTCGGCGTGCTGTTTCCGCTGTTCGCGACGGCGACGATCCCGAACGGCCAATTCAATCGCGACGCGTATCACGCGTACGGCGTGATTGCATCGGGACTGATCCTCGTCTCGATGCTCATCGCGTCCACCGGCACGCACTCGCGCATCGCTCACATGCGACCGGCGCCGCCGGCGCGCACGCTGACGCCGGCAAGGATCTTCAAGGAGATCTTCGAGACGCTGTCGAACCGTTCGTTCATTGCGCTGTTCGTGTCGGCGATCTTCGGGTCGATCGCCGCGGGACTCTCCGCCGCGATGGCATTCATCCTGTACACGTACTTCTGGCGCTTCACGAGCCATCAGATCAGCCTGATCGCCATGGGCGTGTTCGGCTCGGCCGTCATCGGCGCGCTGCTGGCGCCGTACCTGTCGCGCGCCATCGGCAAGAAGCGCGGCGCGATCGTCAGCGGACTGCTCGCATTCGTCGGCTCGCCGGTGCCGATCGTTCTGCGGCTGACGCACGTGCTGCCGCCGACCAGCAACGACCTCGTGTTCTGGTTCGTGTTCTTCGCGACGATGATCGATGTCGGCCTGATCATCTGCTACGGCGTCCTCTCGGGCGCGATGATGGCGGATCTCGTCGAGCAGGCGGAGGTGAAGACCGGCCGACGCTCGGAGGGTATCTTCTTCGCCGCCTCCGCCTTCATCGGCAAGATCGTCAACGGACTCGGCGTCATCCTCGCCGGCTACCTGATCACCGTCGCCGGTCTCGAGACCGGTGCCGACGCGACACACGTTTCCGCGGAGACGACGTGGCGCTTGGGCACGCTGTACGTACCGACGATTCTGGCGCTGTGGATGACGATGCTCGGCATCCTCGCGCTCTACAGCCTCACGCGGACGGGCCACGAGGCGAATCTGCGGGCGCTCGATGCCGCGTCGCGCCATTGAGGCAGCGCACAGCGCGACGCGCATCCACACTGCCATGAACCGCAGCGAAACGATCGGGCTAGGGCAGCGCATGCGATCGCGAGGCGTCGCTTCACCACCCGGCTTCTCCTTGACCGCGGCACGGTCGATGGCGCATGTTCCGGTCGCAAGTCGGTGGTTCAAGCATCATCAGCAGTCGACACAGCACGAAAAACAAGCCGCGCACACATCGAATTGCTGACGCTGCCCGTCGTGACCCGCATCGACACACCGATTGCGCCGAGCTTCCTTCCTCACCTGCGGCCCCATGCTTGACCGCGCCGCCATTGCCTTACTGCGCCCCGGGCTCGATTGGGCGGCGCGCGGCGTTGCGCGAACCGGCATCGTCGCGGACCAGGTCACGATCGCAGGGTTCGCGGTCGGAATCGGGAGTGCGGTGGCGATCGCTCATTCGCACTTCGGCTTAGGTATGGTCCTGCTGCTCACGAGCCGACTCGCCGACGGCCTGGACGGCGCACTCGCTCGGCTGACCGCACCGACCGACCGTGGCGCATTTCTCGACATCACGCTCGACTTCATCTTCTACGCGAGCGTGCCGCTGGGCTTTGCGCTGGCTGATCCGCATGCCAACGCGCTACCCGCCGCGGTTCTGCTCGCCGCCTTCATCGGCACCGGCAGCAGCTTTCTGGCGTTCGCCGCGCTTGCCGCGCAACGCGGGCTCACGAACCAGGCGCTGCCCGACAAGGGCATCTACTTTCTCGGCGGTCTGACAGAAGCGACCGAGAC
>DATKMK010000047.1:0-7420 GCA_035541895.1 Binatia bacterium | reverse complement strand
GGACCGCTGACGACGAGCCCGTTGCGAATGCCGCCTTCACCGAGCCAACCCTTGTATTGGCTGAACGGCGTCATCGACACCTGCGCCCACATCGGTCCATACGCGATGTACGAGCCCGGCTCGCCCCAGTCCTTCGGATCGGTCTTCGACCAGTGCGCCTTCGCGTACAACGCGTCGCGGGTGCCCGGCTTGCCGGCGATCATCTCGAAGAGGTCGGTCCCCTCGGCGCCGTTGTCACCGAACACGATGAACACCGTGTTCTCGTACTCGCCGATCTTCTTCAGGTATTGGATGAGCCGACCGACATGGAAGTCGAGGTTCTCCACCATCCCCGCGTAGAGCTCCATCTTCCGGCCGAACGTTGCCGCGCTCGCCGGCGCGAGCACCACCGGGTCGGGCACGAACCACATCCGCTCCGCGAGCTGCGTGCCCGGCGGCATGATGCCGAGTTCGATCTGACGTTTCAGCCGCGCCTGCCGCACCGCGTCCCAGCCTTGGTCGTACTCGCCGACGTGGCGATTGCGCCAGTCCGACGGCAGGTGATACGGGTCGTGAGGCGCCTGGTGGGAGACGTACGCGAAGAACGGTTTGCCGTCGCCGCGATGGGAGTCGATGAAGCCGATCAGTTTGTCGGTGTATGTCTTCGTCGCGTAGTAGTGCTCGGGGAGCCGCGTCAGATAGCGGCCGTCTTCGGTGAACACAGACCGCGGCGATGCGGCGGTGAAATTGGTCATGTCCCAGTAGCTGCCCGCGCCGTCTAGCAGCGAGAAGTCGCGCTCGAATCCGCGCGCGGCGGGAATCTGGTCCGGCGCTTTGCCGAGGTGCCACTTGCCGACCATGTAGGTGTGGTAGCCGGCATCTTTCAGCAATCGCGGTAGCGTGGTCACGCTGTCGTTGAGGTGGCCTTCGTAGCCCGGAACGCCGCGCTGGTTGGGCGCCGTCCATTCGTCCATGTTGCCGAGGCCATTGCGGTGCGTGTCGACGCCGCTCAGCAGCATCGATCGCGTGGGCGAGCAGCTCGCGTGCGTATAGAAGTTCGTGAAGCGCACGCCGTCGTTCGCAAGTGAGTCGAGGTTCGGCGTTTTGATCTCGCTACCGAACGAGCCCATGTCCGCGAAGCCCATGTCGTCCGCGAGGATGATCACGATGTTCGGTCGCCGGGGTGCGTCTGCAGCAGAACTCGTCGCGGGCACCGCGAGTGCGATGACCAACCCCAGCAAACCCAGCCTGCAACAACGCCGGCCCATCCTAGTCTCCCGCTCAACACGACGCGCGATGCGCCGCGAACGCCAACAGCCCGAGGGATACACTTCGGCCCATGCGAACTTCACGACAGCTCCGCGCGCGCGTCTATCGGAATTCCGCAAGCGCGATGCCCAAGCCGCGCAATGCGAAGACTGGGGCCGCTGTAGAGATCGTCGAGATCGGCGATCCCACGCTTGCCAACACCGCCGTCGAACTGATCGACCAGGACGTGGTCCAGCTCGACCACACACCGCTGCGCGCGCGCCAGATCATCGTGCGCCTCGAGGATGTCATCGTCGTCTACTACTCGACGAACCTGCGCCTGCGCTCGCGACCGTGTCTGCACGATGAACTGCTCGGCTATGTCACGTTCGGCCCGGGTGTTGCTGCAACGGTCGACGGGGTGTCCGTCGGCCCCGACTCGATGCTCGCCGTCGCCCCGGCCACCGAGATCGGCTTCGTGACCAACGCCGGCTACGAGAGCGTGACGTTTCTCGTGCCGCCGGCCGAGCTCGACGCGCACCTGCGCGCGCGAGGTCGCGCTGAGGACTTTCGGGTGCCTCACGCAATGGAACCGCTGCACGTCGGCGCGGGGCTCGCGGGCGGCCTGTTTCGTTGGGGAAAGCGCCTGGTGGATATCGTCGAGCGGCACCCGACGCTGTTCGACGCGGGCAACGAACGGCGCCTCGCCGCGAAGGTCGACCTGATCGAAGCGCTGCTCGCGACGCTCGCCGCGAGCAGCCATCTCGAACCCGAGCGCCGCGACCGCTCACAGCGCGTGCAGAGCCGCATCGTGCGCGCGGCCGAGCGCTACGCTCTGGCGCACACGGCCGAGCGCCTCTACGTGACCGATCTGTGTCGCGCCGCCGGCGTCAGCGAACGAACGCTGGAATACGCCTTCAAGGCAGTCATGCAACTGAGCCCGGTCGCGTACCTGACGCGGCTTCGCCTGCACCGCGTGCGCGCTGCGTTGCAGATGGCCGCACCCGGCTCGACAACCGTGACGGCCGAGGCCCTGCGCTGGGGCTTCTGGCATTTCGGCGAGTTCTCACGCGCCTACAAGAGCTGCTTCGGGGAATCGCCGTCCGACACGTTGCGGCGCAAGCCCGAGTCGCCGGGCCCCCGGACGTAGGCCGCACCGAGAGCCCCTTCGTCGAGCCGTTGGCGAACGCCTCGGTGATCGCAACCGCGGTCGCGCCGTCGGGTGCGACTTTGCGGAAATCCGATAGAGTGCACCCACGCCCGCAGCAACACTCCCTGCAACGAGGTGGTTGCGCCACATCCGGACTCTGCGCTGCCTCGCGCCCGTCGAACCTGCGCAGGAGCCTCGGCATGACCCGCCTCATCGACCTGACCGTCACGCTCGATCCCGATAATCGCGCGAAGCTGCCGCCGCCTCTCGCCGGTGCCGCCGGCGTGGTGGCACCCGCGATCGAGTACTTCCACCCTGCCGCGCAGAACGGCCGCGACGAGTTCTGCCTCTACCTGGGCTGTCACCACGACGACCTGCTCGACGGTGAAGGCTGGGGGGCTGAAGTCCTGTCCGACATGTCCTCGCACTGCGGCACGCACGTCGATGCGCCGCTGCACAGCGGCTCGCGTGTCGCCGGCCAGCCCGCACGCACGATCACCGACATCGCGCTCGACGAGCTGTACCGCCCGGGCCTGGTACTCGACATCCGCCCGTGGGCGAAGCTCGGCGAGGCGATCAGCATCGAGATGCTGGATCGTGCGGTGGCCGCCACCGGCCGAACGATCAACCCCGGAGATGCCGTGCTCATCCGAACGGGTCAGGAGCGCTTCTCGATGAGCGATCCCGAGTTCTACATGCAGCCGGGCATGAGCCGGGCCGGCACGCTGCATCTCGTCCGTCAGGGCGCAACGATTCTCGGCACGGACGCCGTGGGTTGGGATCTGCCGTTCGGCGTGATGGCACGCAGGTTCAGAGAGACCGGGGACAGCTCGGTGCTGTGGGACGGACACAAAGCCATCGTCGAGAAGGAAGCGTTCATCGTTCAGCAGTTGACCAATCTCGGCGCGCTGCCGACGAGCGGCTTCATGGTGGGATTCTTCCCGATCAAGCTGGCGCGCTGCAGCGCCGCGCCCGCACGCGTTGTCGCCTTCGTGGAGTCGTTGGGAGGCTCGCGATGAAACTCGTACGCTTCGCGGTCGGCGACTCGAAGCCGGAGTTCGGCGTCGTCATCGGCGACCGTGCCGCCGCGTTCGCAGACCTACTGCGGCGTCGTGGCGCGGCGCAGCCGAGCCTCGCCGACCCCAAGGCCTACCTGGCGGGCCTGCTCGGCAGCGAAGAGGCCGCACGGGCATCGCTCACTGCGGCGAAGCACACCTCGACGAACTGGATGACGCCGAGAAGCCGCCTCTGCGCGCCATTCGTCATTGGCAGCCCGGCTTCTTCATCTCCACGCGGCGGTTTTTGGCGCGGTTGACATCCGAGGTGTTGGGAACCAGCGGCACCGTATCGCCATAGCCCTTGGTCGTCAGGCGATCGGCCGTGATGCCGTGTGCTACGAACCAAGCCTTTACGGCGTCGGCGCGCCGCTGCGATAGATCTTGATTGTAGGCGGCCTTGCCCACGTCGTCGGTGTGGCCGCCGATCTCGAACTTCAGCGTCGGATCCGCGTGCAGCAACGAAAGAACCTGCTGGAGTACGGAATCAGACTCTGAGCGCAAGGTCGCCTCGTTGAAATCGAAATTCACGCCATAGAGTTCGATCTTGCAGGTCTTGGCGGCCGCCAGCAGGCCGCTTCCCACATCGGCGACCGCAATATTCCAACGATCCGCACCTTCGAGCCAGAGCTTCGCCCAGATGTCGCGGCCACCTTTCGCGTAATGCGCGACGATGGAACCGCCGCCGGCGTTGGCGTTCTTGTCGACGACGGTCCAGCCCGCAGCAGCGAATGCCTTCTCATAGGTCGTGACGAAATCGAGCACCGAGAGTTTCGCCGGACCTTCATACAGCTTCGAGACCGTCGCGTTGCCGACGAGGCGCATTTCTTTGTCCGCGGACGTGGTGACGTCCATCGGGTTGGGATCGGTCGTCGTGTTCAAGAGCTTTGCGCCGGCAACGGGCGTTACGTAGGGGAAGTCCTGCACGTCGGAGAATTTCTCCGGCTGCGCGGCGGGCGGCACGAGCGTCAGCGTGCGAGCCTGCGGCGCGGTCTGCACGATTTCAAGGCTGTTGCTGTACGCATCGTCCTTGGTCAGCGTCAACGCAACGTAGCTCGTGACCCCGCCCTCGTCCCGGCGCATCGTGGCATCCACACTGCCAGCCTCGTTTCTCAGATAGACGGTCTTGAATCCCTGCTTCTCCAATTGCCGGCTCAGCGAATTCCATGCCTTTTCGCCGTCCCAGGTCCATGTGTCGGCAGAGCCTTCCGGATAGACCGATGTGGACCAATGATGCCCCGTCGCTTCGACGTCCTCGACGTCTTCGCTGTTGGGCTTGGCGATCTTGAAGGTCGCGCTGGCAAAATCCTCTTCGGTGAGCTGGTCGGGGTTGATCGAGAAGATGCCCTTCATCGGAAACCACGAGGGCAACGACGGTGCGGCGCCCAGCGTCTGCGCACCGAACGCAAGTTCGAACACGATGAAAAAACCGGCCAGAGTTCCACGCATAGATTCCTCTTCGGTTGATCAGGTGCGATCTACAGCGGACGCGCGTTCGAACGCGCCGCGCATGTAGCCTCAAAGATTCCGTTGGCGAGCGCTGCCGCCATCGTCCGCGCCCGATGTCAAGAAACCGTTCAGCGAACGACGCAGTCGGCGCAGCACGGCAGATCATCGCGCGATTGGATGGAGACACCGAGGCCGGCCGCGCCAAGTTCGTTGTCGCGGGATCAAGCCGGAGGCGCCAGGGGGTCCGCCGGTCGGCGATGTATTGGATCCCCCGTGCGCAGCCACTCGCGTGCGAGATCCTCATCGTCGAAAACGTCCCACTCGAGTCTGATACGTGCCTTGAGTGGTCGCGCAAGATACATCGCGACTCTCGAGTCGACGACATAAGCGTGTCGTTGGCCACGACGATGTTCGTTCAGCCACGCGAGGTGCTGTTTCAGTCCGGAAACTACCTCACCGATCTCGACGCGCAACGGTTGCTTGCGCAAATCCCACAGCGCGTGATATTCGCGCCCCTTAAGGTGATGGAACCAGTCAACAGCACATCGCACAATTTCGCCGGCATTAACAGGAGCGATCGCTACGTGCGTCAGCACCTTGGTCGTCTCGTCAAATCGGGATTGGAAGGCCCCCAACGTCAACTCCTCCGACGGCACTGGCCTCCCGCTACGATGAAGAAACCAGTCTGCCTATTTCAGTGGCACGGAAGCTTATACGACTCGATCATTTTCGGCGTCGACGAAAACGCGCGCGCGCCCTCGGAAATGGCGACGGCCAAGCTGATCTTGTACCCGGCCCTGCAGTAGACGCGACGAAGCGTGCATCGACATCATGCGCGGATACACCCTGATGATCGCCTTCGATCAACTGTGGCAATCGTCGCACCACCTCCGACGCACATGTTCGTGCAAGGCGGCGTCGGGTGGCTTGCCGACCGATCCAGCGCTCTACGCAGCGCTCGTCGGAGCGACCGGGTCCTGACTCAGACCGCTCGAACTTCGGCGAGACGCTTCATTGCGAAGTCGTCGATCCCGCTCGGGTCCCAACACACGGCAGCTGCCCACGCGGACCAGGCCTGCGCAGCGATGTCGTGGGCGTGCTCGTCGAGACCGGCCGCGTTGCGGGGCAACCCGCCCAGGTCTAGATCGGGAACGTCGACGTGCGACTCGTCCCAGTCGATCAACGCGACCCGATCCGCTGTGACTCGAACGTTAGCGGGACTCTCAGGATTCCCGTGAACGACACAGGTCGGCCGTCCAACGAGCCGCGCCCAAGCGGCTCGACATCGGGCAACGCCCTCGCTTGGCATCGCATCGAGGTCGATACGCGTGCCCGTCCTTGCATGGAGAAGCTCCGTCGACGCACGCCAGCCGGGGCGCTGCGGCCAGCCGCGCGTCGAACGATGTAGCCGCCGAAGCACATCGGCCACGCGCCGCCAGTCGCCTTCGGTCTCGGGCGGCCCGCCCTCTATGTAGGTCATCACCACCAGACCGTCGGCGAACAGCCGCCCGCCTAGGGTTGGAATCGGCACCGGCACGGTCAGACCTTTGCGATCGAGGTGCTGGAGGAGCTCAGTCTCCCACGCCAGGTCGGCATCGCTCCGGGTGCCGAGACGGCCCACCGCGAGACGCCCGTTGACGCGTACGCTCCACACGTCGTTGGCGACTCCGCCGGTGAGCGGCTCGATGCGAGTCACGTCGCCACCCCACTGCTCCAGCGCCTCCCATCCCACCGACTACATCCTCGCGGAGTTCGAAAACGCCACGGAACCATAAACCACACGAGAATGCGCCAACCTCCGCCGCGACACACGACTACGCCTAGCCGTTGGACTTCCCGTTCGTCGGGCGGAAGCCGCTCGGTGTCTTCTTCGCGACCGCTCGATTAGGGCTCGAGGGCGATTCACCCTGCAAGCGAGCAAGCGCGCGATCAAGGGAAATCGAATGGATCGACGACCAACCCGACTCGGATCATTCGATTCGCTGGCGCGGAGCCATTTGGACTCGTGCTGCTGGGCCAGCGTATCCCAACAACACTATTGGGGCGCGGGTCCGATCAGTAGTACAAGCCGGCATTCTGCACCCTCAGCCTGGGGTTGCTGACGTCGATATCGGCCGTCTCCGAATCGAACGGTTTACGGAAGAAGCGCTCCACCGTTCGATTGAACCGAGCGGGATCGTCCTGCGGCGCGGTGTGTCCCGCGTTGCGCAGGATTTTCAAAGCGCCATTGGGCAGATGCTCGTAAATTTCGACCGCGTGCTCGGGCCGGATGACATCGTGGTCGCCGACCATGATTAGCGTAGGCGCTTCGATGGTCTCGAGCTCCGACGCATCGATGTTCGGCTCGACCAGCATCATTTCGGTCGCCTTGAATTCGCGCCGGCCCTCCGGTGTTTCCCGTTCTTCGGGCGAGATCGAATCCAGCGTATCGCGCATCAGCGCTATGGTTTCCGGATACAGCGCGTCTTCGCTCGGATTGAGGTTTGGCGCCATCGCGACCAACCGATTGACCTTGTCGGGATAGCGCATACCGAGCATC
>DATKMK010000046.1:0-2125 GCA_035541895.1 Binatia bacterium | reverse complement strand
ACCGATGTCCTGATCGGCGGGCACGCGGTTTTGGCCGTTGGGTATGACGATTCGATCCCGTGTGCGCAGCAGACCTCACCCGGTGCTCTGATCATCCGCAATTCGTGGGGCGAGACCTGGGGAGACCACGGGTACGCGTATCTGCCCTACGACTATGTTCGGCGCGAACTCGCGCTCGACTTCTGGACAATCTTCAAGGAGACCTTTGTCCAACTGGGATTGTTCAACTAGTTTTCACTATCCTCGATTGCGAGCAGCGCGGCGGGTGCGCTAGTTCCTCAAGTGGACAGCGATGCCGTCGCGGGCTCGCGATCGTCAGGATGCCAACAGCCGAATTCAATCAACGCGCGTTGATCCTCTTCCCCGGCGCGCTCGGCGACTTTCTCTGCGCGCTGCCGAGTGTCCTGGCGCTGCAGCGAGCGCATCGTGAGGTGCTGGTGCTTGCCAATCCGGGGCCGCTCGAACTGATCGAGTACGGGCCGTTTCTGACCGCCTCGATGCAGCGGCGTGAGGTTGCCGATCTCTTCGCTGCGGGTGAGCCGAGCGATGCGACGCGGAAGTTGTTCGGCGGATTCGCGGTGACTCACTCGTGGACCGGATCGAATCACCCTGGCTTCGCGGCGCGCTTGCAGTCGGTCACCGGCGGGCGCGTGCATCTTCATGAATTTCGCGGGATGGCGAGCGGCGAGCATGTCGTCGACTACTACGCCCGCTGCGTCGGATTGATTCCGGCGCGCGCGCAAGTGTGGACAACGCCCGCAGATGACGAGTGGGCCGCACTGTGGTGCCGGCAGTACTTCGGTTCGGTGGAGTCGTTCGTGCTGATCCATCCCGGCAGTGGGGCCGAGCGCAAAAATTGGGAAGGGTTTGCGATGGTGGTCGAACATCTGCGAGCCTCGGGTGCATCGGTGGCCGTCGTGCTCGGTCCGGCGGAATCGGAACGGACGTTGCCGAGCCGCAATGTAGCGACCGTGCGCGACGCCAATTTACGCCAAGTCGCCGCGTTGCTCCGCCGCGCCGCGCTCTATGTCGGGAACGATTCCGGCGTCAGCCACCTTGCCGCTGCCGTCGGCACGCGGTCGCTGGTGCTGTTCGGTGCAACCGACGCGCTGCGATGGGCGCCGATGGGCGCGACGATCATCGAAGCCGTTGATTCCTGCCCGCAGTGCGGCCCCGATCGGCTGTGTACGCATCGCATTCCGGTCGAGCGTGTTCTCGACGCGATCGAACGGTTGACAACCGCCCGCTGGTAAGGCGAGACACAGGCAACGCATTGGAGCGCACATGTACGACTTGTTGATTCGCGACGCCGAGGTCTGCGACGGCAGTGGGGCTTCGCTGTATCGTGCCGATCTGGCGATTCGAGATGGACGCATAGCCGACATTGGTACCGCACTCTCCGGAGGCGCGCGGCGGACGCTCGCTGCGGCGGGCTTGGTCGCTGCGCCGGGCTTCGTCGATGTGCACACGCACTACGATTGCCAGCTCTCGTGGGATCCGGCACTCACGCCCTCGTGCTGGCACGGCGTGACTACGGTCGTTGTCGGTAACTGCGGGTTCAGCATCGCCCCGTGTCGTCCGAGCGATCGCGAGTTGTTGATGCGCATGCTGCTGTTCGTCGAGGGCATGCCCACCGAGGCGTTACGCGCGGGCATTCGTTGGGAGTGGGAGACGTTTCCGGAGTATCTCGATGCGGTCGAGCGGCTGCGGCCGGGCATCAACGTCGCCGCGTTCGTCGGGCACAGCGCGATTCGGTACTGGGTGATGGGCAGCGCAGCAGCCGAGCGTGCGGCGACCGCCGATGAACTCGAACGCATGCGCGAGGTCCTGCGCGAAGCGATGCGGGCGGGCGCGGTCGGCTTCGCCACGTCCGAGTCGCCGACGCACTTCTTCGGCGACGGCACGCCGGTGCCGAGCCGGGTGGCCGCGCGAGAGGAAATCCTCGCGCTCGGTAGCGTGTTGCGCGAGTTCGGGCGCGGCCTGGTCGAGGTTGCGCCGCTGCACTTGATCGGCTCGACGGACAGCAAGCGCGAAGACCAAGCGTTCTATTGCGAACTGGCGCGCGCCAGCGGTCGGCCGGTAACGTGGGCGCCGCTGTTGCACAGCCCGTTCGATCCCGAAGGCT
>DATKMK010000045.1:0-103480 GCA_035541895.1 Binatia bacterium | reverse complement strand
GGCTATCGGCTCTACACCCCGTGCAAATGGCTCGCCGATAAAATGGGCCTATCGTGGCGAGGCCATGAAGGTGAGTTCTTCGACGCATCGGCCCGTCTTGTCGCGTTTGATCCTTCGGTTCGCGAGCCCGGGCCGGGCTCACTGTTGATCAACCGGGACGTCATTCCTTAGGTTCTTGAACGATGCCGACTGCGAGGTTCTTTGGACGGTGCTGGGGGAAAAACTCATCGCTGCGAGCAACACGGGAGACTACAAGGGACGCCTTAACATCAGCGGTGCGTATCGGATTCGGGAAGGGCAACTAGAGGGTGTATTGAACACTGAGTTCAAGCCACCTGACCGGGGTTGAGCCTCGCGCTGCTCAGTCGATGCCTGGAAGGTCGACGAAGCGACCTTCGGGACCTCGTCGGGCGCAGATCTCGCGGAGTCGCTGCCAGTTCGCCTCGGAGAAGCGCCGCCCGCGATCGGGTGCAGCCAGGAGATCGCTCTCGCCAAAGTAGCAATGCTGCACATTCGAGCGCTCACCGCTGCACTCCGTCCCCCTGCCTCACGTGGGACTTGGCATCATCGTCGCCTGTACGGCGGGGCGTTGGCGTAGCCGGTCGACCCATCGCGATACCGCCGGCCGCGTTGAGACCTCCTCCGCCAAATCGACTCGATCGAGGACGAGAACCAGCGGCGCGTAGCAGACGTCCGCCAGCGAGTATCGGTCCACCAGCCATTCGCGATCCGCAAGGCGCGCCTCCAGCACATCGAGATGGGCGGCGATCTCTCTGCGGCCTTCCGACACCGATTCATTGGTCCACGTGCCGCCCGGGATGCGAGGCGCGACCCACTTCTTCCACGCGGTCGGCCAATAGTCCGTGCTCCAGCACATCCATTGGCGGGCGATCGCCCGCGCACCGGGATCGACCGGCATCAGCGCAGGTGTCGGGCAACGCTCCTCCAGATACTCGAGGATCGCCAGCGACTCGGCGATCACGAGGCCATCGTCCTCGAGAACCGGGATCTGCCCAAACGGATTGAGTCGGAGAAACTCCGAAGAGCGTTCCGGCGACGAGTACACGTCGACCTTCACTTCCTCATACGCGATCCCCTTCTCATGCAGCGCGATGCGTACTCGCCACGGAATGAGTGAGAACGGATGCCAGTAGAGTCTCACGTCAGACCTCCATTCTGACTGCAAAAGGCGAGAGGCCAGCCGGCGTGTACCGGCTGGCCTCTCGATGCGGAGAAGAAGAAATCGCTTACGCGTCGAAGTACATCGCGAATTCGTGCGGATGCGGGCGCAAGCGCACGGCGGAGACTTCGTTGGCCATCTTGTATTCGATCCAGGTCTCGATGACGTCCTCGGTGAACACGTCGCCCTTGAGCAGGAAGGCGTGATCCTTCTTCAGATTGTTGAGCGCTTCATCGAGGCCGCCGGGCATCGAGGGGACGTTCTTCAACTCCTCGGGCGTTAGCGAGTAGATGTCCTTGTCGAGCGGTTCGCCGGGCTTGAGTTTCTTCTCGATACCGTCGAGGCCGGCCATCAGCATCGCCGAGAACGCCATGTAGCCGTTGCAGGTCGGATCGGGGAAGCGCACCTCGATGCGCTTGGCCTTCGGCGACGGCGAGTACATCGGGATGCGGACGGCCGCAGAGCGGTTGCGGCTGGAGTAGGCGAGGTTCACCGGGGCTTCGAAGCCTGGGACCAAGCGTCGGTAGCTGTTCGTGCCTGGATTGGTGAACGCGGCGATCGCCGGCGCGTGCTTCAGGATGCCGGCGATGTAGTGCATCCCAAGCTCGGACATGCCGCCGTAGCCGTCACCGGCGAACAGCGGCTTGTCGCCTTTCCAGATCGACTGGTGAACATGCATGCCGGAACCGTTGTCGCCGAACACCGGCTTGGGCATGAAGGTCGCGGTCCTGCCGTTGCGGCGGGCGACGTTCTTGACGATATGCTTGTACCACATCAGGGCGTCACCCATCCGGAGCAGCGGCAGGAAGCGCATGTCGATTTCGGCTTGGCCCGCAGTGGCGACCTCGTGGTGTTGTTTCTCGACGCGGATGCCGACCGATTCCATCACCCGCACCATCTCCTGGCGGATGTCTTGTTGCGAATCGGTGGGCGGCACCGGGAAATAGCCTTCCTTGTAACGCGGCTTGTAGCCGAGGTTTGGGTTCTCCTGGCGGCCGGTGTTCCATTGTCCCTCGACCGAGTCGACGAAGTAGAAGCCTTCGTGCTGATTCTGGCCGTAGCGGATGTCGTCGAAGATGAAGAATTCGGGTTCCGGACCGAAGTAGGCGACATCGCCGATGCCGGTGGACTTCAAGTACGCTTCGGCCTTCTTGGCGATGTGGCGCGGGTCGCGGGTGTACTCCTCTTTGGTGATCGGATCGACGATGTTGCAGATCAGGCTCAACGTCGCGTCCTTGGTGAACGGATCAATGACGGCGGTCGCGGGATCCGGAACCACAAGCATGTCCGACGCGTTAATTGGCTGCCAACCGCGGATCGACGAGCCATCGAACCCCGAGCCTTCTTCAAATAGGGCCTCGTCGACCTCGCTCATCGGCACCGTGAAGTGCTGCCAGATGCCGAGGAAGTCGAGAAACTTCAGATCGGCGCAGACGGCCTTGTTGTCCTTAGCGAACTTGATCACCTCTTTTGCGGTCATTCCTTCGCTCCTTCCAGACGTGTCCTTTTGTGCGCCCGAACGGGGCGCTGGTGATGGTTTGGCTGCGCGCGCCGCAGCGGCTTTGCCGCGCGCCGGTTTGGTCTTACCTGTGGTTGGCTTTTTCTTAGATGGCATCGGCTCCTCGTTCGCCGGTGCGGATACGGACGACATCGTCGACCGCCAGGACGAAGATCTTGCCGTCCCCGATGCGGCCGGTCTTGGCGGCCTTCTCGATGGTTTCGACTACTTGCGGCACGATGTCGTCGCGCACGATGATTTCCAGTTTGACCTTCGGCAGGAAGTCCACCACGTACTCGGCGCCGCGGTAGAGTTCCGTATGTCCCTTCTGCCGACCGAAGCCTTTCACTTCGCTCACGGTGAGCCCTTGAATCCCGATCCCGCTGAGCGCTTCTTTGACCTCGTCCAGTTTGAAGGGTTTGATGACCGCTTCGACTTTTTTCATGGAATGCTCCTTACTCGAATCCAAGTTCGCCGTCTCTTATGCCAGACTGACTAGGCAGTAAAGCGGCTGTCACAGCGAGTACGCCGTCTCGCCGTGTTGCGATAGATCGAGCCCAGCCACTTCATCCTCCGCCACCACTCGTAGCCCGACGAGTGCGTCGACGATCTTGAGCAAAATGTAAGCCCCAACGAAGCTGTAGACCAAGCTGACCGCGACGGCGACGGCTTGGATACCGAGCTGACCGGGGTTGCCGAAGAACAAGCCATCGGCACCGGCACTGTTGACTGCTTTTGAGGCAAAGAGCCCGGTGAGGAGCGCGCCGGTAGTGCCGCCGACGCAGTGGACTCCAACGACATCGAGCGAGTCATCGTAGCCGAACCTGACCTTGAGGTTGCAAGCGGCGAAGCAAATAACCCCCGCGACGCCGCCGATGATGATCGACGACACGGGTCCGACAAAGCCAGATGCCGGCGTGATCGCGACCAGACCCGCCACCGCGCCGCTGGCTGCGCCGAGCACGGTCGGCTTCCCGCGGGTCATCCACTCCGCGTACATCCAGCCGAGCGTCGCGGCTGCCGCGCCGGTGTTGGTCGCCACGAACGCACTCGTCGCAAGTGCACCCGACGACAGCGCGCTCCCGGCATTAAAGCCAAACCAACCCACCCACAGCATCGCGGCGCCAACCACCGAGAATGGGAGATTGTGGGGATGCATCTGTTCGCGCGGATATCCGAGGCGTTTGCCCATCACGAGTGCGGCTGCGAGGGCCGAAATTCCCGAGGTGATGTGCACCACCGTCCCACCGGCGAAATCAAGCGCGCCCATGCCGCCATTCGTACCGATCCATCCGCCTTTGCCCCAGACCCAGTGCGCCACGGGGTCGTAGATCAGCGTGGCCCACAAGACACTGAAGAGAAGGAACGCGCTGAATTTCATACGCTCGGCGAACGCACCGGTGATCAATGCCGGCGTGATCACGGCGAACATACACTGATAGATCATGAAGCATTGGTGCGGGATCGTCCCGGCGTAGTCCGGATTGGGATCGCCGCCGACGCCGGCTAACCCGATCCAGTCCAGCCCACCGATTAGATGATTGTGGTCGGGACCAAACGCCAGCGAGTATCCAAACAGCACCCACTGAATACTGATGACGGCCATCAGCACGAAGCTCTGCATGATGGTCGCCAGGCCATTCTTGCTGCGCACCAGCCCGCCATAGAAGAGCGCCAGCCCGGGTGCTGTCATCATCAACACGAGCGCGGACGACGTCAACATCCACGCCGTATCTCCGGTGTCGATTTTAGGTGCAGCCGCTTCCTCCGCGATCGCCGTTGACACATTTGCCAACAGCGTTGCCAACGCCAGACCACACGTGCCCCGCAGTTTCATGCGCTTGAGTCCCCCTTCCTCGTCGCATATGTCAGTCGCAGACCAACTACGGTGGGTAGTTGGGTGCGGCAAATAAATGCAGCAACGCGAGTGCCACGGCTCACCTCAAGGGCTACGCAGATGAGTGAGTCGGTGTGTCGTGATCGCTCAATCGCGGTGCTGCCCAATCACCGAGCAGCGCCCGATTCTTGGGCACGCGTCGAGCCGAATTTTGGTTCAGTGCCAGAAACCAGACGGCGTGCGTTGTCGCGGTGCTTACCGATGATCGCGAGTGCGGTGAGCAGGGCGGCAATGGCAATCCAGCCGTTGCCGGCGAGCGCAAACGAGCTGAGCGGTAAGACGCCCGCGGCCACCATCGACGCGAGCGATACGTAACGAGTCGCAACCGCGGTGACGAGAAATCCGATCAACGCAATTCCCACGGCCGATGGGGCAAGCATGAGAAAGACGCCAAACGCAGTGGCCACGCCTTTACCGCCGCGGAATTGCAAAAAACACGACCACAAATGTCCAGCAATGGTCGCGAGTCCGACGAACGCGGGCAGAGCCGGATCAGATGTGACACGTTGAGCGAGCCAGACTGGCAAGGCACCCTTCAACGCATCGCCCAACAAGGTCAGCAAACCGAGCCAGCGGCCGGCCGTTCGGGCGACGTTGGTCGCGCCGATGTTCCCACTGCCGGCACGCCGCGGGTCGATGCCAACGGTTCGGCTCAGCAAGACGCCGGTGGGCACTGAACCGAGTACATAGGCTAGCAACAGAAGGGGAATCGCCATTCAAAACCGGATGCGGCTGCGGCGCGAGCGTTCACTCTGGCGGCCGTAGGCGGAACCGGCCACCCAGCCGACGAAGAGAGCGAGGACGACAAGCACGCCGACCGTCGCCGAGCGCCAAGTGTGGTCGGTCGTGGGGTCGCCGGTAGAAGACGATTCCGCGAGCCGGTGCTGGAGGGCGTCGACGGTCAGCGTCAGTCGCTGCACATCGCTGCGGAGTTGATCAACGTCGTTGATGCCCTCTGGCGTCGCGAGGACAGTGGCCGAGACGGCTCCAAGCGTGCCCGTCGGCGTTGGCGAACCCGTCGGTGGCGACGGAAGCTCTTCCGGCCCAGCGGTCGTCTCCGGCTGGCGGGCCGGGGTCGCCGTCGCGGTTGCGGGAACAATGATGGTCGCTCGGCTTTCTCCCGGGAAGGAGAGGAACGTGCTGTGCACATAGCCGCTCTGGCCTGATGCGAGGTGTACGAGCGCCCATACCCCATCGAGCCGTTCCACTTCCACGCGCTCCCCGCGTTCAATGGTGGCGAACGCCGGAAAGCCCACCCCTGGGCCGCGGCGTACGTACAGCAGTTCGGCGCCGGTGACGACGGCCGAGGTCGTGTCGGCCGCGACGACGGCGGACGCCGTCAGCAGCGACAAAATCAAGCAGGCAACCAACCCACGCATGAAGGAGAATGGTCGGGGTGACTGGACTTGAACCAGCGACCTCACGGTCCCGAACCGTGCGCTCTACCAGTCTGAGCTACACCCCGGTTTCACCAGACGCTCTCGCGGAGCGAGAGATCCAGTTGGTACCACACGAGCCCCGATTTGCAAACCCGCTTCACGCGCTCGACCGGCCGCGCAACGCGGCGATCGTGGCTCGGTAGTCCGGGGTTGCAAAGATGCCCGAGCCCGACACCAGCACCTCGGCGCCGGCAGCAATGATATCGGCGGCGTTCTCCGGCTTCACTCCGCCATCGACTTCGATCAAGAAGTTCAGATTGTTCCTGCGCTTGAACTCTCGCGCTGCGCGGATCTTGTCCATTGTCGAGTGGATGAACTTCTGTCCGCCGAAGCCGGGGTTGACGGTCATGATCAACAGCATCTCCACGTCGGCCAGAATCGGTTCAACTGCCGCCAACGGTGTCGCCGGATTGATGACCACTGCGGGTCTCACACCGGCGGCGCGGATTTGTTGAATCACGGCGTGCAAGTGCGGGCAGGCTTCCTGATGCACAGAAAGATACCCCGCACCGGCTTCGGCGAATTCGCCGATGTAGCGCTCGGGGCGTTCGATCATCAGATGAACGTCGAGCGGGAGCTTGGTCTTTCCGCGTACTGCTTTGACGATCATCGGGCCGATGGTGATGTTGGGCACGAAGTGCCCGTCCATCACGTCGAGGTGAATCCAGTCTGCGCCCGCCGCTTCCACGGCGCGGACCTCGTCGCCCAATTTCGCAAAGTCGGCGGACAGCACCGACGGCGCGATCAACACCGGGGTCGCCATCGCAGGTGACTCTATCCAAGCCGCCGTGCGAAAATCAACGTGTGCCGACTCTTGCCTTTCAACGTGCGCACACTCAGCGGAGCTGGGTCCCAGTCTTGACGCGCGCGCCGCGAAGAAACTCGCCGGCGGACAACGCTTTGCGGCCTGCTAGTTGGAGTTGTTCGAGCCGCAGCGCGCCGCTGCCACAGGCGACGACTATGGTGTCGTCTCGAATCTGCAGCGTGCCCGGTGAGCCGGAAATACCGGAAATATCGGATACGACCCGCGCCCGATGAATCTTGAGCAGCGCGCCATCGAGCGTCGTTTGCGCCGAGGGCCACGGATTGAAGGCGCGCACCGCGCGCACTAACTCAACCGCGGGGCGTGTCCAATCGAGTCGGCCGTCGTCTTTCCGAATCAGCGGTGCCAGCGTGGCCGCCTGGTTGTCTTGGGGTCGCGGATGCAACTCCCCCTGCTTCAGGAGACCGATGGCTTGCATCAGACTTGCCGCCCCGAGGTGGGACAGGCGGGTTTGTAATTGGCCGTAGGTTTCAGTGTCTCCAATGGCCGTGTCGCGTTGCAGCAGGATGTCACCCGTGTCCATGCCTTCGTTCATCTGCATAATGGTGACACCGGTCATGGTCTCTCCGCGCAGGATCGCCCATTGGATCGGCGCGGCACCGCGATATTTTGGAAGCAGCGACGCATGGACGTTGATGCAGCCGAGCCGCGGCAGGGCCAGAATATTGGGCGGAAGGATCTTTCCGTACGCGGCGACGACGATGAGATCGGGATGCAGATCCGTCAACTCGTCGAACGCCTCGGGCGTTCTCAGCTTCTGCGGCTGCAGCACGCGAAGGCCGCGATCGATCGCCAGTTGTTTGACCGGTGAGGCGGCCATGTGCTGCCCGCGTCCAGCCGGCTTGTCGGGCTGGCAGATCGCGGCGACGATGTCGTCATGTCCGTCGAGGAGCGCCTGCAACGACGGCACGGCGAATTCCGGAGTCCCGAAGAAGACCACGCGTAGTTGGGTCACAATGGACTCATTCAACCATCGCGCGCGCGAGTCAACTCTTCGCGGCGCGGCAGCACGAACCGGTCGATTCCGCCCGGGCAATCTGCTTTAGGCTGTCGCGAACATGCAGGCAAAGCCGGCGCAGCGTTTGGTTTTGGTCGGGGGCGGGCACGCACACGTGCACGTGCTCAAAGACTTTGCGATGCGTCCAGTGCCAGGCTTGGGCGTGACGCTGGTGTCACCACGCGCATACAGCACGTACTCGGGGATGGTGCCCGGCGTGATCGCGGGCCAGTATCGGATGCGCGACGCGCAAATCGATGTGCAGGCACTCACCGCGCGAGCGGGAGGAACGTTCGTCGCCGATTCGGTGGTGCGCGTCGACGCACAGCAGCGGCGGGTTCACCTGTGCGACCGGCCGCCGATCTTTTACGATTGGCTGTCGCTGGACATCGGAGCGCGGCCGTCGGGCACCAACTGTATCGCAGCCGGTGCACCGGTTGCGGTACTCAAGCCAATCGAAGTCGCCGCGGAGCAGATCGGCGAGGCGCTCGATCTGGCGGCGTCGAGCCAAAGCCTGCGCGTCGTGGTGGTCGGGGCGGGAGCCGGGGGGTGTGAAATTGCCTTCGCCATCGCTGCGCGGATCGGCGAGGGCGGCCACGTCACGGTGTGCGATGCGGCCGATCGTCCAGTGGCGACGCGGAATGGGCGCGCGTCGCGCGCGGTGCTGCGCGCCTTTGCGGCGCAGGGGATCGAGTTCGTCGGCGAAGTCACAGTGGTGTACGCCGATCGCTTCGGGGTGCGTCTTCGCGACGGGCGTACGCTGCCGGCAACCCTGGTGGTGTGGGCAACCGGCGCAGCCGGACCCGATCTGCTGGCGCGATCGGGACTGCCGGTCGATGAACGCGGCTTCGTGTGCGTCGGCGACGATCTGCGATGTGCGGAGTTCCCGGAGATCTTCGCCGCCGGCGATTGTGCGGTGATGGCCTCACATCCGGAATTGCCGAAAGCGGGCGTCTACGCGGTGCGGCAAGGCCCGGTGCTGAGCGCCAATCTGCGCGCGGCGGCGACCGGCGGTCGCCTGCGGCGGTTTCGGCCCCAGCGCCAATTGCTCGCGCTGCTCAACACCGGGGGCGGCCGAGCGATTCTGAGCCGCGGCTCGATTGCCGTGGGGGGACGATCGGCGTGGCGCTTGAAAGATTTCATCGATCGCCGCTTTGTCGGGTCGTATGCGCGTCCGAAGCTCGACGCTCGCGCGGTGATGCGGCCGATGGTCGCGTGCGGCGGGTGTGCAGCGAAGGTCGGTGCCGATGTGCTGGGGCGCGTGCTCGCGCGTCTCGACATACGGCAAAGCGAACACGTCGTCGTCGGATTGAACGAACCGGACGATGCTGCCGTATTTGTTCAGCCCGCCGGTACCCTCGCCGTCGCGACTAGCGACGCGTTTCCGCCGTTTACCGACGATCTATTTCTGGTCGGGCAAGTGGCGGCAAACAACGCGGCCAGCGATTTGTACGCGATGGGCGCCGAGGGTTCCGCGGCGATTGCGTTGGTGTGCGTGCCGGACGGTGACGAACGCCTGGCCGAGGAGCGTCTCGAACAGTTCCTGCGCGGTGCGCTCAAGCAGCTCGGCGAACTGACGATTCCATTGGTCGGCGGACACACGATCGCTGGCGAGCAGACCATCGTGGGGTTCAGCATGCACGGCTGCGTCGAGCCTAACGGAATTCTCCGCAAGCGTGGGGCGCGCGTGGGCGATCGGCTGGTGTTGACCAAGCGGCTCGGAACTGGAGTCGTGCTCGCCGCTGCGCGAGCGGGATGGGCCGACGCCGACTGGGTTGAGGCTGCCCATGCGTCGATGCTGCGGAGCAACCGCACGGCAATGCGACTATTGAAGCGCCACGGCGTGTGTAGTTGCGCAGACGTCACCGGATTCGGCCTCGCCGGTCATCTCGCGGAGATGCTGCGCGCGAGCGGCGTCGCCGCTCGACTGCAGCGTGAGGCGATTCCGGCGTTGCCCGGCGCGCTTGATTTGCTGGCCACCGGTTGGCGCAGCTCATTTCACGCGACAAATGAAAGGACAATCCGAAGCACCTCTCCAGAGACAAATGGCCGGTCAGTGGTTCGCGAACTCTGTGTCGATCCACAGACCTCCGGCGGGTTGCTTGCCGCCGTGCCGCCGGCGCGCTTGGAGGGGCTGCGCGCGGACTTTGCTGCCGCCGGTGAAGAGTTCTTTGTCATTGGTGAGGTCACCGACGGTAACGGCTGGGAGATGACACTTTGATCGAACGTACCTTCCGCTTGGAGGAGCACGGGACCACTGTACGCACGGAGGTGATCGGCGGACTCACCACGTTCGTGACGCTGTCGTACATCGTGTTTGTTCAGCCGGCGGTTTTGGCCACGACTGGTATGGATGCCGGTGCGGTGTTCACCGCGACCTGCGTGTCCTCGGCGTTCGCGACGCTGCTGATGGGTTGGTGGGCGAACTATCCGATCGCGGTGGCCCCGGCGATGGGGCACAATTTCTACTTCGCGTTCATGGTAGCGGGCCCAACTGCCGCCGGTGGGTTGGGGTATTCATGGCCGGTGGCGCTGGGGGCGAACTGCATCGCTGGTCTCGTGTTCCTGTTCCTATCGCTGGTCGGCCTGCGCGAACGCTTGCTCGATGCAATTCCGGACGCGCTCAAGCACGCGATCGCGGTCGGTATCGGATTGTTGATCGCATTGGTGGGATTCGAATGGGCTGGAATCGTCCGACCCGCGCCCGGGACCCTGATTGCGCTCGGCAATCTGCACCACCCGGCGACGCTGGTTGCGACCAGCGGAACGTTGATCGCGGCGGGTTTGCTTGTGCGCAAGAACCGCGCAGCAATCCTGATTGGTACGGCCACCGCCGCGGTGGCGGCGTGGGTGATCGGACTGGTGCCCTATCATGGACTGTTTGCATCGCCGCCATCGCTTGGGCCGACGTTTGCGCGACTCGACATCGCGTCGGCGCTCACGCCGCGGTTGGTGGGTGCAATCTTCATCTTTGTCTTCCTCGGCTTGTTCGACACCATCGGCACCCTGGTGGGAGTCGCCAGCCAGGCCGGGTTGCTACGGGATGGGCGCTTGCCGCGCGCTCGCGAGGCCATGGCGAGCGATGCGCTGGGTACCGTCGTCGGCAACGTCCTCGGAACGTCGACGGTGACCGCATATGTCGAGAGCGCGGCCGGCGTTGCGGCTGGTGCGCGCACGGGTTTGGCGAGCATGGTAACCGCGGGTTTGTTCCTGGTCGCGTTGTGGTGTGGACCGCTGGTAAGGATGGCGGGCGAGGGTATTCGGGTCGATGGCTTGACGTTGTATCCGATCGCGGCGCCGGCGTTGATTGTGGTTGGCAGCTTCATGATTCGCGCGGCCGCACAGATTGATTGGAACGACATTCCGGTTGCCTTCGCGTCGTTTGTAACCGTGGTCACGATGCCGTTCACGTTCTCGATCACCGACGGCATTGCTTTCGGGTTCATCGTCTACGGAGCCCTGATGCCGATCGCCGGCCGTGCGCGTGAGGTGAACCCGCTCGTCTATCTGTTCGCGATTCTGTTTCTGATCCGCTACGCAGTGGTTATGTAGTTGAGGAGTCAGATCTCTCCGGGGCGACGACCGAACGCGGGCCGTTTGGCGCGAGGCGTGGGGGCGGCGGCGGTCTTGTTTGGGTACGGGCACACGTCGGCTATCACACACGCTGGGCAATCGGGCTTGCGGGCGAGACACACTTTGCGCCCGTGGGCCTGCAATAGGTGGCAGAACTTGATCTGGTCTTTG
Source organism: Binatia bacterium (assembly GCA_035541895.1). Taxonomy (GTDB): domain Bacteria; phylum Desulfobacterota; class Binatia; order HRBIN30; family JACQVA1; genus DATKMK01. The sequence continues at coordinate 91,902 of DATKMK010000045.1, read as the reverse complement.
CGCGGAACGATTGCGGCGAGGTCGGCCTCAACTTTGTCTGGATCGGTGTTGGTGGTGAAGCCCAAACGCTGCGACAGGCGCAGCACGTGCGTGTCGACGCCGATGCCCGGGACACCGAAAGCGTTGCCGAGCAAGATGTTGGCGGTTTTGCGCCCGACCCCTCGCAAGGTCAGCAGGTCGTCAATGCGGCTGGGCACCACGCCGGCGAAGCGGTCGAGGAGTTGTCGGCAGCACACTCGCAGCGCCGTAGCCTTGTTGCGGTAGAAGCCGGTGGGACGAATGTCGCGCTCCAGTTCTTCCTGCGAAACCTCGGCGTAGTCGCGGGCGGTCCGATACTTCTTGAAGAGCAACGAGCCGGTCACCTCGTTGACCTTCGCGTCGGTGCACTGCGCCGCAAGGATCAGGGCCACCAGCAATTCGAGCGGGGTGGAGAACTCAAGAGCGATTTCGGCATCGGGATAGCCGCGCTTGAGCTGTGCGATTACTTTGGTAATGCGCTCAGCACGGGAACGGGTCGGCGCAGCTTTCATTGGCCTCAAATAGCATGCTTGGGGCACGCGATGCTCGGCTCCCCCCACCTTGACAGAGGGGGATCGAAGCAATATTAGACCTCATAGGTATGAATTATCCCCAGACCCACCAGGCGGTCACCGAATTAGCGGCGCTTGCGAAGTCCGCCGCCCGGACGAGGCAGCAAATCCGGCGAGCAACAGCTTACCGCTGAAGGAGAAGCCAATGAGTCGAACCGTCTATATGGACAATCATGCGACCACCCCTGTGGACCCGCGGGTGTTGGAAGTGATGCTGCCGTACTTCAGCGAGAAATTCGGCAACGCGGCCAGCCGGAATCACTCATTCGGTTGGGAAGCCGAGAGCGCAGTCGACCACGGTCGCGAGCAAGTGGCGAAGCTGATCAACGCCAAGGCGAAGGAAATCATCTTCACCAGCGGCGCGACCGAATCCGACAATCTCGCCATCAAGGGCGTGGTCGAGTTTTACAAGGACAAGGGCAACCATGTCATCACGGCCGTCACCGAGCACAAGGCGGTCCTGGACACGTGCAAAGGACTCGAGCGCAACGGGAAGGCACAGGTGACCTACCTACCGGTCGATCGGTACGGCATGGTCGATCCGGGCGACGTGCGCAACGCGATCACCGACAAGACCATTCTGATTTCTCTGATGTACGCGAACAACGAGATCGGCACGATTCATCCGATCAAGGAGATCGGCAAGCTCGCCAAGGAGAAGGGCGTCTTGCTCCACAGCGATGCGGTGCAGGGTGTGGGCAAGCTGCCACTCGATGTCGAGGCGATGGGAATCGACCTGCTGTCGTTGAGCGCGCACAAGATCTACGGACCGAAGGGATGTGGCGCCTTATACGTCCGATCCAAGGGCCCGCGGGTGCGCCTGACGCCGATGATGGACGGCGGCGGCCACGAGCGCGGCATGCGATCCGGAACGCTCAACGTGCCGGGCATCGTCGGTTTGGGCAAGGCCGCCGAGCTGTCGGGTGCCGAGATGGAGATGGAACAGGGACGGATCCTGCAATTGCGGGAGCGGCTGCGCGAGGCCATTTGCACACAGCTCGACGAGGTGTATCTCAACGGCCATCCGACGCAGCGCCTGCCGGGCAATCTCAATCTCAGCTTCGCATTTGTCGAAGGCGAGTCATTGCTGATGGGCCTCAAGGACATTGCGGTGTCTTCGGGTTCGGCGTGCACCTCGGCCACGCTCGAGCCGTCGTACGTGCTTAAGGCGCTGGGCGTTGGTGACGATCTCGCGCACACGTCGATTCGGTTCGGCTTGGGGCGCTTCAACACGGCGGACGAGGTCGACTACGTCGCCGAGCGGGTCGTTCACGAGGTGCGGCGGCTGCGAGACATGTCGCCGTTGTACGAGATGGCCAAGGAAGGCGTCGATCTGAAGTCGTACCAGTGGCAGCGGGAGTAGGTGGACACTGAGTCGAGGGAGGAGCCCAATGGGATACAGCAACAAGGTGGTCGATCACTACGAAAACCCACGCAACGTGGGCTCGTTTGGGAAAGACGAAGAGAACGTTGGCACCGGCATCGTCGGAGCGCCGGAGTGCGGCGACGTCATGAAGTTGCAGCTCAAGATCAGCGACGCGGGCGTCATCGAGGACGCGCGCTTCAAGACCTTCGGGTGCGGCAGTGCGATCGCCAGTTCGAGCTACGTCACGGAGCTGGTGAAGGGAAAGACCTATACCGAGGCGCTCGACATCAAGAACCAGCAGATCGTCGAGGAACTCAGTCTGCCGCCGGTCAAGATTCACTGCTCCGTGCTCGCGGAAGATGCAATCAAGGCCGCCATCAAGGACTGGCAGAAGCGCAAGGACGGAGCGGCGTCGGTCGCGCCGGCACGCGCGGCGGCGAAGTAGCGAGGACCATGGCCATCACGCTCAGTGAAAATGCGGTCAAGAAGATTCACGCGCTCTTGGCCCAGCAAGACAAGGTAGAGCACGGCTTGCGACTCAAGGTTGTCGGCGGCGGCTGTTCGGGACTGCAGTACAAGATGGACATCGATGTGGAGCGCGCCGGCGACAAAATCTTCGAGCGCGGCGGCGCCAAAGTATTCGTCGATCGCAAGAGCTTCTTGTATCTGAACGGTACCGAGCTGGATTACGCGGAGGGCCTAATGAACTCCGGGTTCAATCTGCAGAACCCGAACGTCAAGCGGTCGTGCGGCTGCGGCCAATCATTCACTGTGTAGGATGCCGGCACATGAGCCCAACCCCCGCTGCTCCCGTCGAACGGGCAAGCGGAGCGAGCACGGCCAGCGAGACGAACTGCTGGCAGTGCGGCACCGCCCATCCGGCGGCCTTGTTCTGTGCAGCGTGTGAATCCATCCAACCGTTCGCGCCCGGATCCGATTACTTCGACATCCTCGGCATTCCGCGTCGCGTGTCCCTCGATGCGCGGGAATTGGAGCAGCGCTACTTCGAGCTGAGCCGACGCGTGCATCCGGATCTCTACCAAACCGGTCCGTCGCAGGCGCGGATCATCAGTCTCGGGAACACCGCCTCGCTCAATCGCGCGTTCCGGACGTTGCGTGATCCGCTCGAACGGGGCCTCTACTGGCTGCGACTGCAAGGCGACGATCTCAGTCGCGACAACAATCAGGTGCCGGCTGACCTGGCGTCGCTGGTGTTCGAGATCCAAGAGCAGCTCGAAAACTTTCGTGCGAGCGGTCGGCCGCCCGCGGTACGCGATGAGCTGCGCCAGACGCGGGCGGAGCTAACCACTCGCCGCGATCACGCGTTCAAGGAATTGCACGACAACTTCATCGAGTGGGATGCCGGCCGCGCGGATCGTGCGGCGTTGACGCAGGAATTGAAGTCGATCTTGTCCACGATCAAATATCTGCGCACGTTGATTCGAGATCTGGACCGGGAGTTGGAAGGCTGATGGACCGCATCTTCGGCATCGATCTCGGAACCACCAATAGCCTCATCGCATATCTCGATGGCGACACCCCTTGCGTCATCCGAGACCCCAAGACCGGGCAGGGCATATTGCCATCGGTTGTTTCATTTCCAACTCCCGATGAGATCGCCGTAGGCACGGCAGCCCGCGACTTGGCCGCGAGGTTTCCGCTGGCGACGATCGCGTCGGTGAAACGCTTCATGGGCTTGGGCATGTCTCACGTGAGCGCGGAAGACCGCCAGTACTATCGCTTCGCGGATCCCGACGGTGCCGACATCGTTCGGTTTCAGATTCACGAGCGGGCCTACAGTGCGCCGGAGATTTCGGCTGTCATCTTGAAGGAACTCAAGCTGCGGGCGGAGCGCGCGCTGGGCGAACCGGTGACGCGCGTCGTGATCACCGTTCCCGCGTACTTCAACGACAGCCAGCGCCAGGCAACGAAAGACGCCGGCCGGCTCGCCGGGTTGGAGGTGCTGCGCCTGCTGAACGAGCCGACCGCCGCTGCGCTGGCGTACGGTCTTGATCAGCGCAATCAAGGCACCATCGCGGTCTATGACTTCGGCGGCGGCACCTTCGACATCTCCATCCTCAAGCTCCACGAAGGCATTTTCCAAGTTTTGGCGACCAACGGCGACACCCGACTCGGGGGCGATGACCTCGATCGGCGCATCGCGACTCGGCTGCTCGAACGAATCGCTGCCGATCGTCGCGGACACCCCGATGTCGTGCAAGCCTGCATCCGCGCGGCAGAGGCGGCGAAGATCCACCTGACCGACGCCGCTGAAGCAATGGTGCAGGTCCGACTGCCCGGGTTGAACGTGGACGCTTCGATGCCATTGACGCGCGCTGAGTTCGAGTCGGCGGTGAGTGACATTGTCGACCGCACGCTGGGACCGTGCCAGCAGGCGCTCAAGGATGCCGGGTTGACGCGCTCGGACATCGACGAGGTCGTGCTCGTCGGCGGTTCGACGCGGGTCCCGTTGGTCCGCGCGCGGATCGAGGAATTCTTCGGCCGCCGCCCCCATCTCGATCTCAATCCTGAGGAAGTCGTCGCACTCGGTGCGGCGATTCAGGCTGGCGTCCTCTCCGGCCGCCGCACCGATGTGCTACTGCTCGACGTAGTTCCGTTGTCGCTCGGCATTGAAACCGTGGGCGGCGTGATGGAGCGGATCATCGAGCGCAACACAACCATCCCGGTGATCGGGCGGCAGGAATTCACCACGTTCGTCGACAACCAAACCGCCGTCGACTTCCACGTGCTCCAAGGCGAGCGCGAGCTGGTCAAAGACAATCGCAGCTTGGCGCGCTTCAAGTTGCGGGGCATCGCGCCGCTTCCCGCCGGCGTTCCGCGGATTGAAGTGACGTTCATGATCGACGCCAACGGCATCTTGAACGTGACCGCACGCGATCAGCGAACCGGCCGCGAACACTCGATCGACGTGAAGCCATCGTATGGACTCAGCGACGACATCGTCGAGCGCATGCTGGAAGAGTCGATCGATCATGCCGAGGAAGACGTCGCTGCGCGGCTGCTCATCGAAGCTCGTAACGATGGCGACGCGCTGCTGCGCGCCACGCACAAGCAGCTCGCGCACGCGACCGCAGAGGAACGCCCGCCGATCGATGCCGCCATCGCTCGATTGGACGCGGCGATGCAAACGTCAGATTACAACCGGATTCGCGATCTCACCGAAGAACTCAATCAAGTGACGACCCCGCTGGCCGAGCGACTGATGGACGCATCTATCAAGGAAGCTTTGGAACACAAGCGAGTGGAAGACGTCGGGTAGGGAGCAGGCCATGACGCTGACCTGGGACGATGCGGAGGACATTGCCGAGCAGTTGAGTGAAGCGCATCCGGATGTCAATCCTTTGCAGGTTCGCTTTACCGATTTGCATCGCTGGGTGACCGAACTGGAAGAGTTTTCCGACGATCCGAGGGCGTCGACCGAGGGCAAACTGGAACGAATCCAGATGGCTTGGTTCGAGGAATTCCAATCGCGGTGAACCGAATGGACCAAGCAGAAGGGAGGGCCGTCCCGTGTCGATGATGCAAGTCAGTCGCAAAGTGGATTATGCGTTGCGTGCGGTAATCTACCTGTCGCTGCCCCGTAACGGACGTCCCGCGTCGGTGAAGGAAATCGCGACCAGCCGTCGGGTGCCGCAAAAGTTTCTGGAAAAGATCATCAAGGATCTCATCCGAGGCGGTATCGTCGTCTCTCATCGCGGCGCCCACGGAGGGTACACCCTCGCGCGCCCGGCTGAACAGATTACGTTCCGGGACGTCATAGAGGCAGTGGAAGGACCGATTCTCTTGAACGTTTGTGTAACCGAACAGCGTGACTGCTCGATCCTGGCGAGCTGTAATATGCAGCGGGTCTGGCAGGAGGGTCAGCGGCGAATGCTGGAGTTTTTCTCCGATACGACCTTGGCCGATTTGGCCCCGACCGTGGGCATGAATACTTCGCAGGAAATCGCCGTCTAAACGGGGCGAAGGAGCGATCATGCGGGAAAGTATTGTAGGTGAGCGCGATTCCAAGCTGTTCCAGCCGGACGTCCTGTTACCGGCGCAGTTCTTTGCAACCTTGCGCCGAAAAGGACCGCAGGAGCCGGAAAAGCGGCTGGTCATTGCCATTCTCGAAGATGCCGTTGATTGCTACCGCAAGCATTTGTGGTCGCGTGACCACAAGGCTCGGCAGTTGTTCGAAGACGCCGAGATCTGGATCCTGTCCGAGGATCGAGAGTGGCCGTTTTCGTTCGAGAACATCTGCGAGCTGCTCGATTTGAACCCGGAATATCTGCGCCGCGGCTTGATAACGTGGAAGGAACAGCAGATGTCAGATCGATCGCGCGGCAAGGTCGTGCCGCTCAAGCCACAGGTGACCGCGGAATCTCTGAACTTGTCCGATTTGCGTAAGGCCACGGCGTCATAATTACTCCGTGACCAGGCCCGCGAGGCGGCCCCCCCTCCACCGCCTCGTGGGTCCCCTCCCTCCCGCGCGCTTCCGACGTCACCAGGTAGCTGATACACACGACGCATGTGGCGTGACGTGCGGCGACTGACGCTCCGCGCAGCCCTTGTCGCGGGCCAAGTCGCGCGCCGCATGACCCGGCGGCTTCCGCCGTACGGTCTGCTGAAATTGACCCTCTCCGGCGACTTGCCAGAGCAGGAAGACGAGCCCCGACTGTTCGGGCTGCTGCGTCGCAGCACGGGCGACTACGCGGGTCTGCTGGGAGTCCTGCGGTGGGCGCGCGACGATCTGCGCATACGCGGAGTGCTCATTCATTGCGGAGACCTGCGCATCGGCTGGGCCAAGGCTCAAGGGCTGCACCGGTCGTTGCTCGCCCTGCGAGGCGCCGGCAAGCGGGTATGGGTGCACCTCACACACGTCGATCTGCATACCTATCTCATCGCCTCCGCGGCCGAGCACATCGCGCTGGCTCCGGCGGGAACGATCGATGTCGCAGGGCTTTCGACCGAGGTGACGTTCTTCCTGGGCGCGCTGGAAAAGCTGGGGATCGAAGCCGAGATCGTGCAACTCGGCCGTTACAAGTCGATGGCCGAGTCGTTCACGCGACGCGACATGTCGGACGCGCACCGGGAGATGATCGAAGCACTGGTCGACGATTTATACGGGCAGGTGGTGGACGCCGTTGCTGCAGGCCGCCAACTGATGCCTGACACGTTGCGGAGCCTGCTCGATCGCGGTCCGTTTCTCGCCCGCGAAGCGCTCCATGAGGGCCTCGTCGATTCGTTGGCTTACGAGGATCAGGCCGAGGCCGAGCTGATGCGAGTGTGCGATGGAGCGAAGGCGATCGAGTTCGCCGACTTTCGTGCACGGCGTGGACGCGAGGTCCATGCAGAGGTTCTGCGCCGGCGGAGGCCGACGCTCGCGATTCTGCATCTCACCGGCACCGTGAAGACCGGTGACAGCGTGTCGGGTCCAGAAGGGGCTGCCGCGATCGGTGCCGCAAGCGTTGCGCGCGAGTTGGCCACGCTCTGCGAGCGCGAGGACATCAAGGGCATCATCCTGCGGGTGGCCAGTCCGGGCGGATCCGGCCTCGCGTCGGATCTCATTTGGCGCGAGGTCGCGCGCGCGCGCGAGCGCAAGCCGGTGGTGGTCTCGTTCGGTGATGTCGCGGCGTCGGGCGGATACTACATCGGCGTGGCGGGCGCGCCGGTGTTCGCCGAAGGGGGGACACTTACGGGCTCGATCGGTGTCGTTGCGGGTAAGGCCAACCTGCACGGTCTCTACGAACGTCTCGGCATTACGAAGGGGATCGTCAGCCGCGGCAGGCACGCAGCGATTCATTCGGCGTATGTTCCGCTCAGTGACGACGACCGGGCGATGCTGGCCGCGCAAGCGGAAGAGTTTTATCGCGACTTCATGGCGAAGGTTGCAGACGGGCGGCGACTCAGCGAAGCGGCGGTTGCCGAGATCGCGCAAGGCCGCGTGTGGACCGGTCGTCAAGCGAGCGTGCGCGGACTGGTCGACCGACTCGGAGGCCTCGAAGAAGCGCTCGCCGAGGCGAAGCGGCTGGTCGGCATCCCGCCTGACGAACTGGTCGCCATCGAACGCTTCCCCACACCGCGACGCCTGTGGAAATTGTCGCTCGACCTCAATCGCCCCCAGACGCACGTCGGCGAATTGCTCGATCGGATCACCACGTTGCGCTTCGTTGTGAGCGAGCGCGTGTGGGCGATTCTCCCGCTGCAGTTTCGCTTTTTCTGATGCCGCTGACGTTGCAAATCGACTGCCCGGCGTGCGGCCAGCGACTCGTGCGCAAGCCCGGTGGACGGTGCCCGCACTGCGGCGCCGACGTACGTGAACACGTCGCCGAGGAGCGCGAACGCGAAACCCGCATCGACCGAATCGTCGCCGTCGTGAGCACCGTGCTCGTGTTGGGGTTGGCGCTGTTTGTCGGCGGCTGCAACATCGTCGAAGGCGTGCTGATGTACGCCGCCGCCGGCGCCGTGGTGTGGCTGCTCGCCAAGAAAACCTTTTGGTGAGTCAGTCGCCGGCTACTCGTGCAGGTACGGTTGCCCCAAGGCTGCGGGCGCACGCGTGCGGCCGGCTGAGATTGCGAGGGCGATCAGCGTGACGCCGTACGGCAGCATGAGAAGGAACTGATACGGAATCGCCAGGGCGAGGGCTTGAAAGTGAAACTGCAGCGCGGTGGCCAGCCCGAACAGGAGCGCCGCGAGTAGAATACCCCACGGCGACCAGCGCCCGAAGATGACGATCGCCAACGCAATGAAACCGCGGCCAGCCGACATGCCTTCGACGAACGTTCGCGCGTACACCACCGCCAAGTCGGCGCCCGCCAGGCCGGCGAGTGCCCCGCACGCCAACAGCGCCATCAGCCGAACCCGCGCGACCGGCACCCCTTGCGCGGTCGCGGCGTGTGGATTCTCGCCGGCCATCCGAAGTTCCAAGCCCGGGACGGTTTGCCCAATCAGGAAGGCACACGCCGGCACCAGCGCAAAGGCGACATAGCCGACAATAGTCTGTGAAAAGAGCCCGCTGCCGACGATCGGGATCTGCGCCAACAATGGCAGTGGGAGCACCTTGAGGCTGTTGACTGTCAGGGCAGCGCCGGTGACGCCGAACACCGCGCGGTATCCGACGCCGGTCAGGCCGACGGCCAACAGATTCACGGCCACACCGGCAACCACTTGATTCGCGTTGCGTTGTACGGCCGTGTAGCCAAATAGGGCAGCGAGCACGATCCCCGCCATTACGCCGGCGAGCACGCCGAGCAACGGTGAGCCGGAGAAGTAGGTGGTCACCATAGCGGCGAACGCGCCGGTCAGCATCATCCCCTCGAGGCCGACGTTGATAACGCCCGCCCGCTCGGCCAACAACTCACCCAGCGCTGCCAACAGCAGCGGCACCGCCATCGTGACCGTGGAGCTGAGCAGCGCGCTCAACAGATTCATTGCAGTGCTTCCTCGGCGGTCGACGGTCGGCTCGGCAGCCACCGCCCGTGTTCGGCGGCCACCAGAAAAATCACTACCGTCGCCTGAATCACCGACACCAGTACCGCGGAGACGCCGGCATCGCGCTGCATGGCGTTGGACCCTGCTTCTAACGCGCCAAAAAAGAGCGCTGCGAGGAGCACGCCGACGGGCGTGAGACGGCCGAGAAGGCCGACGGCGATCGCTGTGAAGCCGTAGCCAGGTGAGAAGCGCTCGTAGAGACGGAAGGTGATTCCCATCACCTCAATCGCGCCGGCGAGACCGGCGAGCGCGCCGCTGAGAACGATCGCCCCGAACATGCGCCGCGCGACCGGGATGCCGGCGAGTCGGGCGGCGATCGGATTCAGCCCGGCAGCGCGCATCTCGTAGCCCACCACGGTGTAGTACAGCATTGCGTACAGCAGCCCGCAGGCGACGAGCGCGACTGGCAGGCCGGCGTGCACGCGCAACGAGGGAATCAGGCGAGGCAGGCGCAACCCGGTCAGGACCGCGTCGGTTTGCGGATAGCGTCCGCCGATCTCCATCAGCGGACCCTGCACCAGATAGCTGACAATCCCGAGCGCGATGAAGTTCAGCATGATGGTCGAGATGACCTCGTTCACGTCGCGCCGCAGTTTCAGTGTACCCGCGAGCGCGCCCCACGCCGCACCACTCAGCGCTGCAGCGGCCATGACGGTTGGGATGCCGAGGGCGCCGGGTAGCGGCAAGCGGCTGCCAGCGAAGGCCGCCGCGAGCGCGCCCATCAGCAGTTGCCCCTCGGCGCCGATGTTCCACATGCCGGTCTGAAACGCCAGCGCCACGGCGAGGCCGCACAGCAGCAAAGGGCAGGTCTTTACCAAGGTCTCCGATAGACTATCGGCACTGCCGAAGGCACCGTCGAGCAGTGCGGCGAAGGCGTGCGCCGGATTCGCGCCGGCGGCCGCGATCACCACGGCGCTCACCGCGGTCGCTGCCGCCAGCGCGGCGATCGACGGCACCGCCCGAAGCACCAGATCCTTCACCCGGCGGCTCCCGCCATCAGTCTCCCCACCACCTCGGGTTCGACCGGCGGCGTCAGCGGCGCGCTGAGCGTACCGTCATATAGCACTGCGAACCGATGACAAAGGTCAACGATTTCGTCGAGGTCGCTGGAGATCAACATGACCGCGCGCCCGCCGGCGACGTAGGCATCGAGCGCATCATACACGCCGTGCGCCGCGGCGATGTCGAGTCCGCGCGTGGGATTGACGGCGATCAGCACCCGCGGTTGCGGTGCGAGTTGGCGCCCAACAATCAATCGCTGCTGATTGCCCCCGGACAAGGAGGCGACCGGTGCTTCCAGCCCTGCGGTTTGGACGGCGTAGGTCTTCACGAGCTGCGCCGCAAACGCGTGCACTGCGGCGGGCGGCAACCAGGGGCCGCGTCGAAGCTGTGCCAAGACGTTCCGGTTGAGCACCGCGTTTTCGGCTACCGTCATCGGCAGCACGAGTCCGTCGTGATGGCGATCCGGCGGAATCGGTCCGATGCCCGCCCGTGCGGCGGCGTCCGGTGAAGAAAGCGCGGCCGGCGTGCCGCCGATCGCTACACGTCCACTTCCCATCGTGCGCAGCCCGGCAAGCACCTCGAACAGTTCTTGTTGTCCGTTACCGGCAACTCCGGCCACGCCGAAAATCTCTCCGGCACGAACGGCGCACGTCACTGCATTCAACCGGCAGCCGCCGTCGCGCGCGGTCGTTACGTTGTCTAGGCGCAGGACCTCCGGTGCGTCGGCAGCGAGCGGTCGTCGCGGGCGACGTTGTGGTGCGGCTCGCCCAATCATCAGCTCCGCCATTTGTCCTTCGTTCACCGCGGCAAGGCGTTCCGTGGCGATCACCCGACCGTGGCGCATGACGGTGACGCGATCGGCGATTTCCGTCACTTCGCGCAATTTGTGGGTGATGAAGAGGACGAGCCGATCACGCGCACGCAACTGACGCAGCAAGGCGAAGAGCTGCGTGACTTCTTCGCGCGTCAGCACCGCCGTCGGCTCGTCGAGAATCAGGATGCGCGTCTCGCCGGCGAGCGCCTTGAGGATCTCGACTCGCTGACGGAGTCCGACTGGCAAGGTGGCCGTGACCGCCCGCGGATCGCCGATGTCGATTCCTGCTTGCTCGGCAAGCGCGGTGGCGTGCGCCACGGCGTCGTGCGGCGATAACCGAAAGGCCGGCCGATCGGGCGAGCACAGCACCAGGTTCTCCGCCACCGTCAGCGGTTCGACCAGGGTGAAGTGCTGGTGCACCATGCCGATGCCCGCGCGCCGCGCCGCGAGCGGCGCGCCAAGTGTGAGCGTACGACCGTTGAGTGTGATTGCCCCGCTGTCAGGGTGGTAGAGCCCGGACAACACATGCATGAGCGTCGATTTGCCGGCGCCGTTCTCACCGAGAATGGCGTGAATCTCGCCAGCGGACACTTCGAGACTCACGTCGGCAAGGGCTTGGAGACGACCGAAGCGCTTACTGATTCGGTCGATGCGCAAGATGGGCGGCATCACGCGGCGGCGACGAGCCTGAAGCCAGGCGGATCAGAATTCAGCGGTCGGCACCTGCAGCGTTCCAGCGACGATGGCAGCCTGCGCTTGCTCGATGCGGTTCGTGGCGGCGGGTGGGAGCTTGTCGGCGAGCCGAGGATTGATGACGAACGAGACGACACCATCCTTCATGCCGAGCTTTTCGATTTTGCCGACGAAGGTGCGATTCTTTACTTCCTTGGCGATTTGCACAAAGCCGCGGGGAATGTCGGCGATGGCGCTGGCGATGACGACGTCTGGGGCGACGTCGTTCTGGTTCTTATTGCTGCCGAACGCATACACCTTGCGCTCCTGGGCGGCTTGGAACACGCCCAGGCCGGCGGCATCCGCGTTGTGAAAGATGAAGTCGGCCCCTTGTTGAATCAAGGCGAGCGCCGCTTCCTTGGCGGCCCCGACGTCTTCCCAATTGCCGATGTAGGAGGTCGACACGCGGAAGTCGGGTCGCACCGACTTGGCTCCCGCCTCGAAGGCGAGGATCGTGCTCTTCACCGACGGCAACTCGATCCCGCCGACGGCCCCGGCCTTGCCGCTTTGCGACAGCAAGCCGGCCAGCATGCCTTCGAGGTAGGTCGCCTCCTCGAGCATAAAGCGCAGCGGCGCGACGTTCTTCCGGACGGTGTTGCCGGAGGTGGTGATAAAGATCACGTCCGGAAAGTCGGGGCTGACCGCCGCGGCAGCCTCCTGAAACTCGAACCCATGACCGATGACCAGATTGAATCCTTGACGCGCGTAGCTCCGAAACCCCTCTTCGAATTCCGCCGGCGTCTTCGTCTGCGTCTGACTGATCGTCGCGCCGAGCTGGTCACGGATCATCAGCAATCCTTCGTACGCCAGCGCGTTCCACCCGGCGTCGCTAACCGGTCCCGGACTCAGCAGCGCCACTTTGAAGCTGGTCGATGCGGCCGCGGATGTCGACGGCGAGTTGGCTGCCGGCTCGGACTTCGAACAAGCGGCGAGGAGGCAGACCAATGCGGCGAGCGCGAGCGAGCGGCGAGAGCATGGCATCGATGACCTATATCCAAGGGCCGTAGACCCAGCAAGGTAACCGGTGGATCAGGGCGAATGGTGATAGCTGGCGCGCAGCATAAGGGAGAAATCAGCCGACGTGAGTACGCCGCTGACGTTTTCCACGAACGCGAGCTGAAGCAGTAACGAGCCGCAGCGAAGATTGGCGCCGCCGGTGATCTCCACCACCGTGCCGTCCAGCAACCGTGTCCCGGTGCCGTGAATCGGGCTGGTGTAGAGTTCTTGCTGAAGCAGCAATGATAGATTGCGTGCAACCTGGGCCTCGGCGGCGACGGCTTCGTTGACGAATGGATTGAGTGTGAGTTGTTCCGCCGCAACCGGGCCGACGGGAAAAATTCCGGATAGATCGCCGTACAGCATCAACCAACTCAACGCCTGATACTCGGCGGCGAATCCCAAGCCGAAGTCGGAATGACCGCTGCCGAACACCTTCTGCGTGTCGCCGGTGGGCGCCTTGATCGCCGCGCGCAGCGAAATCAGCGGATAGCCCGGCGATTCGAGAATCTCTTGTTTGCCGCTAAACCAGATGTCGCCGAGCTGGAAGGCTTCGTGGTGGCCGGCGAAGAGGGTGACGTCGTTCTGCCGATCCCGCACATAGAAGGCGCCGAAGCTGTTGTTGGGATAGAGGCTGCGCTCAGGATTGACGCTGCCGAAGGCGCTCTCGACCGAGTCGATGATCGGATCGAGGAAGCCGCCGAAGCGTGACAGGAACGGGAGATCGATCCCAAGTTCGAGTCCCGGGCGCACGCCATATTTTCCGCCGATGACGGTGCGATTGGTTTCGAACTTGAGCGCCGACTGAATCCGCGGCTCCTGGGTCGTGGCGATCTCGTTGATCTCGACGCTTTCGAGATGAAAATCGAAATCACCGCGAGTCGTGACCCGCGCGCGTTCGACCGGCAGATTCAAGAAGATGAGCTGGATCGGCTGATAGTTCCGCACCGGAGCCGGACCGAAGCCGGTGAACGGCGTGTCATCGCCGTCCGCGAACACTGCGGGCGCCAGCACCACGATCGCCGCAATCGCCCACAACACGCACCGCCGCATCCGGCGGCGCATAGCCGACCCCCATGCCGGACTCAACCGTACCCGCGTATTGATTCGCCGCGAATAACGCCTTAGCCTTCGCCGCGTGCTAGTTGTGTTCATCGTATACGTCCGTCGGAGGGCGCACCGCCGTGTGCCCCTACGGCGTCGGCACCGGAGCGTGTGCGTCCACGGCATCGCCGGGTTGGAGTGTCGGTGAATGGCCCACGTTCGGCTCGCGGTATTGCTGTCCGGAGGCGGCAGCACGCTGCAGAATCTGCTCGACCGCATTCAAGACGGTTCGCTTGACGCAGAAGTCGTGATGGTGGTCGCGTCGCGCGCCGATGCCCTGGGCTTGGAACGCGCCCGGCGCGCGGGCATTCCCGCAGTGTGCGTGCCACGCAAGGAGTTCGGCGATGCCGATCGCTTCAACGACGCATTGCACGAGGTCTTGGGTCGACATTCGTTCGACCTCATCGTGCTGGCGGGCTTCCTATCGCCGCTGCAATTGCGCGGCCGATATCAGGGGCGAGTACTGAACATTCACCCCGCGCTCATTCCGGCATTCTGCGGGAAGGGATTTTACGGCGCGAAGGTACATCAAGCCGTGCTCGATGCCGGAGCGAAGGTGACCGGCTGCACCGTGCATTTTGCCGACGACCAGTACGATCATGGGCCGATCGTCCTTCAAGGCGCGGTCGCGGTTCGCGATGACGACACGGCTGAGACCTTGGCCGCACGGGTGCATGCGCTAGAAAACGACCTCTACCCGGAAGCGATTCGCCTGTGGGCCGATGGCCGGTTGCGCATCGACGGCCGGCGGGTTCGGATTGACCCGTGAATCCGCGCCTCGCGGTCGCCTACGCTGTCATCCTCGCCGTCTCCGCACATGCGTCGGCGTCGGCGGCACCAATCCCGAGCCCCGACTTCAGTCGTCTCCCGATGCTAACAACCCGCACCAGCGCCCAGCGCTCGGGCGAGGTCCTGTCGACGTCGCGTACGTGGATCGAGCCGGTGGAACGCAACGGCGAGTCGCTGATCGCGGTGGTCTCCCACACCGCACAACCGTTGGGGACGACGGTGGAGGAGCGCACGCTGGTGCGTGCGGGCGCCACCGTGCGCTGTATCGAGCAAGAACATCGCGTGCGCGATGCCGGCGGGGAGGTCGTCGCCGTGAGCATGAAGCAGTTCCGCGCCGAGGCGGTGCCGTTCTCAAGCGCTCGGCTGCCCGACGACACCTATCCGCCGGGCGCGCTGTTGATCTATCTGCTCGCATTGCTGCCGCTCGACGGCACTGGTCACGGGTCATTCCACGTACTCGGTGAGGCGACGGTGTGGAGAATGGACGCGTGGCGCGGCACGGCCGACGGGATCGTCGTGCCGGCTGGGCGCTTCGCGTGTCATCGCCTGCGCCTGCGTCCGGACCCAGACAGTCTGGGTTTCCCGGGCTTCCTGCGCCCGTTCGTGCGTTACTTCATCCCGGAGTTTGAAGCCTGGATTGCCGACGACCCGCCGCACCTCGCGGTGCGGATCGCCGGCCCATTCGGCCCGCCGCGCGAGCGCGACATTGTGGTCGAGCTAGCCAGCATCAACGATGAACCGCGCCCGTGAGGCAAGCAGTCGCCCCGCATCTACGACGTCGGCTGCGACGGCGGCGGCGTCTCCTTACTCGGCTCCTTCGGTGGTTTGGCCACGGCCTTCTTTTTGACGCCGGGAGCCAAGATCACTCCCATCATTCGGCCTTCCATTTTCGGCGACCCTTCGATCGAGGCGACATCCTTCAGCGCCTCACACACCGCTAACAACTTCTGACGTCCGAGGTCTTGGTACGCCATTTCGCGGCCGCGAAAACGGAGCGAGAATTTCACCCGATCGCCCTCGGCGATGAACTCGCGCGCGCGCTCGATCTGGCGATGGGTGTCGCCGGTGTCGGTGCGATAGCCGAGGCGCAGCTCCTTGACCGTGGTCGTGGTCTGCTTGCGGCGCGCTTCGGACTCCTTCTTGTGCTGCTGATATTTGAACTTGCCGTAGTTCAGAATCCGGCACACCGGCGGCTGTGCCGTCGGCGCGATTTCAACCAGATCGAGCTCGGCCTCCTGTGCGCGGCGCAACGCCTCTTCCAACTGGACGACGCCGATCTGGTCGCCTTCTGGGCCGATCAACCGAACCAGTGGAGCGCGAATGAAACGATTGATGCGATGGGCATCCGGGGGTGGGGGAATGAACCGTGGACCTCTGCCGCGAAACGCCAATGGACCTCCTTTCACATGGCTCCATATCGGAGCGGGGACACCTTACAACGATGCGACGCGCCAGACAATGACTCCCCTCTGTCCGTTGACCCCCTGTGCGGAACTCCCTAGGATCGCGCGATCGGAGGGCAGCATGAAACGGTGGTTTGCGTTGAGCGCGATTGGTGCGGATCGACCGGGAATCGTCGCGGATCTGGCCGGTCTGATCTACGAGTGCGATTGCAACCTCGAGGATTCGAGCATGACCATCCTCGGCAGCGAGTTTGCGGTCTTGCTGCTCCTGACGGGCGAGGGCGACGCCGTCGAACAACGCCTGTCGGCGGCATGCAAGCGCCTCGAATGGGAAAAGCGCTTGACGGTTTTCTTTCGGCCGCTCGACAGCGCGCCGCTGTCGTACGGTGCGCGCCATCAGGCGACGCGCTACGAACTGCAGGCCGTTGGTGTCGATCAGGCCGGCATCGTGGCCAAAGTCGCTCGCTGCCTCGCCGATCGTCGGATCAACATTTGCGATATGCGCACGCATGCGCGTCCCGAGCCGGGTTCAGGCACCGTCATCTATACCATGCACATCACGATGGACGCGCCGCAAGGCACCGACGAGACGGTGCTCCGCCGCGACCTCGATCGGATCGCAAGTGAATTGAATATCGACGTGACGGTGATGCGGGAGTCGTGCGAGGTGAGTCGTCAGTCGTGATGCGTGAGTCGGCGAAACGCGCATAACTGCCTCGCGCAACCACTCACCACTCACGACTCACCAAACTCTGGATGGCGCTCCAGCCATGCAGCGGCGCCGCGCATCGATTCCTCGTTCCTTTTGTTGATGAAGCGATAGATCGGGCCTTCCAGCCAGCGCAACGGCCCGATCATGTGGAACGACTCGCGGAAACGCAGCTGCGTCCGCTGCGGGCCGAGCGGTTCGAGCGTCATTGAGCCGCTCAAACCGGTGCGCAGCATGAGATAGTCGTAACCGCGATTGACTTGGACGTTGGTCACCAACTCGAACGACTCGCCCCGTCGCCCGAAGGGGAGGGGATAGATCACCTTGCGCAGCAACCCGTTGCCGTTGTGGTCGCCCGGGTAGATCACTTCGACATCCAAGACGGCGGGCGCGTATTCCTTCCACAGGTCATAACGTTGGAACAGCGCCCAGATTCGAGCGGCGGGAAACGGCATCTCCAGGACGAACTCGTGATGCCGCATCGGTGTGATCAACCTGCGCCTGGCGGAGCCGCAGGATCGCCGGGCGCTTGGACCAGCTCGATGCGGGTGCCGTCTGGATCGGTGACGAACACGGCTGCCGCGTTGAACGCCGGGATGTCAATGCGCGACGGTTCGATCACCCCCGCGCCCACCGCAGTGAGCGCCGCAACCACAGCGGGGAGATCGGTGACCCGCAACGACAGATGCGTCAACCCGAGCTGATTCATCGGTCGCGGGTGCGTCTCGCCGACGGCGCCGGGCGACGCATAACGCAGCAGCTCGATCCGCGTTCCATCACGTTCGAGGTAGCACGCGTGCAGCTCGACGTTCTTGAGTTGGAGCAAGCTGTCGGTCGGTTCGCCGGCGATGTGCAAGTCGGACAGATGCGTGAAACCTAAGCCGTCGCGATAGAAGCGGATTGAGCGCTCCATGTCCGACACGCAGATGCCGATGTGAGTGAGTCGCTGAATGCCCATTCCGTGAGCGCTTCTACGCCGCGCGGCGACGCTGGGTCAACCTATCGTAGCGGCTCCGTCCGAAGATTGCGGGTGACTGGATCGACGCGAACGGTCGTCCGTCCTTCGAGGACGTCGAGGAGCTGGGCTCCCGCCAACTCTCGGCGCCAGCCGTGCAAGAGCGGCAGGGCCTCGGCATCGGCTGTCCCGTGTCGTGTCACCAGCAGCTCAAGATCGGCACTCGTCGCCAGCAGGTTGGGCGCGATATGGGCTCGTTCGGCAGCGGCACGCAGGACAGCCTGGAGCAACTCGATTAGTCCGATTGGTGTGCTGGCGGTGCGCGGTGTTGGAGGCTCGGGCCACTCCGACTTTGGCAGAGCGAGGGCGTGGGCAACCGCTGCCAGCAGTGCGTCGGCACTGCGGTCCAACTCGCGCGAGTGCAAGGCGCGCACGGAGTGCAACATTGCGGGGGTGGTCGGCGCGCGCCGCGCCAACTCGACCAGCAGCTCGTCTTTCAGGATACTGTTGCGCGGCTTGTTGCGTGTGCGAGCGATTTCCTCGCGCCAGGCCGCCAACTCCCGCAGGATCGCCAGCCCCTTCGCCCGTAGCCCGCCGCGGCCGCGGACGCGAAGGTAGGCTTCGGAGGGGTCGGACCGGCTCACGACGGCAGCGCGCTCGAGGCGGCGAAACTCCTCTTGTGTCCACTCGGTCCGATGCAGTCGCGCCAGGCGTTGCGCTAGGTGATCGCGGAGCCGAAGCAGGTGGCGCACGTCATCCGCGGCGTAGACGAGCTGCGCGTGGGTCAGTGGACGGTGGCTCCAGTCGGTCAGCGTTTCGGTCTTCTCGATCGCGATACCGAGCAGCCGTTCGACCAACGGCGCGTATCCTGGTTGCGCACCGTAGCCGACCATTGCCGCGGCGACTTGGGTGTCGAAGGTCGGCGTGGTCACCTGCTGCGTGAGCGCACAGAACAGCTCCAAGTCCTGCTGACCGGCGTGCAGCACCTTTTCGACCGCCGGATCGGTCAGCAACGGGAAAAACGGATCGAGCGCGTCAATGGCGCGGCAATCGATGATCGCACACAGGTGTTCGTTGGCAACTTGGATCAACTCGAGCTGCGGCGTGTAGGTCCGCTCGCCGACGAATTCGGTATCGAGGCCGAAGCGTGTGCCGCGGCGCAACTGCTCCACGACCTTGCGCAAGCCGGCGGCGTCGTCGACAACGACGAATGTGTCGGCGCCTGCGTTTGGTGGGGTGTGCTGCATGCGCGCTTGCTCATGGCGGAATCAAGCCTCGACCGCAAGTGAGGCCCCGCCACAGATGTCGAATCGGGGCGGCTCGACCACGTTGCCGCTCAGCTGCCGAGGCGGTAGAGCGTCGGCATGACCGAGCCGAGAACGCAGCCCCCATTCTGGATGTACGAGGAGATTCATGCGCAGCCGGACGCCGTGCGCGCGGTGTTGGCGGAGCAAGCCGAGGCGGTGGTGCGCGTCGTTGCGGCGCTGCGAGCGCGTCGGGCGCGTCGAGTCCTCTTCGTCGGTACAGGCACGTCGTATCATGCGGCGAGCTGCGCTGCTTGGCTCGCACGCCTGCACCACGCGCCGCTCGCGGCCGCTGCGGTGCCCGCCTACGACTTCGCGACCTATCCGCTGGCGCTCACGCGCGACGATGCGGTCGTGGTCATCAGTCATCGCGGCACCAAGCGCTACACGGGCCAGGCGCTCGCACTCGCGCAGGCGGCTGGTGCGCTCACCATCCTGGTGACCGGGCAGGGCCCGCACGAAGCGCCCCCGGGTGTCGGCGTCATCCGCACCTGCCATCAAGATCGCAGTTCCGCGCACACGGTGAGCTACACCAGCGCGCTGGCGGTGCTGGCGTTGATCGTGGCGGAGCTTGCCGAGAGCGAAGGTTTGCGCGGCGCGGTGCGTGCGCTTCCCGAACAACTGAGGGCGGCGCTCGCCACGGAATCGGCTGTGCGTGAACTGGCCGGGCGCCAGACGGATCGGGAACGCGTGTACTTCGTCGGCGGCGGTCCCCACGCGACTACCGCGAGCGAAGCGGCGTTGAAGTTGAAAGAGACGAGTTACATCGTGAGTGAAGGCTTTGCGGTGGAGCAGATGCTGCACGGGCCGATGCAAGCGGTCGAGGCGGGCGATTTGATCGTCGCGATCGCCCCGTGCGGTCCGTCGCTGGCGCGCATCGGCGATCTGCTGAACGCCGCGGCGGAGATCGGCACGGCGCGCGCGGCCATCGTTTCCGACGAAACACCGCTCAACGCGGAGGACGTCGTGCGTATTCCGTTTACGACCGAAGGAGTCAGTCCAGTCGTTAGCGTCGTGCCGGTGCAATTGTTTGCGTACTTCGCGGCGCTCACACGCCGTCGCAATCCCGATTGTTTCCGCTTGACCGACGCCCGGTACCAGCGGGCGAGCAATCGGTTCGCGTTGTAGCGCCTCACGGCACGGCGCCGCTGTCCTTCAGCTTGGCGATGGCCTCCCAATCGTAGCCGAGTTCGAGCAAGACCTCTTCGCTGTGCTGGCCGCACTCGGGCGCCATGGTCGTGGGCGACCACGGGGTGCCGAAGAAGTCGGCGGGGCTGGCGAGCATCTCGGCTTCACCCTCGGGCACCGGCACCTTGACCACGCCGCCGTTGGCGCGGAGTTGCGGATCGGTGACGGCTTCGTCGAGCGATTGCACGGCCGCCCACCACATGGTCTCGCGATCGAAGCGCGCGCCCCAGTCGGCGAGCGGTTTGGTCGCGAACACCGCGTCGAGAATCCGCACGCATTCGGCGTTGTGCTCCCGGCGGACACGGATGTCCTTGAACCGTGGGTCGTCGAGCAGATCCGGCCGTTCGATGGCACGAATGAGATCGGGCCAGTGGCGATCGCCTTGCAAGCCGAGCAGCCAAAACCAACGACCGTCACCGGCCTTGTAGGAGTTCACCAGCGGGTTGGGAATCCCGAAGCGGTCGTAGGGCGAGTCGATGTAGCCGAAGCGCAGGCGGATGTTGGCGTCCCACCCGAGCATGTACAAACCGTTGCGCAGCAGCGACGTGGTGACGAACTGTCCTTCGCCGGTGCGTTGGCGCGCAACCAGCGCGCCGCAGATCGCACTGACCGCGGAGACCGCGGTGAAGTGGTCACCCATCGCGCCGCGCTGCTGCGGCGGCTCGCCGCCTTTGGGCACCAGCGAGCACCCGACGCCGCCGCGTGACCAGAAGGCGCCGACGTCGTACGCGGCGCGATCACGGTCGTCGCCGTCTGGGCCGTAGCCGCTGACGCTGCAGTAGACCAAGCGCGGGTTGTCCTTGCGCACGGTTGCGTAGTCGAGCCCCATACGTTCGAGTCCGCCGAGACGAATATTCGAGACGAAGACATCGGCACGCGCAATCAATTGGCGTGCGATCTGCCGGCCTTCGGCGGTGGTGAGATTGAGCGCGATGCTGCGCTTGCCGCGGTTGTCGAGTTCGAAGGGCGGGTTCATCGGCACATCGATGCCGGCGGCCTTGGTGAACAAGCCGCGAAACGGATCGCCGTCGGGCGGCTCGATCTTGACGACGTCGGCGCCCCAGTCGGCCATGATGCCGCCCGCCGCCGGGCCGGCAACCCAGAATCCCATTTCCACCACGCGAATGCTTTCCAACGGTCCCGGCATGATCTCTCCAAGTCTTCTCCGACGCTCGGCGATCCGTGGGCAGCGATCAGCGAAACGCCGGCATCACGTCCTTCACGAATCGACGCAGCATCTCTTTGTCATACGGCGGTTCGATGTGCACGATGATGTGGGTCGCGCCGGCGTCGACATAGGTCTGAATCTTCTCGATGATCTCCTTGGGCGTGCCGGCCAGCATCGCCGCCTGCGCACCTTTGCCTGCCACCAAACGAGCGCCGAGCCCGATGGCGGAGCCGACGACCGGCACGTCCGTGATGCGATAGAGGATCAGGAACGCGGACACTTCCGGATCGCACGGTGTGCGGCCGATGCGGCGACACTCGTCGTGGACAATCTGCATGCGATTGCGAATGCCCTTGGGTGTCACGCCGATCGGGACGTTCCACCCGTCCGCGTACTTCGCCACCAGCGGCATGACCCATTTCTTGCCTTTGCCGCCGATGACGATCGGCGGATGCGGCTGCTGCACCGGCTTCGGATTGAAGGGCGCGTTCTTGAGCGTGTAGAACTTGCCGGCGAACGACGGGTGATCGACGGTCCACAGCTTGGTGATGACGTCAAGCGACTCCGCGAGACGTTCGGTGCGTTCCTTCGCGGTGAAAAAGGGAAAGCCGTAGGCTTCGTGCTCGGGCTCGAACCACGCGGCGCCGATGCCGAGGTTGAGGCGGCCGCCGCTGATGATGTCGACGGTGGTCGCCATCTTCGCGAGCAACGCGGGATTGCGATAGGTGTTGCCGGTCACCAGCGTGCCGATGCGGATCTTGGTGGTGTGCGCGGCCAGTGCGCTGAGCAGCGTCCAGCCTTCGAGGCACGGGTTGTTGAGATCACCGCGAATCGGCGCGAAGTGGTCGAAGTTCCACGCGCTGTCGAAGCCGAGCGCCTCGGCTTCCTTCCAGATATCGACCAGTTCTTGGTAGGTCGTGTCCTGCTGTCCGGTCTGAATGCCGAACAGGATCTTCTTTTTCGGCGGCTGGTCTTGCGCCCAGACCATCGACGCAAAGATGAGTACAACCAGCAGAGCAAACGACTCGCGCATCAGCCGCATCGCGACCTCCTGTGCTTTCCGAAGACTGAGCGGGCGAATCATTTCGCCAATGACAAGCTACGTCAACGGTTGGGGGGATCGCGTGCGGGTTGGCAGTGGGCTATCGTTCGCCGCACACGAAGGGAGAGCCAGATGAATCACAACGATGCGATTCGATCGTTCGCCAAGACGCTGCAGAACCTCGAACGGTGGATGGACAAGGCCGAGGCGCATGCGAAAACCAAGTCGTTCGAAGTCGACGTGCTCGCCCACGCCCGGCTGGCGCCGGATCAGTTCGACTTCGTGCGCCAGGTGCAATCCGGCTGCGACCAGGCGAAGTACGCCGCGGCCTACCTCGGGGGCAAGCCGGCGCCGTCGCACCCGGACACGGAGCAGACGTTCGCCGAGTTGCGGCAACGTATCCAGAATTGCCTCGCATTTCTGGAAACCGTTCAGGCGAAGGACTTGGCGGGAGCGGAAGAGCGCAAGGTCGCTCCGCCGTGGCTCGGCGGCAAGTGGCTGCGAGGCGACGACTACTTGGTCCACGTGGCGATCCCGAATTTCTTCTTCCACGCGACGATGGCGTACGCCATCTTGCGCCACAACGGCGTCGACCTCGGCAAGATGGACTACATCGGATCCTTGCCGGCGCGGGAAAGCTGAAGTCGCGACGAGATCGGCGGGTCCGCGATCTTACGATGGCAGGCTGCTGGCCCCGGCCAAGAGCGCGAAGAGATGATCGGCCGCCAAACGCGGCGGGCGAATGATGTACGCGGCGCCGGCACGCTGCAGCGCGGCCGCGGTTGCCTCGTCGTCCGCGGTCATCACCAGCGCGGCACTCGGCGCAAGCTGCTTGACGTGGCGGAGCAAGCGCTGGGCGGTTGTGCCCTTGAGGAACGTGTCGGAGATCGGGCAGATGATGGTGGCGGCGTGCTCGATGCCGAGGTGCTCCAAGGTCTCGGGATGGGCGAGATCGCCATAGACCCAGCGAAAGCCCTTCGGGCTGAGCTTGCGCTCGAGCAAGGGATTGTAGTCGACCACCAGAATCCGGCGGCTCAGCTCGGGCGCGCGCTCCGCGACCAGGTCCAGTAGCGCTTCGCCTTCGCGAAAGCACCCGAGGACGACGATGTCGCGGCGGTCTTCCGGCGCGCCGTGGCGTTCATCGGCATGACCGCTCTCGTGCAGGCCGAGACGCTCTATCATCGTCAAAATCAGACCGGCGAGTTGGGCATTGTAGAGGATGAGATACGTTGCCAGCACCGACGTGAGCAGCATCGAGAGCAGCACGAGCGATTGGATTCCCGATGACACGTGGCCGTAACCGGCTCCCAGGGCCAAGATAACCAGGGAGAACTCGCTGATCTGGGCGAGATTCAGTCCGGTGAGAATCCCCATGCGCAGCCCCGTGCCGGTGACCCAACTCAACGGGATGAGTGTCACCAACCGACTGACGAGCACCACTGCCGCGATCATGAAGGCCGCGGAGGTCAAGGCGAGGCTCGGCTGCGGCATCTTGAGGCCAAGCGAGACGAAGAACAGCGTGACAAAGAAGTCGCGGACCCCGCCGATCTTAGCGATGACATCGACGCCGTACGGAAATGCAGCGATCGTCAGGCCGGCGATCAATGCGCCCATCTCTCTGGACAGACCGGCGTAGTCGGCGAGGCCGCAGAGAAAGAAACACCACGCCACGGCGGTCAGCAGCACCAACTCGGGCTGCTTGCCTGCGGCGCGGAAGATGCCAGCCAACACGAAGCGGGCGACCGCAAACGCGAACCCCACCAGCAGGCCGCCCGACAGAACGGCCCGCAGAACGATCCCGGCTTGGGGATGAAGCAGGTTGGGTTGCACTCCCATGAACACGATGGCCCAGAGATCCTGGAGCACGAGGATGCCGACCGTCATCCGTCCAGCCGTAGTGTGGATCTCGAACTTGTCGTGCAGCACCTTCACCACGATCAGCGTCGAGCTGAGCGAAAGCACGACCGCGAGGTAGAGCAAATCGAAGCGTTCCGTTAGGAACGCGCTGCCGGCGAGGGAAAAGAACCCGGCGGTGACGAGTGCACAGCCGACGAACTGCCCGACGCTCATGACTGCCATCGAGCGGCCCATCTGCACGAGGTCGCGCAGATTGATTTCGAGTCCGATGATGAACAACAGGAAGATCAGCCCGATCTCCGAAATCAGCTCAATGCTCGCTTCGTTCGTAACCAAGGCGAAGCCGAGGTGCGGTCCCAGGACTAGTCCCCCGGCAACATAGCCAAGGATGGCAGGTTGGCGCATCAACCTTGCGAGATGCGAGAACACCGCGGCGAACACGATTCCGAGCCCGATGTCTTTCAGCAACGAAGCGAAGTGAGCGTCCATCTGATCTGAGCGAATGATCGCAGTCGCCGACTGGCCGTTGGCGCGTATCCGTATACGCGGCGAAGGTCAACCCGATGCGCGATGCCTCCAACGCGAGCAGTGCTCAGGCGATGCGCAGTCAGACGCCGCAACTAGCCTACGACGATCATGTTCCAGCTTACGCTCCGGATGGCACGCCAACTGCTCTCGCGTCGCCCGAATCTTCCTTCGCGGCTGTTGACTGATTTGGCGGACGCTGCCGCAGGGATGTTGAGAACCAGAAGCCAGCGAAACGGGGGAAGTCCGTCTGTGCAAGCGCTGGACACACGTGCCGGCAGGGTCGCGAGCGAAACGCCGATCGCCTCGCCAATCCAAAGTTACCTCGATCAGCTTCATTCCACTCACGCGTCCCGGTCGGAGGGCCGTGTCGCCACGTATATCCCCGAGCTCGCCAAGGCCGACCCGCAGTGGTTTGGTATCTGTGTCGCGACGGTTGACGGCCACGTCTACGCGGTCGGAGACAGCCAGCAGCCGTTCACGATTCAGTCGATCTCCAAACCGCTTACCTACGGACTGGCGATGGAGGACATCGGCCGCGACGCGGTGTTGAAGAAAATCGGCGTCGAGCCCACCGGTGACGCGTTCAACTCGATCAGTCTAGCGCCCGGCAGCGGCTCGCCGCTGAACCCGATGATCAATGCCGGTGCCATCGCGGCCGTCTCGTTGATTGCCGGGACTTCGAGTGAAGACAAATTGCAGCGGCTCCTGGCCGTCTACTCGCTCTACGCCGGCCACCCGCTCGCGATCGATCACGCCGTCTACGAGTCGGAACGCGACACCGGGCACCGCAATCGCGCCATCGGTCACATGCTGCGCAACTTCGACATTCTTGCGATCGATCCCGATCCGATCCTGGACCTGTATTTTCGGCAGTGCTCGATCCTAGTGACCTGTCGCGACCTCAGCCTGATGGCAGCGACCTTGGCGAACGGCGGGGTAAACCCGGTGACCGGCGAACGCGCCCTGCGCCACGACTTGGTCGAGAACGTGCTCAGCGTCATGGCGACCTGCGGCATGTACGACTATGCGGGCGAGTGGGCGTACTGGGTCGGCTTGCCGGCCAAGAGCGGCGTCGGCGGAGGCGTGCTGGCCGTGCTGCCCGGCCAGTTGGGAGTTGGGGTCTTCTCGCCACCGCTCGACGATCGCGGCAATAGTGTTCGGGGGGTAGCGGTTTGCAAACAGATCTCGCGTGACTTCAACCTGCACTTCTTGCGCGTTCCACGCACCGCGCGGTCGACGATCCGGGCGCACTACACACTCGCGGGCGTGAGTTCGAAGCGGTTGCGCAACGAAGCCGAACGCCGGGTGTTGGACGAGACCGGCCATCGCGCCACGATCTACGATCTGCAAGGCGACCTGAGCTTCGCAGCAACGGAACAACTGATACGCGGAGTGGTCGCTGGCAGCAACGAAATCGATTGGGTCGTGCTGGATCTGCGACGAGTCACGCGCATCGACGACTGCGTTGCGCCGATGCTGCTTGCCTTGGTGAAAGAGCTGAGCGCGGCGGGCAAACACCTGGTATTCGCGAGCGCCCGTGAGCATGCGCGCTTCGTGCGAACGATCGAGGAAGGGCTGAGTGGTGGTGAGTCGAATCACCCTCCCTTGAAGGTATTTGTAGACCTCGATGCGGCCTTGGAATGGTGCGAGAACCAGTTGCTCGGAGTCGATCGTGTCGCGGCAGTTGGTGCAGCGCTTCCGCTCGCGCAACATCCGGTGTGTGGCAATCTCGCCGCCGACGAGTTGGCGCACCTCGACCGGCTCATGCAGCGGCAGCGATTCCGAGCCGGGGAGGTAGTGTTGTGTCAGGGCGACCCCGCCGATTCGATGTACCTCTTGGTCAGCGGGCGGGTGAGCGTCACGCTGCCGCTGCCGGGCGGACAGGTCAAGCGACTGTCGACACTGTCAGCCGGTATGCCATTCGGCGAGTTGGCGATTCTCGACCGTGCGGCGCGGACGGCCGACGTGCGCGCCGACACGGCGGTCGAATGCTTCGTTCTCTCGGCCGCCGATTTTGACCGGCTCGGGTCGACGCATCCCGCCATCAAGGTGAAGATCCTGGAGAACCTGCTACGCAACGCGTCGCGCATGGTGGCGCGGTTGAATCACGAGATCGCAACGCTCGCGCGCTGACCGGTCCACGTCTTCCATCGTACAACCCCGGCCGTTCACACTCGGAAGGCCGTTCAGGTGAACAGTGTTCACCCGAATTGAACGCCCAGCGGGCAACGATTCTTCCGAACAGGAGTCAATGGATGGACTGGAGGCGAGCTTACGTGCCCTTTCGATGTGCGGTGGTCGTGCTGGCAACTGCGGTACTCCTGAGTGGGTGCGACGATGATGACAACTCACCACCGCTTTCGCCGACCCCCACCATTGGCGCAACGACTAGCACGCCGACGCGTTCAGCAATTCCGGCCTCTCCGACGCCAACCGAGCCGGCCACTCGAACGGTTACCAGCGCTGTAGTCACAGAGACGCCGACGGCTCCGGTGGCCACAACGACGTCAACTGCCACGGGGACGGCCACGCCGACTACCCCAACCGGTTCGTCGTACGTCGGTGACTACAACGGCACCGCCGGCAACTATGCCACGCGTTTTCACGTCAACGCCGATGGATCTGCCGTCGGCTTCCTCGACTTCCTCACCGGCGGCGCCGCGACCGGCAGAGGCCCCGGCGCCGCTGACGTCAGTGCCTCGTACGACGCCAGCGGTCAGGCGAATCGCGACACCGGCGCCTACCAACTCACCGGCAGTTTCTTCGGCAATTCGTTCACGATCGCGGGCCAGCTCCCGGCCAGTCCCGATGCGACCGGCACGCTCAGCATCACGGTGTTCGACGAGACCAGCACCGGCACGTTGCACGCCGGCACTGTCACACCGACGCCGACGCCCGGTTGCGACAGCGCGGATTTGCAGGCCAGCCTGGCGACTCTGTCCGGCGACTTCAACGGCACCGGATCGAACTTTGTCGTCGACAAGATGAACGTCGCCGTTGAACAGAAGGCTCCCGATTTCATCTCCGGGCTGCACGAGGTCTACGACAGCACGTTCAACGGCACCAACTGCGAGGCCACGCGCAACATTCAGATCTCATTATACGAATCACCGGGCGGATTGGCCGCGGGTCAAACCTTCGTAGTGGGCGGCACGTCCGGCCTGGTGGCGAACGTCTACTACGGCCAGCAGGTTGGTGGTGACGACAGTGCGTGGTCTTCGAGCGCCGGCACGGTCGTCATCGATGCCGTCGAGGGGAGCGTGGTTACGCTCCGCGTGGTGGATGCGGCCATGACGGTGCCCGCCGGGAAGGCCGCCGGCAGCTTCACCCTCAACGTTTCGGGCCAGGTCAAGAACTTCACGCGTCAAGTCGATTGAGATCACCGGGTCCCGGCTGGCAGCGCCGGGCGCCATCTGGGACCCGCGCGCGTTCGTCGACTCGCCTCCGTCTGCCGAGGGTTCTCCGAACGCGAGGGACGCTCGACGGAACTTGACCGCGTGGGTTCAGGTTGGTAGCGACGCACGAGCGCGAAGGCGCCCCGTCGTGCGAAGCTCCACGGTTCACCTGCATACGAAGTTTGCGATCGCGCCGGTCGATCCCAGAATTTTCGGCGGCTTTCTCGAACATATGGGGCGGGCAGTGTACGAAGGCGTGTACGATCCGCGCAGTGTGCATGCCGATGCCGAAGGGTTCCGCGTCGACGTGCTCGATGCGCTGCGCCGCCTGCGGTTCACGCTGATGCGGTATCCCGGCGGCAATTTCGTCTCGGGGTATCATTGGGAGGACGGTATCGGTCCGCGTGATCGCAGGCCGTTGCGGGTCGAGAAGGCGTGGGACAGCCGCGAGCCCAACCATATCGGCACCGACGAATTTCTTTCGCTGTGCCGGCAGATGGCGTGGCAGCCGATGCTGTCGGTCAACCTCGGCAGCGGTAGTGCGGAAGAAGCCCGCAACTGGGTTGAATACTGCAATGGCGCGATCGGCACGACGTACGGCGGTCGCCGTGCTGCCAACGGGCACCCGGAGCCGTATGGTGTGAAGCTGTGGTGCCTCGGAAACGAAATGGACGGTCCGTGGCAAATCGGGCATTGCTCGGCCGAAGAGTACGCGACGCGGGCGCGCGAGGCGGCGCGGGCGATGCGTACCGCCGATCCGGCGATCGAAACGATTGCCTGTGGCTCGTCGGCGACCAATATGCCGACGTTCGCGGACTGGGACCACCGCGTCATCGAGCATCTCGACGATCAAGCTGACTACATCAGTCTGCATCGCTACGTCGGCAACTACTCCGGTGACACGCGCGACTACCTGGCTATCAGCAACAGCGTCGACCGCCAGATCGAGGACATTGCCGCGATCGCACGCGCGGTGCAGGCCAAGCGCAAATCGGACAAGCGCATCTACCTCAGCTTCGACGAATGGAACGTCTGGTACAAAACGATGTCGCCGGACAACAGCGCGCGGGGTGAGTTTCCCGCCCATTTGATCGAGGAGGTCTACAATCTCGAAGACGCGCTGGTCGTGGCTGGCTTCCTTAACAGCTTCGTGCGCCACGCCGACTGCGTCAAGATTGCGAACCTCGCGCAGATCGTCAACGTCATCGCGCCGCTCATCACTCGCGGTGACGATCTGTTGATCCAGTCGATTTTCTATCCGATCGAAATGTTCGCCACGCGTCGCAGCGGCGTGGCGCTCCGAGTCGTCGTCGACGGTCCGACGTACGCCAGCAATTGGGGTGAGACCACCGAGGTGGATTGCAGCGCCATCCACGACGGCGGGCGGCTGCACGTCTTCGTGACCAACCGCCACCCAGACGAGCCGGCAGCCGTTCAAGTCGCCGTGGCCGACCGTCGCATCATTCGTCTGGTCGACGCCGAGGTCGTGGGCGGAACGAATCCAAAGGCGGCGAACAGCTTCGAACATCCCAACGTTGTTCGGAGCGAGCCGTTCGCCCACGCGCGCATCGATGCCAGCGGCGCGCACGTGATCATTCCGCCTCTATCGTTCATGGCCGCGACGTTCGCCCTGGATTGAACGGCGGACCTATGCGTGCCCCGCGAGTCCGAGGCGGAGCGCGCGAGCCGGGGAGCGCGTCAACTTTCGCTGGGCACCGCAGCTTGCGTTGTCCACTATTGAGGACATGAGTGAACTGTACATCCACTCTGATGGGCAGTCGGGTGGCATGGTTCGGTGGCGCTTGCGTTGGAAGTATCTAGACACATAAGTTGCATGACGCGTACCCGACGCACGGAGGGTGAACGATGTCGACTACAACGTCCATGGCGATCGAACGGGAAGTCCGGTTTGCGGTCGTGCTGTACGGCGGAGTGTCGCTGGCCATCTACATCAATGGGGTCGCGCAGGAGCTGTTTCATCTCGTGCGCGCCACGGCGGTCGATCCCGTCGACGCAAAACGCCCATTTCTCCCTGAAGTGAAGGGCAGTGAGAAGGTGTACCGCCGGCTCGGTCAACTTCTCGGCCTGAGCCCGAGGACGGCGGAAGAACTACCGACGGACATGGAACCGGTGCGGACGAAGTTCGTCGTCGACATCCTGTCCGGCACCTCGGCGGGCGGCATCAACGCGATCTACCTCTCCAAGGCGTTGGCGAACGATCAGGATTTCAAGGCACTGCAGCAGCTGTGGTACGACGAGGGCGACATCGGGCGGCTGATCAACGACGCCGAGTCGTACGAGGGCGTGCCCAAGATCAAGCAAGAACCGCCGAAGTCGCTGCTGAACAGCAAGCGCATGTACTACAAGCTGCTGCAGGCCTTCGACGGTATGGACGCGAAGGCGGCCGTCGCCTCGCCATACGTCGAGGAGATCGACCTCTTCGTCACCACCACCGACTTGCGCGGCCTGCCGCTCGCCCTACGGCTGGCCGACCGCGTGGTCTTCGAAGAGCGGCATCGCAAGGTCTTCCACTTTCGCTACGACAAGGTGGCTCAGTACAGCGACTTCAAGCAGGACGACAATCCGTTCCTCGCCTACGCGGCGCGCTGCACCTCGTCGTTCCCATTCGCGTTCGAGCCGATGCGCCTCGAGGACATCAAGCCCTTCGCCGAAATCCGTCCGGAGTGGGCGAGGTTCTTTTTCGAAGATCCGAAACACTACGTCAAGCGACCGTTCGCCGACGGCGGCTACCTCGATAACAAGCCGTTCAGCTACGCCATCGACATGCTCGGAACGCATCGCGCGTCGGTGCCGGTCGATCGCAAGCTGATCTACGTCGAGCCGTCGCCGGAGCATCCCGAAGACAAGGGCCAGAACTTCACACCTCCGAATGCGATCCAGAACGTGCTCGCGTTTGACATGCTCGCCCATGACGAGACCATTCGGGAAGATCTGCAGCGGATCCTGGCGCGCAACCGGCTGCTGGAACGGGTCGAGCGCTTCCTCTCCGGCATGGAGACGGATCTCGCGCTGCGCGAGCCGACCCAGCGGGTGGAGGGTGAGAAGTTCGCGCAGACCGATCTGGCGGACAAGATCAAGGACGAAGGCATCGCCTACGGCGGCTATCACCGCCTCAAGGTGTCGGCGCTCACGGAATGGCTCGCGAGCCTCGTCGCACGGGCCGCCGATGTTGATCTCGAGTCGGACGACTTCATCGCGGTCCGTTATCTCATGCGCGCGTGGCGCGAGGCGGGCTACGCGCCGTTGAAAGGAGCACAGCCGACGGAGAACAGCTTCCTGATGGATTACGATCTGCCGTACCGCATTCGGCGGCTGGAGTTCGTCCTGCAACGGATGGACGCCATCGCCGCGCTTGACGATGTGGCCCGCGAGCGACTGCGCCGCATCGATCTCATCAACCAGCACATCGAAGAGACCAGTACGCGGGAGGAATCACCACGGCGGTCTTCGACCGCGTTGCGCAGTTTTGCGGTGACGGTGGGAACACCTTCCCCCCTGACCGTTACCCCCGATGGCCGCAGATTCACATCTGAGCGGCCAAGCCCGCAGTCGTTCCGCGACGAACTTTCCACGCTGCGCGGGGCGTTGAGCCAGCAGTTGGCGAAACTCCGCGGGGCGGAGGAGAACCTCACCCATGAGGTGACGCGTTTTCCGCTGCAGCGCCCTGATCTGCACGACATCTTAAATGCGCCGACGGACGCGGCGCGCCTCGCCAAGGCCGCGGACCTCGTCCGCACGCATCAAGTGGCGGTCGTATCTCTGGCCGAAGCCTTGCGAGACGCGATCAGCCAGGTGACCAAGGCGGTCGGCGTGGACTGTGAGGCGCTGCTCAACGGCGAGGGGCGAGCGGCCCACGAGGTCGCGCGCCACTACTATTTTACCTACGAGCGCTACGACCTGATCTCCTTCCCGATACTGTACGCCACCGCCGTCGGCGACGAGCGCGACAGCGTCGAAGTGATTCGTGTCAGCCCGGAGGACGCCACCTCGATCGTGAACGAGCGCGCGAGCGGCCGGCACAAGCTCGCCGGCCTCGCGCTCATGCACTTCGGCGCCTTCCTCGATCGTTCGTGGCGGCAGAACGACCTGCTCTGGGGCCGCCTTGACGGTGCCGAACGCCTGATCACGACGCTGCTCGCCGGCACGGCGCACGCGGACCAAACCGACGCGCTGGTCTTGGAGGCGCAGGTCGCGATTCTGGACGAACACTTCGGCGCCGCCGACCGCGGTGAGTTCTCGCGCGTCTACACCGAAGCCGTCCTGCATGCCGAGAGTGCGGACACGAACGCGAAGGCGCTGGGCAACTACGCCGCCGAGAAACTGCGCGACGGCTTGAAGGACAAGGTACAGACCACGATGCGGGCTGCGCTCGACGGCACACAGATCCGCGACTACTTGAGGGGTGCTCCCGACACGATCGATCGCACGCCTAATCCCGAAGCCTCGGTGCGCGAGCTGGCGCGCTCGACCACAGTTGTCGGCCAGATCCTGCAGGGAATCAGCACGGGCGCGCAGTTGCCCACTGGCCCGGCAACATGGATCACCCGCATCGGTCAGATTCTCTGGGGTCTGGTTGAAGTGTCGGTGCCGCGGCGCATGCCCACGCTGCTGTTTCGCTACTGGCTTCAACTCGCGTACTTGTTCGACCTTTTGCTCATCGGTGGCGGCTTTGTGTTCGCCGGCCGTGGTGTGCGACGCTTTGGGCTCGTCGCGTTGGCCGCCACCCTCGCTCTTCACCTGGTTACATTCCTGCTCGCCGACATCTTACAAGGACGGATCCGGCGCGCGTTGCTGCTTCGCTGGTTGGGCGCCGCGGTCGCGGGGGGAATCGTCGCCGCTGCCGCCTACGATGTAGCGCTCAGGCTCAACGCCGTTTCTGTCGGGTTGCAGGGAAAAGCCATCCACTTGGATGCCGGACTGATGGTCGCGATCGTGGGCGCAATTGCGTCGGTGTTCACGATCAGCGGCGCGGTTCTCGCGGCGACGTGGCGATGGGCCCGCGCGACACACCGGCCGCGGTTGCCGGACGGCATCAAACTGCCCGGTCTCGCACTCGAACTTATGCGCGAACCAGACGAGCCGGAGCTGGTCAAGATGGCTGGCCCCATCGACGGTCCCGTCCGCGACACGTGGCGGGCGCAAACCGACCTGGATTTTGTCGTGATTGCGTCCTACTGGGCACTCCTCGTCGCGTTGAGTGGCTTGTGCGTGGGGCTGAGCCCCATCGGCGTCTGGCTGGGCGGTGCGGCGGCAATCGCTGCGACCGCAGCGGCGTTCTTCGACGTGTTGGAAAACCTCCGCACGTATGCCGTGCTCGACGCGACCAGCGAGATCCCCGCGCGTTTGCGCCTTACGCGCCAGGCGTCGCGGTGCAAGTGGGGTGCGCTATTCAGCGCCGTGGGGCTCATCGGCGGCAGTATGCTCTCGCGCGCGGTAGTGCCGCTGTGGTTGGTCGGCGGCTCGTTTGTAGTCACTGCCGTCGTCGGTGGCGTCGGTGTCATTCGTCACAACCGGATGATTCAGACGGGGTACTTTATGCTGCTGGTCGCCTTCGTCTTGGTCGCCGTCCTCTTCGGGATCTTCTCGCGCCCCGTCCTGATCGGCCTTGGGTTCGGGACATCGTAGTCCGCGGATACGCGCAGACTGCGCGCCACCGAAGGCGCTCTTCCGCGACGGTGGACGGCGCTACGGGTTGGGTGTTAGGAAGCGCGCCTATGGCGCAACGGTCGCGCAGTGTGTTCGATCCGGTAAAGGTGGGATGGTTGGGCGCGTGCCTCGATGGCGAGGACGGGGGCTACGACAAGATTCACCGCATGGCCTTCGATGAAGCGCTCGAACAGGGTGTGTTGCCGCGCCAGGTCGAGCACGTCATCCATGCCGAGAACGGCTTGCCGAACGGGTCGGCGAAGAACGCCGTCGACGGCTACCGGTGGCTGGTCGACCAAGGTTGCGTGATCATCGCCGGTGCGTACAGCTCGGACAACGCGATCGCCGTCGCCCCGTACGCCAACGAGGCGAAGGTGCCGCTGATTAGCTGGTGCGGCACCGAACGCTACAGCGGCGAGTATTGTTTCCAGCTCGGCAACGGCGATTGCGGCGGTGACGCTGCATTGATGGCGGCGTGGCTTAAGCGCAAGGGCTACCAGCGGATCGCGGTGTTGAACGAGATCTCGCCCAATGGCGAAGAGTACTTCCGCTGCTTCCGACAGGAATGCCGCCGACTGGGCCTGAGCATCGGCGCGGTCGAAACCGTCCTGCAACGTCCGCCGGATCTCGCTGGCGGTCTGCACAACCTCCAGCGCGCCGAGTGCGACGCGCTTGCCTTCATGGGCTACGGGATGCTCTTCGCGCAAGGCCTCGTGCGCCCGGCGCTCGAAGCCATCGGCTGGAATCCACCGCGCATCATGACCACCGCGTTCATGTTCTACCTCGTCGGCTTCGAGCACTTCGAAGGGTGGGTGGGGATCGATCAATACTGCCCCGACAACCCGCGTGTCGAGCGCTTCCGCGCCAACTTCGAGCGGCGCTACGGCACACCGCCGCCGATGTGGCCCAACGCCATCCCGCTACTGGCATACGACACCGCGCGCGTGATGGCGGAAGCACTCCACCGCGCGCCGCTGCTCACGGGCCCTGGCGTCAAGGACGGACTCGAACGTATCCGCTTCATGCCGTCGGCAACCGGCGGCCCGCGCACTCACATCGCGTGCAGTCCGTACGATCACAAGATGTTCAAAGGCGACTGGCTGCTCTACGGCAAAATCGAAGCGGGCAAGTTGATCTTCGAGGGTCTGTTCGAGCCGGCGCCGGATGCGCACTCGTGATCGCGATGCGCTATCAGCCGACACTCGAATCTCTCGGCACCCATCCACTCCCCGATTGGTTTCACGATGCCAAGTTCGGGATCTTCGTCCACTGGACCGTCTCGTCGATCCCGGCGTTTGCGCCGCCGAACAAGCAGGGCATCGGGGAAGTCGATCTCGGCAATGCCGAGCAGGTGGCGTGGATGTTCAAAAACACACCCTACGCTGAGTGGTATTGGAACTCGATCAACATCGACGGCAGCCCGGCGCAGCGGCATCATCGCGAGACCTACGGCGCCGACTATCCGTACGACAACTTTGTTCCGCAATTCATGCAGCTCGCGCGTGGCTGCGATCTCGATGCGTGGGCCGACCTGTTCGCTCGCGCGGGGGCGCGCTACGTGGTGTTCGTCACCAAGCATCATGACGGCGTGCTGCTGTGGCCAAGCGCGCATCCCAACCCGCACCGTCGCGGGTGGCAGGCCGAGCGCGATTTCGTCGGCGAGCTGACGCGCGCGGTGCGGGCGCGCGGTCTGCGCATGGGACTTTACTATTCGGGCGGCATCGATTGGACCTTTCACGGGCTGCCGATTCACAACCTCGAGACGTTTCTCTCGTCGATCCCGCAAAGCGAGAACTATGCAGGGTACGCCGATGCCCATTGGCGCGAGCTGATCGAACGCTATGAGCCGGAGGTGTTGTGGAACGACATCGGCTATCCCGAGAAGGCCGATGCCGCGCGGCTGTTCGCCGACTACTACAACCGCACGCCCGACGGCGTGGTGAACAATCGCTTCCAGCTCGGGGCGGGTGAGGGCGGCCAGCACTGTGATTTCGTCACGCCAGAGTACGCCGTACTGGATCGCATCATCGACAAGAAGTGGGAGTCGACCCGTGGCATCGGTGGCTCGTTCGGATTCAATCGCGCCGAACCCGAAGACTGCCTGCTGAGCGCCGAGGAGATCGTGCACATGATCGCCGACGTCGCCAGCAAGAACGGCAATCTCTTGCTCAACGTCGGACCGACGGCGAATGGAATCGTGCCGTGGGCGCAAGCATCGCGCCTGCTCGCGGTCGGCGAGTGGCTGCGCCGCAACGGCGAGGCGATCTACGGTACGCGGCCGTGGCGCCGACCTGACGGTCGTACGGCTGAGGATGCCGCCGTCCGCTTTACGAAGCGCGGCGGCTATCTCTACGCCATCGTGCTCGCGCAGCCCCGCGGTTCCGATGAAGTTGTGTTCAACGACCTGTCGTTCGAATCGTCGATGGAGGTTCGCTTGCTCGGCTATGGGGCGGCCCTGCGCTGGCAGCCGCGCGATGCTGGCGTCGCAATCACTCTCCCCGGCGACCTGCCTTCGGGGCCGGCCTATGTGCTGCGTTTCTCGCAGGACGCAGTTGAGGCGTGAGAGCGCGGCGGATCAATCCGCGCGCGACGCTGTCGGGGCGAGATGCGGTGCGGAGCACGCGATCGGTGACAAGTGCTGGCGGGTGGGGTAGGTCCCGCGTATGAGGTCGACGCTTTGTAGGCTGTCTTCGACGTGGCGCTTCGTGCTTGGTGTCGTCGGGCTGCTTGCGATCGGGCGGGGGGCGACCTACGCCGCCGAAGAACCCGCGCCCAACGGCATCGCGCACATCCAGCTCGATCACGTCGCCGGCCAGCAAGCTGGACTGGTCCGCATCGAGGCGACGTTGACCACCAATGGTGCAAGCGTGGTCGAGATGTCCAACACCGTCGCGATTTCCAGCGCGTTCCGGCTGGCAGGCAACTGTTCGGCCAATACCAACATCGGCAAATCGTCGCTGATCAGTTTGGTTGGACAGGACGAAGGGTCGACCACGATCCGCGTTCAACTGGTGCCCAACGAAAATGCCAAGCCGATTCCCGATGGTTTTCTGTATCGCTGTGGTGTGCAGATGTTCCCGACGACGCGTGAGGGCGAGTATCCCGTGAGGATTGGTGACCCTCGAGCGCTCGATCCCAGCGCGGCGGTGCTTGCGGTGATCAGCGGTGATGGTCTGATCGTTGTCGAGCCCGGCGACATCAGGCGGGGCGACACGAACAGCGACGAGGTGATCGACGGCGATGACCTGACATTCCTCGAATCGCTCGTATATCGCGGCTACGCGGGCGGCGCGGCAGACGTCAACGGGGACACGCTGGTGAACGCCGCCCACCTGGTTGCGGCAGTCGACTTGCTCTAGCGAGACCGATTGGCCTCTGGTTGCGCGCGGCGCGGCTCATTGTTCCAGCCGGCGCCGGCGCTCTTCGAGTGGCAAGTCGACGTAGGCTTGCATCGCGCGCACGGCGTCGTCGCTGAGCATGCTTTCGAGAAAGGCCGCGCCTTCGATTTCCAGTCCGGTGGCGAGCGTCGCGTCACTGCCGTCGTAGATCGCCCGTTTCGCTTGCGCGATGCCTACCGGCGGCAGCGCGGCCAACTCGGTGCCGAGTGCTCGCGCACGGTTCGCGGCATCGTCGACGACCTCGTGCACCAAGCCGAGTTGCAGCGCGACCTCGGGCGTGACGACGCGCCCGCGCAGGATGAACTCGATGGCGCGACCAGCCCCAATCAGACGCGACAACCGCTGCGTGCCGCTGCCGCCGGGCAAGATGCCGAGTCGCGTCTCCGGCAGGCCGAAGCGATGATCGCCGCGTTGGGCAATGCGAATGTCGCACGCCAGCGACAATTCGAACCCGCCGCCCATCGTATCGCCGTTCATCGCGACGACGACCGCCTTGGGCAGATCGCGCAGGCGCTGGAGCAGCACATGATAGCCGGCGGTCACGTTGGCGCCGAGCGCACGTAACATCTCGCGATCGCGCGCCAGCGCCAGCAGTTCCTCGACGCTGTAATGCGTGATGAACTTTCCTTCGATGCCCCCGGTCAGCACGACCGCGCGAATCGCCGGATCGCGCCAGACTTCTATGAGATCACTCAACTCGCGCGTGCCTTCGGCGCAGAAGTAATTCATCGGCGGATGCCGATAGGTCGCGACGGCGACGCCGTCGGTGACCGCAGTTGTCCAGAGAGCCATAGCTGCCTCCGTCAGGGGTCGTTCTTCACAGCGTGGCGACGGTACCGTGTTCGGGACACTCGGCGGTGATGCCGAGATCGCCTTCGATGCGTGCGCGCAAGGCGTTGCGCGCACGCGGCTCGCCGTGAGTGAGGAACACGCGCGGCCGGGGCGAGCGGAAGTTGGCTGCCCACGCCACGAGTTGCGACTGGCCCGCGTGCGCTGAGAACCCGCCGAGGGTGTGAACCTGCGCGCGGACGGCCAGTCGCTCGCCCATGAGACTGATCGTACGCGCTCCGTCGACCAGCGCGCGTCCCGGCGTGCCGATGGCTTGAAAGCCAACGATGACGATGTGCACGTCCGGTCGCCACACGTTGTGCTTCAGATGATGCAGAATGCGCCCACCCGTGCACATGCCCGACGCCGACAGGATCACCACACAGCCTTCAACGGCGTTGAGGGCTTGCGATTCCTGCGCGGTACGGGCGAAGCGCAAGCCGGGGAAGTCGAGCGGCGCGTTGCCGCTCTCGATGAGCGCGCGGGTCTCCGCGTCGAACAGCTCGCGGTGGCGCGCGTAGAGTTCCGTGGTCGCAATCGCCATCGGACTATCGACGTAAACCGGCAACCGCGGCAGCCGTCCGGACCGACAGAGCTGGCCGAGGTGATAGATGATGTCTTGACTGCGTCCCACGGCGAACGCCGGAATCAACACCTTGCTGCCACTGCGCCCGGCATGGGCGAGGATGCCGGCCAACTCCTCGACGGTCTCGGCCAGCGGACGATGATCGCGATCACCGTAGGTCGATTCGAGCACCACCACATCGGCATGCGTCAGCACCGCCGGGTCGCGCAACAGCGGCGTGCCCGCGTTGCCGAGGTCTCCGGAGAAGACCACGGTGCGGGTACGACCCCTCTCGGCGATCTGCATTTCGACGATGGCCGAGCCGAGAATGTGTCCCGCGTCGAGCAGCCGCAGGACGATGCCCGGCGCGATCTCGCGCGCGGAATCGTACGCGACACCTACGAGACGCTCCTGCACCCGTGCGACATCCGCTCCGGTATAGAGTGGTTGAATCGGCAGCTTCCCGCGACGTTGGCGCTTGCGACTGTAACGAAGGGCGTCCTGCTCCTGCAGGTGGGCGGCATCGGGTAGCAGAATGCTGCACAGGTCGGCCGTGGCGGCCGTGGCGAAGATCGGTCCGTGGAACGGGGCACGCAGCAACAACGGAAGGCGTCCGGAGTGATCGAGGTGCGCGTGCGACAGAACAACGGCGTCGAGCTGAGAGCAATCGAACGGCGGCGGGCGCCGATTGCGCGCTTCGGCGGCAGGCCCGCCTTGATACAAGCCGAAATCCACCGCGACGCGGGCGCGGTCGGTTTCGAGCAAGTAGCACGAGCCCGTCACCCCGCCGGCCGCGCCGTGGAAGGTCAGCCGCATAGCCACGCTAGCATGCGCGCACCGTAGCATCCACCGCGGCGCGACGGGAAGCCCGGTGTGCTTGCGTCAGCGATGACGGGCCGATACAAGACCACGGTCGCGACTGAACGCCGCAGAGTTCCGACGAGACCAAGTCCACTTCGGAGAGCCCAGCATGTCCGTCCAACGACTCGACTTCGGCATCTTTCTGGCCCCGTTTCACCCGATCGACGAGAATCCGACCCTGTCGCTTCAACGCGACTTCGAGCTCGTCGAGTGGCTGGATCACCTCGGCTACGATGAAGCCTGGATCGGCGAACATCACTCCGCCGGGTACGAGATCATCGCGTCACCCGAGGTGTTCATCGCGGCGGCAGCGGAGCGGACGCGCCGCATTCGATTAGGCACCGGGGTATCGTCGGTGCCGTATCACCATCCGCTGATGCTCGCCGATCGGATCATGCAGCTCGATCATCAAATGCGCGGCAGGGCGATGTTCGGTGTCGGGCCGGGGGCGCTGCCGTCCGACGCGTTCATGATGGGCATCGACGTGATGCGCCAGCGTGAGATGATGGACGAAGCGCTGGCGGCGTTGGTGCCGCTGTTGCGCGGCGAATCGGTGACCATGGAGACGGATTGGTTCAAATTGCGCGATGCGCGGTTGCAACTTCGGTCGTTCACCCAGCCGCACATCGAGATCGCGGTGGCCTCGCAGGTGTCGCCCGCCGGCGCGCGCGCGGCGGGAAAATACGGGCTGAGTTTGCTCTCGATCGGTGCGACCACCACCGGCGGTTTCAATGCGCTCGCCAGCAATTGGGAGATCTGTGAGACGAAGGCAGCCGAATATGGGCAGACGGTGGACCGCAACCGCTGGCGCTTGGTCGGGCCGATGCATATTGCCGCGACCCGCGAGCAAGCCCGCTTCAATGTCCGCTTCGGTCTTGAGAAATGGCTCGATTACTTCCGTCGGGTCGCCGCGCTGCCGCTGGCGCCGGAGGGATCGATCGACGACGCGGTTGACGCCATGAACTCCAGCGGGCTGGCGGTGATCGGCACGCCCGAGGATGCGATCGCACAGATCGAACGGCTGCGGCAGCAGTCAGGCGGGTTCGGATGCTTCCTGCAGATGGCGCATGAGTGGGCCGACCGCGAAGCGACGCGCAAGAGCTATGAGCTGATCGCACGCTACGTGATGCCGCACTTCCAAAATGCCTGCGAGGGCACGGTGCGGTCGCGCGATTGGGCGGCCGACAACCGCCCGCAGTTCATCGGCACCGCCATGCAGGCGATCATGACCGAAATCTCCAAACATGCAGAGGAACAAGAACAGAAGCTGAAGCAGGCGAGCTGACCTGCTCCAAGGTCGAGTCGATGAGCGCGGGGTTGCTTCCCGCTGCCGGGCCTAGCGGCCGACCAAGCCGAGCGCCAGGACGGTGGTTGCTGCCCCGATGCTCAGCAAAGTCACCGC
This sequence comes from Binatia bacterium, assembly GCA_035541895.1. Classification (GTDB taxonomy): domain Bacteria; phylum Desulfobacterota; class Binatia; order HRBIN30; family JACQVA1; genus DATKMK01. The sequence continues at coordinate 50,748 of DATKMK010000045.1, read as the reverse complement.
AATGATCAGCAGCAAGGTCATACTCGGTTCGTCGTCGTGGGTGCGCATGCCGGGCGGATTTATCGACCATCAAGGGGTCCGATGTCAAGGAAAATTCTCGGCAGACTGGTTTGTGTCGAGATTGGTCCTCTGGGGCGCCGGTCGATCCGCCCGGGGATGGGATCGGCCCTAGTGCCAAGCGAATGTTTCGCATGAGCTTGGAACTTGAACCATCGGTATTTGTACATGAAAGAGCATTGTGCGAAACCGACAGTATCGGCCCGCGGACACGGGTATGGGCGTTCGCCCACCTGATGCCTGGCGCAGTGATTGGCGCCGACTGCAATATTTGCGATCACGTTTTCGTCGAGACCGGCGCGGTAATCGGCGACCGCGTCATCGTCAAGAACAACGCCTTGATTTGGGCCCGCGTCACCGTCGCGGACGAGGTCTTCGTCGGACCGAATGTCGTGTTCACCAACGACCGTGCCCCGCGAGTGGCGTTTCCCACGCCTGCGGACGAATGGCTGGCAACGACGGTTGGTCGCGGTGCGACAATCGGCGCCAACGCGACCATCGTGTGTGGCGTTTCGCTCGGCGAGCAGTGTTTTGTGGGAGCGGGCAGTGTGATCGTTGACGACGTCCCAGCGTACGCGTTGATGGTGGGCAATCCTGGCCGCCGAATTGCCTGGGTGTGCGCGTGCAGCGAGCGCCTCAGGGAAGATCTGCGGTGCGCGTGTGGCCGATGCTATCGGCTGGTCAATGAGCGTAGCGGACTCGTGCCGGTCGAGGCGGTAGAGAGCCGCTGAACCCAAGACGGGTTCGTCACTGGGCGAGCGATCCGCCGTCGGCGACGAAGGCCGCACCCGTGGCAAACGACGAATCGTCGCAGGCGAGAAACAGCGCCAGCGTGGCAATCTCCTCCGGTTGCGCCAGCCGCTGCATCGGATTGGTTGTGGCAACGACCGCGCGATGCGCTGCCGGCACCATCTCCAGAATGGGTGTGTCGACTCCGCCTGGACAGATGCAATTGACGCGAATGTTGCGCGTGGCGTATTCGAGCGCGGCGACCTTGGTGAGCTGAATCACGCCGCCCTTCGACGCACTGTACCCGGCATAGCCGCGTGCCCCGATCATTCCCGCCACTGACGCCGTGTTGATGATCGCGCCGCCGCCGATCTTCAGCATCGCCGGGATGCCGAACTTCATCCCGAGGAACACGCCCTTGAGGTTCACCGCGATGATGCGGTCGAACTGGGCATCGCTGTAGTCTGCAAACGACGCGAATGCCCCGCCGATGCCGGCATTGTTGAACAGCACATCGAGCCGGCCGAAGTGTGTCACCGCGGTTTTGACCATCGCAGCGACCGACCCGGCATCGGACACGTCGACGCGAACGGCTACGGCGGTGCCGCCGGAATCCGTGATCTCGCGCGCGGCGTCGACGGCGCCCGATTCGTTGATATCGGCCAGCACGACGCTCGCGCCCTCACGCGCGAACAGCGCGGCCGACGCGCGCCCGATCCCGGACGCGGCGCCGGTGACGATCGCAACCTTGTCAGTCAACTTTGCCATGGAAAGCGTGTCTCTCTCGCCGGCGTTCCGCTGAGCGTTTATCCCAAGTCGCCCGCCCTGGCCAGTCACAGATCACTCCTCATTTGCCACTCCCGGTTGGCGGTGGTAGCGTTTTCATCGTGTCGAAGGGCGCGAGGGGATACGAGGGTGAGCGCGCGCGGATGGTGCGCGAGCAACTGGCTGCTCGCGGCATTGTCGATCACCGGGTACTGGCGGCCATGGCGACCGTGGCGCGCCACCTCTTCGTGCCCGCCGCACAACAACCGTTCGCATACGAAGATCGGCCGTTGGCAATCGGAGCCGAGCAGACCATTTCGCAGCCGTACATGGTTGCCTTGATGACCGAGGTGCTCGGGCTGGCTGGGGGCGAACGCGTCCTCGAAGTCGGCACCGGGTCGGGTTATCAGGCGGCGGTGCTCGCCGAATTGGGGGTGCAAGTGTACACGATCGAACGACTGGCCGAGCTGGGCATCCCGGCGGAGCGGCGACTGAGCGAGTTTGGATACTGGGATCGAGTGCATGTCCGCTGCGGCGACGGCGAGAACGGCTGGCCGGAGGCGGCGCCGTTCGATGCGATCGTGGTGACCGCGGCGGCCCGGCGGATTCCGCGGGCGTTGCTGCAACAGCTCGGCGTCGGTGGCCGTTTGGTGTTGCCCTTGGGCGAGGCCGAGGTGCAAGGGTTGGCGAAGATCCAACGCGGCGGCGACGGTTGGCAGGAAGAATACTTCGGCGAGTGCCGCTTCGTGAAACTGGTCGGGGCCGACGGCTGGGACGACGGGTAACACGCGCCCGCAAAGCGGGCGCGCAATGTGCGGGTGTGGGTGACGAGGAAGAAACGGGCGCGCGGCGGGCGCGCGTGGTGGTTGCGGTTGCTGTGGTGCTGCTCAGCGGATGCAGCCGGGGCGTCTACCATCGCGTGCATCCCGGCGAAAGTCTCTTTCGCATCAGCAAGGCCTACGGCGTCTCTGCGAACGAGTTGGCTCGAGTCAACAAATTGCGTGATCCGGCACGCATCGAGGTCGGACAGCGCCTGTTCATTCCGGGCGCTCGCCGCGAGTTGCCGGTCAACGTGATCACGCCGCTCGATGCCAACACCAAGCCGATCAAGCGTCTTGACGGCATTCCTGCGGGCGCCAAGCGCATGTTCACGTGGCCGGTCGCATCGGGGGGCGTCAGCTCGGGCTTCGGTCCGCGGGGCAGCACGTACCACGACGGCATCGATATCGCGGCGCCGATCGGCACGCCGGTATTGGCGGCGGCCGACGGCGAAGTCATCTACAGCGATCGCTTGGCGGGATACGGCAATCTGGTGATCGTCGGCCATGGCGGGGGCTACGCTACGGTGTACGCGCACAATCGGGAGAACAAGGTGCGCGAAGGGGCACGGGTGCACCGCAACCAAGTGATCGCGTTGGTCGGCGATACCGGACACACCACCGGGCCCAACCTCCATTTCGAAGTGCGCTACGAGAACGTCGCGCGCAATCCCCTGTATTTTTTGCCGCAGACGGTGGTCGGCGAAAAGTGAGGGGGAAGGTGAGTCGTGAGTTGTGAGTCGTGAACGGTGAGTGGTAGGAACAAATGAACCGCGGAAGTGCGACTCGCGACACACCGTCACCATTCTCCAACCTCGGAGGCCTCGTGGACATCAAGTCATTCATTCGTGACATCCCCGACTTCCCCAAACCGGGAATCCTGTTCAAGGACATTACCCCGCTGCTGGCAAACGGGGCGGCTTTTCGTCAGGTCGTCGATCGGATTGCCGAACGCTATCGCGGCCGGGTGGACATGGTTCTCGGCATCGAGTCGCGTGGGTTCATCCTCGGCGCCCCCGTCGCGTACGCGCTCGGCTGCGGCTTTGCCATCGTCCGCAAGCCCGGCAAGCTGCCGGCCGATACCTATGCGGCCGAGTATGCGCTCGAGTACGGCGTCGATCGCTTGGAGATTCATCGCGACGCATTCGGGCATCCGTGCCGGGTGGTGTTGGTCGATGATTTACTCGCCACCGGCGGCACCTCCAGCGCGGCGATCCAACTGATCGAGCGGCTCGGCGGTGAGGTGATCGAGTGTGCCTTTGTGATCGAGCTGACGTTCCTCAACGGCCGTCAGCGCCTGAACCCACGATCGATCTTCTCGTTGCTGCAGTACGACGGGGAGCAATGATTGGTGATGGTGTCGGTGTTGGTGACTGGGAGGAGGACTAGGACGCGGGCATCGGTTGGCAACCATCCTGACCACCTCCATCACCACGAGTCACCGCCACCAGTCACCAACAGAGTCATGCATTCTCGCACGCACGATCGCCAGGCCCTTCGGCTGGCGCTGGTTTTGACGCTGACCCTATTCGTCGTCGAGTTGGTCGGCGGATATCTTACCAACAGTCTCGCGTTGCTCGCAGACGCCGCGCACATGTTCGCCGACGTTTCCGCGCTGGCGCTGGCGTTCGGGGCTCTGTGGATCAGCTCGCGCGCGGCAAGCGACACGAAGACGTTCGGTTACTATCGCGTCGAGATCCTCGCGGCGTTGGTGAATGGCCTCTTCCTGTGGTTGGTGGTGGTGTTCATCGGCTACGAGGCGTCGCAACGGTACGCAGAGCCGCCGCCGGTGAAGGCTGAGCCGATGATGGTGGTGGCGGCGATTGGTCTGGCTGTGAACGTGGTGTGCGCATGGCAGTTGCGCCCCGCGGAGCACAGCAGCATGAATCTCCACGGCGCGTTCCTGCATGTCGTGTCGGACCTCCTCGGATCGATCGGAGCATTGCTGGCGGGGGCGGTCATGTTGACCACGGGTTGGTATGTTGCCGACCCGCTGATCAGCGCCGGGATCGGCCTTTTGATTTTGTACAGCTCGTGGGGATTGATTCGTGATGCGGTCGACGTACTGATGGAAGCCGTGCCGCCGCACGTCGACCTCGACGAGTTGCGGCGCGCCCTCGGCGAGGTACCGGGCACCGTCGAAGTCCACGACCTGCATGTGTGGACACTCACCACCGGTCGCGAGGCGCTCAGTGCACATGCCGTCGTCAGCGGTGACGCGGATCACGACGCCGTCCTCGACGCGATGCAGCAGGTCTCAAGCCGCTTCCACATCGATCACGTGACGATCCAAATCGAAACCACGAACCGCAAGGGGCATGAGCCGGTGCATTTCTGAGGGACGCCGATAACTACTGGAGGTACCCGAGCGCGTGCAATTGCTCCGTTGCCGCGTCGTTGCGAATCGGTACGTCCCTCGGATTTTCGGGCGGGCGCGGAAGCGCGGCGTGCCAGTCCGCCAGTTCGCCAGCCAGCCGCTTAGCGATGTCGCCGTGCTCTTGCGCGAGATCATGCAGCTCGCGAGGATCGTGATCGAGATCGAATAACCGCATCCGTGGGGGGTCTCCGAATTCGCGGATCAGTTTCCAGGTGCCGTCCCGGATCGCTCGCCGCCGCGGTCGCCTGTCGAGCTCGAAGTACAAACGGCGGGGCGTTGGGTCCGCAGCTCCCCGCAACAAAGGGGCAATGCTGTGACCCTGAAGAGGCATCGGCGGCGGGGACAGGTCGAGGAGTTCGACCAGGGTGGGGAAGATATCGAGGAGGCTGACCGGCGTGTCGACACGTACGCCCTGTGGCAAACCGTTGGGCCAACGCAAGAAGAGCGGAACCCGGACGAGTTCCTCGTAGAGGGTGTGGCCATGGCCGAGCGCTCCATGGTCGACGAACTCCTCGCCGTGATCGGCGGTGACGATGAGCAACAGGTTGGGATCCTCGAGCCCCAGACGGCTGCCGATTGCCCGGATCGCGTCGTCCGTGTAACTGACCTCGGACTCGTACAACGGCGTGAGGCGAGCGGCCAGTGCCGCGTCGGGATTCGGGAAACGCTGCCGCAAGCTCCGCATCGTGAGGCCGGCAGGGAACGCAGACGGGTTTGCGTCGAACGCGGGCGCGTAGCGACTGATCCAAGGCGCGCGGGCAGTGAAAGGATCGTGTGGATCAAAGTAGTGTACCCACAGGAACGGGCGGCGCGTTTTCCAGGTGTCGTGCCATCCCGCCCCGAACGCGTGTTCCAGTTGTTGGTTGGCAAGGGCATTGATCGTCGGCGCCGAGTGAAAGCCCGCGTCGGCGTAGTAGTCGAACCCCTGCCCGAAACCCATTTCGGCGCTGAGATGCAAGTTGCCGGGAACCCCGACCGTTGCGTAGCCCGCTTGCTTGAGCGTCTCCGCCAGCGTGGTGAGCGAACTCGGCAACGCGCGCTGTGAGACGACTTTCTCTCTCCGGACCGCGCCGCGGGTGACTCCGTGCGAGCTGGGCGTCAGCGACGTGAACAGGGAGGCCATCGACGGGACGGTCCACGAACTGGTCGCGTACGCTTGGCTGAACACCACGCCGGTTCTGGCCAGTTCATCGAGAAATGGCGTCGTCTGCGGCGCGTGCCCGTTGAACGAGACGAAGTCGGCGCGCAGCGTGTCAATGGTTATCAGCACCACCGCCGCGGGGACATGGCTGACGTCGCCCCGGTGTTGCGCGCGAGTCGCATTGGTCCCGTAGTCGGTGCTCTCACGGCCGGGTGAGCGGAGGGCGGCGATCTGGCGCGTCGCTTGCGCACCAAGTTCGGTGGCCCCTCCGGCGTAGGCTGCCGCCTCCAGTTGGGTGATCGCGTCGGCGGTGCGTCCGGCGTCGACCAGGAGCTGAGCGTAGTTGAGCCGCGCTTTCACGTAGCTCGGCTGCGCCTCGACGGCGCGCGCGAGCAGTTCCAGGGCGCCCGCGGTGTCGCCGCGACCATGTCGAACCAACGCCAGGTTGTTGAGAATGCGTTGATCGTTCGGATACACAGCAATCAGTCGCCGATAGATTGCCTCGGCATCGTCCGGCCGGCCGGCTTGCACTTCCAGCTCGGCCAAGGCCTCAGCGGTGCGCAGGTCGTTGGGGCGATTCGCCAGCGCCGACTGATACTCTGAGCGCGCCTCGTCGAGTCGACCGCGCGCCCGAAAGATCTCGGCGAGATTGAAATGCGGATCGGCCCGGTTAGTGGGTGCCTGCACGAGTTGCTCGAGGATCGCCTGTGCCAGATCCGCCTGACCGGTCATCCGATAGAGGTATGCCAAGTTGTTGAGTGCGGCCGTGCGCCCGCGCGCCGATTCACGCACGATCCGTTCTTGCAAGGGCAGTGCGTCGGAAAAGTGGCCGCGCACTACCTGCCACAGCGCGCGCGACGACAGGACCGCGTGGCTGTTCGGGTCGAGCGCTTCACCCCGTTCGATGGCCGCGGCGGCGGCATCGAGGTTGCGCTTGCGCAAATGATACCCGGCAAGATTTCCCCAGAGCAGCACCGCATTCGGGCTCTGTTCGAGCGTCGTCGTGAGGAAGGCGAGCTCGCTGTTCCAGTCGCGATTGCGCTGAATCGTGCGGCGTGCGCCGAGCAGCACTACGCCGGCGAGGCCGAGGTACAACGCTCTTCGCAGGGATACACTGGCTGAGTGGCGCACGAGCGCAGTCACGCCGATGGCGACGAGCCCGAGAAATGGAAAAGACGGAAAGTAGCAGAACCGCTCTGCCATCATGTTACCCATGTCCGCCGGCCCCGCGGCACGTACGACGTTCATTAGCGGCAGGAACGACGCGGCGAGCATGCCGACCAGTAGACGTTCGCGCGCCGACATCTGGACACACCGTAGCAGGAGCGCGAGAGTGACCAGCAACGCGATGGGTCCGAGGAAACGGAGATCGAGCACCCCCGTCACGTACGGATTTTGGACGTACGCGTTGAGATCCAGCGGCCACAGCATCCAGCCGAGGTAGCGCAGTGTGGTCACGCCGGCACTCAGCAGGGCCCTGATCAGATGATGTTCCGGCGGTACTCCCGGCAAGCCCACCTGGATGATCAGAAATCGCCAGGCCAGATACGCGCCGAGCACGACCGCATATGGCAACGCCGCGCGTGCTGCCGCCCGCGGGTCGTCACGTCGTCCGATGAGGTGGAGTAACCCGATCCACGCGACGAAGACCACGCTCATTTCCTTGGCCAGCAAGGCGAGCGCGAATGCCAGCAGCGAGACCGCCAGCCGCATAACCCCTCGGGTTGAGCGGCGCGCCGATGCGGAGTGCGGATGCGCGAGGAATGCTACGGCGGTCAAGGTGAACGCCAGCAGATCGGTGCGCCCGGCAATCCAGGCGACGCTCTCGGTATGAATCGGGTGGATGGCAAACAGTAGCGCGGCCAGCGCTGACGCGCCGAGACCGCAGTCGAGTCGCAAGAGCATCAGGACGACGAGAGCGGTGCCTGCCGCGTGCAACAAAATGTTCGTCAGATGGTACCCGAAAGGGCGCAACCCCCAAATCGAATAGTCGAGCAGGTACGACAGCGTTGTCACGGGTCGATAGTAACCATACGGTACGTCATCCTCATTCCGAAAAAAGAAATCATTCGCGAAGATCTCGGGGATGTGACGCCACGAGGTAATGGCCGGATCGTCAACGATGAGCTTGCGATCATCCCACACGAAGTCGGCGTTCAAAGTGTTGGCGTACGCGAGGAGGGCGGCGAACATCACGCCCGCAAGCACCAGGATGCGGCGGTGCGGCTCGGCAACCGAGCGAGTAGCTGGCCCGGCGGGTTGGGGCAGAAGGCGGTCCGTATCCATGCCTCGCATCTGGAGACGACAGTGACGATAGATGCGTTAGCCGGCTGCGCTTTGCAACCCGCAGTGTGGCGGTGACCGGTTGAATCCTCATTTTTGCTTGACTCACCACAAGCTGGCTGCCTATGTTACGCCCACGTTTTGCGTGTCGGGGGGGACGGAGACGATGCCGTATACCGAGTGCGCGTGGGCATCTCGCCATCGGAGGTTGATGTGGGGGGCAATCCTTGCATTGGTCGTTGCGATGTGTGGACGCGCGCATCGGGTAGAGGCGGGAACACTTTTGGTCGAAACATTCGATGACGGCGATGCTCCGCCGGTTGGGTGGGCGGTGGCATTCGCCGTCAGCGCTACTGTGACGCCCACGCACGCTCCGAGGGAAAACGCGGGAGGCAATCAGTTCTGTAGCGATGGCATCGACAACGATGGCGACGGCCTGATCGATTGTCGCGATCCTGACTGCGCATTCGTTCCGCCTTGCGGGGGTCCAGCGCCCACCCTCTCGCGCGATCTGAACATGCTGCTGGCGGGAATCCTCGTGATGGCCGGCGCGTGGCTCCTCAGTCGCCGCCGCGGGTTACGACGCAACGAAAGATGAAGGAGGCTCCTATGCAAGCCGTAAAGCGAATCGGGCTGCTGGTCGCAACGCTGACTCTGGCTGCGTTCACGGTACCGATTGGGTCCGTGCACGCGGATTCGCACCCGTGCGCCGGCGACATTGCGAAGTTTTGTTCCGACGTGCAACCTGGCGGCCATCGCATTCGGCAATGCCTGAAAGTCCACGCGGGCGATCTCTCGCCGGGGTGCAAGAACCATTTTCCCCTCAACATGGCGAAAATGACCGAGCGACACCGGGTCTGCGCGAACGACGCCGCGACGTTCTGCAAGGACGTGAAGCCCGGTGACGGACGGGTCCGACAATGTCTCAAACAGCACCAGGCGCAGCTCAGCGCCGAATGTGCAGCAACGTTCTGAGCCGCGACATCGCCCGCGGGATCGACACCGTCTAATCCGCCCTGCAGGGCGGAAGCCCGTCGACAGGGGCGACCGCTGAGCAGTGGCGTCGGTGTCGCCGCATCCTCGCCGCTGATAACACCTGGAGTCTCGCAGGCTCAAGCACCCATAAGCAGGGCACCGCCGCGCATAAGCCGCGCTCACCGCTCGCGTCTTGCCCCCACCTTTGGTACTCGCCAATCGTCGCGAGCGATCTTTTTGGAGGACTCACATGGCCGACGAGTTTCGCATTGAACGAGACAGCATGGGCGAGATGCGCGTTCCCGCGAGCGCCTACTACGGAGCGCAGACCGCGCGCGCGGTGGAGAACTTTCCGATTTCCGGTTTGCGGTTTTCGCGCCGCTTCATCCGCGCGCTCGGGTTGATCAAGGCGGCGGCGGCCCGCGCCAACAAGCAGGTGCGCTTGCTAGACGGCGGTCTTGCCGAAGTCATCGAGAAAGCGGCGCTCGAGGTCGCCGACGGGAAATTCGACGGCGAGTTCGTCGTCGATATCTTTCAAACCGGCTCGGGAACCTCGACCAACATGAACGCCAACGAAGTCATCACGACGCGCGCCATCGAACTGCTCGGCGGCGCGCGCGGCGACAAATCGCTCGTGCATCCGAACGACCACGTCAACATGGGCCAGAGCACCAACGACGTCTTTCCAACGGCCATTCAGGTCGCGGCCATGGAGGCCGTCGAACAGCACGTGCTGCCCGCGCTGCGCGGACTCGCCGAGGCTTTACATCAGAAGGCGGGCGAGTTTGCGGACGTTGTGAAGGCCGGACGCACCCACCTGCAGGACGCGGTGCCGATTACGCTCGGACAAGAATTCTCCGGGTATGCGAGCGTGATCCGCCACGGCGTCGTGCGGGTCGAGAACACGCGTGCACACTTGGCGGAGTTGCCGATCGGCGGGACGGCGTTGGGCACCGGTATGAATGCGCACCCTGACTTCGCCGCGCGCGTGGTGACCGAGCTGCGAGCATTCACCGGACATCTGTTCAAACGCGCCGACAATCCGTTCGAGGCGATGCAGAACAAGGACGCCTGCGTCGAACTCTCGGGCGCATTGAAGACCATCGCCGTCGGGTTGATGAAGATGGCCAACGACCTCCGCTTGCTGACGTCGGGGCCGCGCACCGGGCTCAACGAAATCGAGCTGCCCGCGACCCAGCCGGGATCGAGCATCATGCCGGGAAAGGTCAATCCGGTGATTCCCGAAGCCGTGAACATGGTGGCGGCACACGTCATCGGCAACGATGCGGCCATCACCGTGGCGGGACTCAACGGCAACCTCGATCTCAACGTGATGATGCCGGTGATCGCGCACAATCTGCTCGAGAGCCTCGAACTCATCGGTAGCGCCGCGACCGTTCTGACCGAGAAGTGCGTGAGCGGGATCGTGGCCAACGTCGCGCAGTGCCGTGCCTACGGCGAGCACACCGCATCACTGGTCACCGCGGTGGCGCCGGTGATCGGATACGACGCTGCGGCAAAGGTCTTCAAGAAGGCCTTGGCCGAAAACAAGTCACTGCGACAGGTCATTCTCGAGGACAAGCTGATCGCGCCCGAGCGCCTCGACGAGATACTCGACTTGAAGAAGCTGACCGCCGGCGGGCGGGCGTGACGCGAACCGCCCGATCGAGCGCCGACCCGGCTCGTCTGGAACGCTTTTCCCGTTGCAAAACGCGCTGGCTTGGTTGAAGTTGACGGCCATGGTTCGAGACGTGGCGCTGCTGACGCTCGCGCTGCTGATCGCGGGCGCGGGGACTACCGTCCGACCCACGCGGGCGGCTTCGTTCACGAAGACCCCGACGCCGACGCGCACGCCGCGCGGAACGCGCGTAACGCCGTCGCCGACACCGACATCCCGTCGCGCGGCAACGAAAACCCCGAGACCGACGCAGACGCCGGTTCCGACTCCGACGGAGCTGGGCAGTCTGGCAATCAATTTCCGGGTGGCGGCGAGCTTCGATGGCGGACAGCTCCCGCAAGCCGTTGCGGAGGGGGACCTCGACAACGACGGCAAAGTCGACTTGGCTGTCGGCGCTGCCGGCGACGGTGCGTTGCGAATTCTGCGTGGAAAGGGAACCGGCGCCTTTTCGCAGACCGGCACCAGCCTCCCGGTGGCGGCCGATCCGGTCGGCATTGTTCTCGCCGATTTCGACGAGGACGGGAATCTCGACCTGGCGGTCGCGAGTCGCAGCTCGCACCGGCTTTCCATTTTCTTCGGGCGGGGCGACCTCACGTTTGCCACGCCTACCGTGGTCAACGCTGGCGTCCAACCCGCCGCTGTGGCCAGGTGGCGGAACGGTGTGGTGGTTGCGGACAGCGGGGGCGAGGCGGTTGTGACATTCGAGATCCAGCCGAATCGCAGCGTGACGCAAACCAGCACGATCGCGGTTTCCCACAGTCCCAGCGCACTAGCCGTCGGCGATATGAACGGAGACGGCGCCGATGACGTCGTGATCGCCAGTGCGGCGGGTGGGACCGTTTCAGTTCTCCTTGATGACGGGAGCGGGAATCTGCAGTCGGGTGGGACGTTGGCGGTTGGAAGACAACCCAGCGCCGTCGCAATCGGAGACGTCAATGCCGACGGGCGGCTCGACGTGGTGGTCGCCAATCAGGGTGACGACAGCGTGCAGGTGTTGGTGGGGACCGGGCGGGGCGGGTTGAGTCCGCGGCCGGCGCTAGGCGTCGGCCCAGCGCCCGTCGCCGTCGCGATTGCTTCGGACCTCGCCGCGTTCGACACAGTGGTAACCGGCGACGGGAATGCGGATCTTTTGGTGCTATGTTCGGGCGCCAACCGTCTCGATGTGCTTCAAGGCGATGCGCGCGGCGGGTTCAGTCTCATTGACGAATTTGCGGTGGGAACCGCGCCGGTGGCGATGGCTCTGGGTCAGTTCGACAACGACGCCAACGCTGCCGTCGATGTTGCGGTGGCCAATCCCAACGCGAATACGATTACGGTCTTGCGCGGCAACATCCCCGGTGCCTTTTTCGCCGCCCCCATGTTCTCGTTGCCGGCTCGTCCCGTCGGCGTCGCGGTAGGTGACTTCAACGGCGATACCAACCTCGACTGTTTGGCGTCGCTCGATTCCGGCGATGCGATCGCGCTCTTGCGCGGCAACGGACGGGGCAGTCTCCGGTTGACCTCGCAGTTGAGCGCCGGACCGAGTCCGGGTGCGCTCGCGTCCGGGGATTTTGACGGCGACGGGCAGGTGGACATCGCGGTGGCGAATCGCGGCGTCAACCGGCTCTCGATCTTGAACGGACTGGCGACGGGCTTTGCTGCGCCGAAGGCGATTGCGCTGAGCGGCGAGCCCGACGCGATTGCTACCACTGCCCCAGGAATGGACGATCGCGCGCAAGTGATCGTTACCGAGCCCTCGGTCCAGTTCGTGACGACGGCGTCGATTCGCCCCGGGGGTGCGGCGGCGTTGATGAACGTGGGCGTCGACGGTTCAGCGGTCAATGTCGTGAGCGCAGACCTGAATGGAGATGGCCTTGCTGACTTCATTGCAACCGTCGCCGATCCGTCGAGCGTGGTCGCGTGGATCGCCGACTCCACCGGCAATCCAGGTGTCAAGACAACGACCGTCCTTCCCGATGTGCCAACCGCCGCGGCTGCCGCAGACTTTGACGGCGATGGCGTGATCGACCTCGCCGTGCTGAGCAACGCGGCCGGACGGATCACGCTCCTGAGCGGGCGAGGTAACGGAAGCTTTCGGGTCGCGGCCCAATTCGATGCGCCAAGTGATGCGATTGCACTGGTCGCCGGAGATCTCAATTTCGATGGTGCTGTCGATTTGGCGGTGTTGAGTCACGCCAACGAGGCCGTCACCGTCTTCAACGGCAACGGGCGCGGAGGGTTCTCCTCCGGCGCGAGCTTCGCCGTCGGTCGCGCTCCGGTGGCGCTCGCGCTCGCGACGCTCAGCGCGGATGTGCTGCCTGATCTCATAGTGGCCGATGCCGATGGCGCCGATGTTATGGTGCTGCGCAACACCACCAGAGCAAACCTGCCGACGCCGACGCCAACCGACACGCTGGGTCCCGGTACCCCGCCGCCACCGACGAGTACCGTTCGGGGCCAGCCCCCGGCGACTTCTGGCTCCGGCGGTGGCGGGGGAGGCTGTGAAATTGCGCGGCGCGACGTCTTCGGCGGATGGTGGGTGCTGCTCTCCCTGATTGGGAGCGTGGCCTGGCGTCGTTCGCGGCTACGACGTGCTGGCGATTGCGTAGACGTGTCCGTCTGAGGTGCCGATGTACACGGTGCCGTCGCTTCCGATCGCCGGCGAGGCAGTTCCAAACGGCACCGGCTCGCCGTTCTGACTTGGAACCTCGAACTGCCAGGCGGCGGTCAGTACCGTCCCGTCGTCGATGAGGCGGTATACGTTCCCATCGTCGGACGCGACGATGATCGTGGTGGCGCCCGATGCGTCGCGCGCCACCACCGGTGACGAGTTGATGGCGCCCGCGGTTGCAAAAGACGCCCGCGTCGCGCCGCTGTCGGTATCGACCGCATAGAGTATCCCGTCGGTTCCCGCGACGTAGACGGTGTGCACGCGCCCGTCCCCGGGCGAGGGGAAATCGAGGGCCGGCGCGGCTCTGACGTCGCTACCAGTGGTGACTGCGAACGAGAACGGGGCGCAGCACATCGCGCCGGTGGGGTCGCAGGTGGAACTCGGATCGCACCCGGTCGGCACGTTGATGCGGGCCCCGCTGGTTGGATCGACGGCAAACAGTCGCCCCGCATTCTCCGGTTGACCCGCAACCGAGGCTACGTAGATCGCGCGAAGCGTAGGCGGACTGGTCGTGTCGTCGACCTCGAGAACCGGCGGCGCCGCAATGGGTGCCGCCGCACCAAACGTCCATTGCACGCGCGCATGGATCGGGTCGATCGCTCGAAGAAAGGGATGGAGCGATGATACGCTGGCAAAGTAGATCGTGCCGTCTGGGCCGATGGCCGGGGGTGAGGCGACCGGATCTGCACCAAACGTCCAGCGGCTGATCCCATTGGCGCATACCGCCGGCAAGAAGCCGGTTGACGCCGTCGTCTCCGTGCCGAGGTACAGGGTGCCGTTCAAGACCGGTTGCGTCGTGACGTTGAAGGCGAACGTAATGGCCGTCGTGATGCCGCCCATGGATACCGTGCGATACAGGCTGCCGTCCGCGTTGAAGGCTAAGAGGGTGGCTTCGGTGCCGACGAAGATCTTTCCGCTGCTGTCAATGCCGGGCGCGCCGGTGATACGAGTAGTGGGACTTGGAAACGCAGCGAAGAAGTTGTCGGAGAACGTTGAATCGAGTTCGCCGGTGGCGGTGTTGAGCGCGTAGAGGACGGCGTCGAGCGATCCGACGTACAGGCGCGTCCCGTCCGCGCTCAACGCCGGCGCGGTGATGAAGCTGCCCTTGGCCCCGTCGGTTGGAAACACCCACTTCACGGCAGGGACGCTGCCGCTGATCTGCGCGTCGATGCGGCCGGAGTTCTGAGGGTCGTGGCGCGACACGGGCCATGCCCCGCCACCCGGAGCGACTCCACCCTCGTTGCTGCAGGTCGGGTTGCCGCCACCGCCGCTGCACGCCGCTGCGAGCACCAGCAGCGCGGTCAATGCCCATCCGCCACGACACCGATCCATCACGGGTTGGCTCCCGTGCCAATCGCATAGATTCGTCCATCGTCGGCTCCGACGTAGACGACTCCGCCGCTGTCGATTGCCGGCGACGAGTGAATTGCCGCGCCGTGTGTGAGATCGAGGATGCGTGTGACGCACTCGGAGGAGCTGGATGAAACCGGTGTGACGGTAGGCGTCGGCGTCATGGCGCCATAGATGGTATCAAGATGCAGCACGTTGAGCATGCCCGCGTCGTCCCCGAAAATGATGCAGCCGTCGGAAGAAATCGCCGGCGACGAACTCGTCGGCGCACCTCCCGAGGCGATGGTAACACCGGAAATCGGTTGGCCGGTGAATTCGTCGAGCGCGTAGACGGTCCCGGTGCGATCGACCACGTAAATGATCGTTCGCGCCTGCGACGCGGGGGTCGGGGTGGGCGTCGGGGTCGAGGTGCTTCGGGGAACGGGCGTGCCGGGCGTCGTCGGTCGCGGAGTCGGCAACGGCGGTGCGACGGCGGTGAGCCCCACACCGAGCGACGAGACAATCGGATTTGCGGGCGTCCCATTGGTGCTAACGCGCCAGCTCAACGTGCCGTTGAGTAGCAACGCCGTAATCGCACCGTCTTCGGTGCCGATCACGACATCGGCGCTGAGCAGCGGCGACGACGCAAAAGTCGCAGAGACGGCCCCGACCAGCGTGCGGAACAGGAACGTCCCGTCCAGTGACAGGGCGTAAAGGTAGCCGTCGGCGGCCGGGAAATAGATCGGTCCCCCGGTGTTGAGCAGGGGGCTCGCGGTAATGGCCCTGCCTTGCGGCACGGTATACTTCCACTTCAACGACCCGTCGCCGTTGAGCGCGTAGAAGACGCCGTTGGTGGTGCCGAAGAAGACCGCGCTGATCAGCTCCTGTTGCGGTTGAATGACGAAAGTCGGTGACGACACAATGGCCCCGCCATCGGGAACCGCGAAGTACCACTTGCAGATGGGACTATCCGTGCCCAAGTCCTGCATCGCGTAGAATCGGCCCAGATCGTCGCCAAAGAAGATGACCTTGTCGCTGCTCGCGCTGAGCGGCAGGCCGCTGCGCACGGCGGTCACGGCGGGCGACGAACGAATCGGCCCAAACGGCACGGCCGCTTGCGTCGCCGGGGCACACTGATTCGCGCTCCATTTGAGCGTCAACGCACCGGTGGTCGAGGTCTGTGGCTTGAGCGCCAAGAGTGTGCCCGCGCTTTGACCCGCAGTGGCGAAGTAGACCGTGTGATCCAGTCCGATGGCCGGCGAGGCAAGGATCGGGTCGGGTCCGGCTTGGTACGAGCGCACCTGTGGCGCGACACCTGGAGGGTTCGAAAAGTCTTTGGCGAGGGGAACGCCGGCGACGCCGGAGTTCGCCTCGTCGCGTCGAAACTTGGACCACGGTGAAATGGGCGTAGTCGCCGGGGCACTGCTGCCGCCGCCGCCACTGCAGGCGACAAACGCAAAGACGAGGAGTGCGAAGATCCCGGCGCGGCAATACATCTGTGGGCAGTTGTCACAGCAGGCGGGAAAACTCAATCCCGGTCTCGCCGAGCCGCCGCACGAGCGAGGAAGGCTGGACCGCTCTCGGTATCGAAGCGTCCCTCATCCGCAAATAGGATCGTGAGGCCCTGCAACAGGTCGCGAAGCTCCCCATGGTTGAGTAGATGGCGCGGGTTCGTAGGGTGCCCGAGCGAGCGTTGATCGATGAGAAATGTCTCCACAAGAATCACGCCGCGCGGCTGGAGCGCGGCCTTGAGGCTCGCGAACAATCCGCGCTGCAGGAACCGGATGTTCACGATTCCGGCGTAGCGACTGCGTGGAAGAGGGTAGTCGTCGAGGTCCGCTTGAATCGCGTCCACGTGCAGGCGTTCACGCGCCGCCAGTGCCCGCAAGCGACACAGACCGGTGAACGAAATGTCGATGGCCTCGACCGCACGTCCGTGACGCGCGAGATGCACGGCGTTGCGTCCGTCACCGGCGGCAACATCGAGAATGCGGCCACGGGGAATGAGCGGGAGGCACTGCTGCAGAAATTGCGAGGCAGGCTCCTCAACCTGAGCCGCGCGATCGCGATACCGCTGCTCCCAGCGGATCAGGTCGTCGCGCATGTCAATGAGTCACCGCGCGCGCCAGCACCAATACGTCAACCGCAGCCGCGCCGGCGCGTCGAAGCGTGCGGCTACACTCGTTGGCGGTCGCTCCCGTCGTGTAGACATCGTCGATCAGCAGCACGGAGCGGTCGTGCACACGGCGGGTATCGGTGACACGGAAGGCGCCGGTTACATTGCGGCGGCGCGCCGCCATGTCGAGCTGAACCTGCGGCGCCGTGGCACGAGTGCGTTCGAGCACGAACGGATCGATTGATATCTGCTGCTGGTGAGCCAACGAGCGTGCGAGCCAGTGTGCCTGGTTGAATCCGCGCCAGCGAAGACGGCTGATGTGAAGCGGCACCGGCACCATGAAGTCGTACGAGCGTGGCAACGGCGGTGCGAGGCGGAGTAGCAGGGTGCTCAATGCCGGAGCCAAGCTGGCGTCGGGTCCGTACTTGTAGCGTTGAATCGTACGCGCCAACGGACTCGGCTCAGAATCGATCGCCAAGTACGTGATGCACGCGCGCGCGACGCCGAAGCTCGGCCGCTGGGTCAGGCAGCGATGACAAAGGTGATCGACTCCCGCGCCGGCGAAGGGCTCGCCGCAGACCTGACACATTGGCGACTGAGGTCGGCGAATCGTGCGATGACACGGCGCACAGAAGCCGTGCGCATCCTCCGAAGGTTGTCCACAACCGGGGCACTTCGGCGGATAGAGTAGATCGAGTGCGCGCGACCAAAACGACACCCAGGCATGCTACGCAGCCTGGCTCGGCGACGCAACGTGGGTCCGACTTGCGACGACGGTGCACAGCCGGTACGTTCCTCGACGGCGGAGGAAGCGTGACCGGATGCCGAACGTAAAGGTCTATACCACGGCGTATTGTCCGTACTGCGTGCGCGCCAAGGCGTTGCTCAAGCACAAGAACGTCCCGTTCGAAGAAATCGACGTCGGCGATGACGATGCGCTGCGCGAGCAGGTGATACGCCTCTCCGGGCGCCGTACGGTGCCGCAAATCTTCATTGACGACAGATCGATCGGCGGCTACGACGAGCTCAAGGCGCTTGACGACGCCGGCGAGCTCGACGCGCTAGTTGGCCGAACGTAGTCGGCGACGGTTCATCGGAACTTCACGGCCCGCCTCGGGGTTCACAGGGATGCGGCCGCACACACGAGAGGGCGGCGTGCCGAAAGGGGGCGAGGGTAAGCGCGATCACTTCGCCGAGATCGCGCTGCCTCTGATGGACACGGTGTACACCGCGGCCATGTATCTGAGCCGCAACCCGGATGACGCAGCCGAGCTGCTGCAAGACACGTATCTCCGAGCCTACCGCGGTTGGAATCAGTTCGCGGTCGGCACGAACTGCAAGGCGTGGCTGCTGACCATTTTGCACAACGCGTTCCGCAACCGCTACCGGTCGCAGAGCCGCGAACCGTCGATGGTCGAATTCGACGAATTCGCTCATCACGTCGACGACCAGTCCGGCTCCCGTGATCCGAGTAGTGTGCTCGCAGCGCAGGTACTCGATGCCGACGTCGAGGCGGCATTGCGCCGGTTGCCCGGCGAGTTCCGCGAGGTGGTCGTGCTGATCGATCTGCAGGAGCTGACGTATGAGGAGGCCGCGCGCATCGTCGGTTGCCCGATTGGTACTGTTCGCTCACGTCTGGCGCGCGCCCGTGCGGTCTTGCAGAAATCGCTGCGCCAGTACGCGAAAGAGCGCGGGATCATTCGATGAGGTGCGACGAATACCGCGACCTGATCGCTGCCGACGTCGACGGGCAGTTGGGAGCTGACGAACAGCACGCCGCCGATTCGCATCGAGCGACGTGCGCGCAGTGCGCGGAACTTCATCGCGAGCAGCACCATCTGGTCGCGCTGCTTCGTGCCCGCGCGCCGAAGTTCCGGGTTCCCACCACGCTGCGCGAACAGGTTCAACAACGGTACGAACCGCTCGACCGCCGATCGCTGCGGTGGCGTCGCGTCGTGCTCGTCGGGGTCGCGGTTGCAGCGGTGGTGCTCGTGGTAGTCTCGACGCTGCGTTCGCGTCCCGAAGCGACGCTGGCGAAGTTGGCCGAAGATGTCCACGAAGTCGAAGCAGGGAAGGCCGCCCTGGCGATCCGCACGGACAGTATCGAGGAGCTGCGTCGCTACTACCGTTCGACTGGAAAGATCGACTTCGAACGATCAGCGGACGACCTTCGATCCGCCGGTTTGCGTCTCATCGGCGGCGCGGTTCACACCCTCGATCACGTGACGACGACGTTCACCCTCTACGATGGCCCACGGGGAGTCGTCGTGTGTCGCCGCTTTCGGGTTGGGAGCATCCGGCTTCCCGGCGGCGGGGAGCGAATCGGTCACGACCAAGTCTTCACCGTCGACGGCGTGACCATCGCGGTGATGCATCTCGGCGACATCGTGTGCACGTTGGCCACCAACATTCCGCGCGCCGAATTCGTGCGGTATCTCCGCACCGCGAAAGGGATGTAAGCACGCATTCGTTTACTCCGCCGATCGGCTGTGGTAACCAACTCCGACCGCGGTGCTCGTCCAGGAGAAAGCGTGTCCGGTCACTCAAAGTGGAGTTCGATCAAGCACAAGAAGGCGGCCAAGGACGCCAAGCGGGGCAAGCTGTTCAGCAAGCTGATCAAGGAAATCACGGTGGCGGCACGCTTGGGCGGCGGCGACATCAGCGGCAACCCGCGGCTGCGGACCGCCGTCCTCGCCGCCCGCGGCCAGAGCATGCCGAACGATAACATCGAGCGGGCAATCAAGAAGGGAACCGGTGAACTCGAAGGCGCCGCTTACGAGGAAGTCACCTACGAAGGCTACGCGTCCGGAGGCGTGGCGGTAATGGTGCAAGCGCTCACCGACAATCGCAACCGAACCGTCGCCGACATGCGGCGTCTGTTCGAAAAGCACGGCGGCAATCTCGGTGCGAGCGGCTGCGTGGCGTGGATGTTTCACAAGAAGGGCGTCATCCTTGTGGACCACGACAAGGCGAGCGAAGAGAGGCTTATGGACGTAACGCTCTCCGCCGGGGCCGAAGACCTCAGCGATACCGGCGATCAGTATGAAATCGTGACCGACCCGCAGGCGTTCGCGGCGGTCAAAGACGCGCTCGACCGTGCCAAGATCGAAGTCGCGAGCGCCGAGATCACGTTGGTGCCGGAGAGTACCACTGCGGTCTCGGGCAAGGCCGCTCAGCATACGATGGCGCTGGTTGAGGAGTTGGAAGACCACGACGACGTGCAAACGGTGTCCGCCAACTTCGACATTGCGCCGGAGGAGTTGGAGCGACTGAGCGCGGCGTGAGCGCCATCGCACGGGGCGAGGGGCGGGGGACATCTGCGATAGATACGACGATGCGAGTGCTCGGGATTGATCCCGGCACGGTGACGACGGGCTGGGGCGTGGTGGAGGAACGGGGAACGCGGTTGATTCGCGTCACCAGCGGCGTGGTGCGTGCGCGCGGCTCGTTGGCTGAACGGCTGGCGCAGATTTTCGGCGAGATCGAGGCCGTCGTCGTGCAGGCTGCACCGCTCGTGCTCAGCTTGGAAAAGAACTTCGTCGCCGCCAACGTGCAGAGCGCGTTCCGCCTCGGCGAGGCGCGCGGCGCGGTGCTGACCGCGGCTGCGCGCGCCGGCATCGCGATCGCCGAATACAGCCCGGCTGAAATCAAGCTGGCGGTCGCCGGCAGCGGGCGTGCGACCAAGGAACAAATCCAGACGATGGTCCGCCGGTTGCTCGGGGTGCGCACGCCGCTCGCTCACGACGAAGCCGACGCGCTGGGCGCGGCGATCTGCCATCTGCATCATCGACGTTTCGTCGAGCGCATGGCACAGCCGACGGTGCTCGCACTGAGTCGCGCGCGCCGGCGCGCGGGGCGGCGATGGACCAGCTTGCGGGTGGTGCCGTCGAAATGATTGCGCGGTTGGTCGGCACGCTGGCCCACAAATCGCCGGAACAACTCGTCGTCGATGTCGGTGGCGTCGGCTATCAAGTGTTCGTGTCGCTCCAGTCGTTCTGCCGTATTCCGGATGTCGGGCAATCGGTGCGGCTGCTGATTCACACGAACGTCCGCGAGAATGCGCTGGAGTTGTTCGGATTTACCGAAGCCGGCGAACGGCAGTTGTTCAGTTTGTTGACGAGCGTATCGGGCATCGGGCCTCGGCTGGCGCTCAACATCCTTTCGGGGATGCCATTCGCCGAGCTGAAGGCGGCCATTGAGGCCGGCGACCTCGTGCGCTTGGTTTCGATCCCAGGGGTCGGCAAGAAGACGGCGGAGCGCTTGGTCGTCGAGCTCCGGGACAAAGTGAAGCTGTTGGATGCGGCGGGCGACCGAGCCGGGCCGGCTCGCGTCGAGGACGCTGACGCCGAAGCGGTGTCGGCACTGGTCAATTTGGGCTATCGTCGCCCCGAAGCCGAGCGCGCGGTTCAGGCGAGCCGCGCCGCCGGCGAACGCGAATTGGAGAATGTAATCCGGGGTGCGCTCAAGCGAATAAGCGCGTAAGCGATGAGCGACGATCGACTGATCACAGCGAGCAGCGGAGAGGACGATGTGGTGCTCGACACCACGCTGCGGCCGCCGACGCTCGTCGACTACGTCGGTCAAGAACAGGTGAAGGCGAACCTGCGGGTTGCGATCGACGCCGCCACCGCCCGCGGCGACTCGCTCGATCATCTCTTGCTGTGCGGACCGCCCGGTCTCGGCAAGACGTCGCTCGCGCACATCGTCGCGCGCGAGATGCACGTAAACATTCGCTCAACCTCCGGCCCGGTGATCGAACGGCCGGGCGACCTGGCCGCGATTCTCACCAATCTCGACGCCGGCGACGTGCTGTTCATCGACGAGATCCATCGCCTCAGTCGCGTGGTCGAAGAGATCCTCTATCCGGCGATGGAGGACTTTCAGATCGACATCATGATCGGCCAAGGACCCGCCGCGCGCTCGATCAAGCTCGACCTGAAGCGCTTCACGTTGATCGGCGCCACCACCCGCGCCGGTCTCTTGACCTCGCCGTTGCGCGATCGCTTCGGCGCAACGTTTCGACTGGACTTTTATGCGCCCGAGGAACTGGTGCAGATTGTCCGCCGCTCCGCCGCGATCCTGCAGGTCGAGATTGACACGACCGGCGCGCTCGAGATCGCGCGTCGGGCGCGCGGCACGCCGCGTATCGCCAACCGCCTACTGCGCCGGGTTCGCGACTACGCCCAGGTGCGAGCCGACGGCGTGATCACGCAACAGGTGGCCGACGAGGCGTTGGCGATGCTCGAGGTCGATCACCGCGGCTTCGACAAGATGGACCGCGCAATCCTGCTCGCGATCATCGACAAATTCGGCGGCGGTCCGGTGGGGCTCGACACACTCGCGGCTGCCGTCGGCGAGGAGCGCGACACCATCGAAGATGTCTACGAGCCGTTCTTGATCCAAGAGGGCTACCTGAGCCGGACGCCGAAAGGGCGGATGGCGACGCCGCTAGCACACGCGCATTTCGGCCGACCCGCGCGCCAGCAGGTGAGCCAAGGGCGATTGTTTCCGAAGTGAAGTATGCGCGACATTGGACGCCTGTTGATTACGTTCGGCGTGCTACTGATCCTCATTGGGGCCGCGTTGTCGCTCGCCGGCAAACTTCCCTGGCTCGGCCGCCTGCCTGGTGACGTCTACATCAAACGCGACCACTTCAGCTTCTATTTCCCGCTGACGACCTGCGTGATCGTCAGCGTGGTGCTGACCTTGCTCATGTATCTGCTGCGACGCTGACCCCCCGGCGCTTGCAGGCGTCCCGCATCCTTCCTACAATTCCCGGCACTCCCATGTCTCGCTGGCGAAATCTCTGGCGTGAGCGGCCGCCCTTGTCGCCCGATGAGCGGCGGCGGCGCCAACGCGAAGGCATTGTCATCGTCGTCACGGCGATGGTGGTGCTAGCGCTGGCGCTGTTCGAGACCCGCCTGCCGCAGTTCAGCAACAGCTCGTCGCTGGCGGGCAACGTCATCTTCTTTCTGCTGATCAACCTGAACCTGATTCTGTTGGTGCTGTTGATCTTCCTGGTCACCCGCAACCTGGTAAAGCTCATCTTCGAGCGCCGCCAGCGTATTCTCGGATCGCGGCTGCGCACGCGCTTGGTGCTGGCGTTTGTGGGTCTCAGCATCGTTCCGACGCTGCTGTTGTTCTTTGTCGCGCAGGGGTTCATGACCTCGGCGATCGACAACTGGTTCAGCGTGCGCGTGGAAAGCTCGCTGGCGGGATCACTCGACGTGGCCGAGTCATACTACCAGGCCGCGGCGAACGGCGCGCTGCACCACGCCCGCACGCTCGCCGATCAGACCGAGCAGCGCGGCCTCTGGACGCCGGCGCGTCGGTCGCAGCTCCGCGAGTTCCTCAACGAGAAGCTGCGCGAGCTGAACGTCGCGGGCATCGAGGTATTCGATGCCAGTCGCACCAGCATTGCGCGGCTCGCACAAGCGGAACAGTTAAGTTCGTCGACCCCGGCCGCGGGTCCCGACATGGTCGAGCAACTGCTGACCGGCGACCCGATCGCCCGCACCCAGCGCATCGGCAATGGCGACTTGGTCCGCGGCGGTGTTCCGGTGATCGGTGCGGACGGGAAGGTACTCGGCGCCCTGGTCGTCGACAACGTCGTGCCGCGTCAGGTCAGCCGGACCGCCCAGGACATCTCCCGCTCGTTCCAAGAATACCGCCAACTCAAGACCATGAAGCAGCCGATCAAGAACAGTTACACTCTGACCATGTTCTTGATCACCCTGGTGGTGATCTTCTCCGCCACCTGGTTCGGCTTCTACTTGGCGAAGGGCATTACCGTTCCGATTCAGCGCTTGGCGGAAGGCACCCGGGAAGTGGCGCAGGGCAATTGGGACTATCGAATCGAAGCTGGGGGTGACGAAGAGATCGCGACGTTGGTCGATTCATTCAACCGCATGACCGGCGAACTCCAAACGATTCACTCGGAACTCGACGCGCGGCGGCGCTACATCGAGAACGTGCTCGCCAATGTCGCTGCCGGCGTCATTTCGATCGATCCGCGCGGCATCGTCGGCACCGTCAACCGCGCCGCCGAGGCGATGTTGGGTCTACGTGCCGCCGAGGTAGAGGGGCAGCCGTGGCAGCGAGCCTTCGAGCGCTCCGACCTGCGCAAGGTCGGCGAGATGATGTCGGAGGTGGTCGACAACGGAGAGGAACAAGCGGAACGGCAACTCAAGTTCAGCGGCGGCGACCGGGTCTTGACCGCGTTGGTGACCGCGGCATCGCTCCAAGATGACGCCGGAGCCTCGCTGGGTGTGATGCTGTTTTTTGAAGATGTGAGCCACTTGCTGCGGGTCGAGCGGATGGAAGCGTGGCGCGAGGTCGCGAGACGGATCGCCCACGAGATCAAGAACCCGCTCACCCCGATTCAGCTCTCCGCGCAGCGGTTGCGCAGGCGGTACGGCGCCGAAATCGAGCGTCACGACGGCGCCGTGTTCGACGAGTGCACCCGCACGATCATTCGCCAGGTCGAAGAACTCAAGAAGATGGTGAATGAGTTCTCAACGTTCGCGCGGTTGCCGGCGTCGGAGCTGTCGCTGCAAGGCCTCAACGAAATCGTCGACGAAGCGCTCGTGTTGTTCCGCGAGGGCCATCGGCAGATCGAGTTCGTGTGGACACCGGGCGAGCAGATTCCGGCGCTGGAATTGGATCGTTCCGCGATTACGCGGGCGGTGGTCAACCTGCTCGACAACGCGGTGGCGGCATGCCAACAAGTAGGGGAGGAGCGCGGTCGCATTGCGGTCTCCACGACCTACGACCCGCGCGCGGGCTTGGTGCGCTTGGAGGTGGCCGACAGCGGCACGGGAATGAGCGAGGCGGTGAAAGCGCGGATCTTCGAACCCTACTTTTCGACCAAGAAAGATGGCACCGGACTCGGCCTGGCGATTGTCTCGGCGATTGCGGCCGACCACCAGGCCTACGTGCGCGTGCGAGACAATGCGCCGCGAGGCAGCCGCTTCGCGATCGAGTTTCCCACGCGCCGCCGCGTGTCGGCGGTGCGCGCCGGCGCGCGGGCGTGAGAGGAGGATTCATGGCAACCGTGTTGGTGGTGGACGACGAGGCGGAGATTCGGGCGTCGGTGCGCGGCGTCTTGGCAGACGAGGGCCTGCGCGTCCTCGAAGCCGAAGACGGCGTCGCAGCGTTGCGGGTGATGGAGCATGAACACCCGGAGTTGGTGCTGCTCGACGTGTGGATGCCCGAGATGGACGGCATTCAGCTTCTCGAGCGGTTGCGCGCCGAGCCGAATTCGCCGGAAGTCGTGATGATCTCCGGCCACGGGACGATCGATACCGCGGTGAAAGCCACCAAGCTCGGCGCATTCGACTTCATCGAGAAGCCTTTCTCGCTCGAGGGACTGCTGCGCGTCGTCAATCGCGCGTTGGATCATCGCGCAACGGTCACGCAGACACCGCGCGCGGCTGCGGAGGTGGCTGCAAGCCACGGCCACATCGCTGCGGCGCAAGCACGCAGCCCGGCCGTGCTCTGCCAGCGCACGATCCGGCGGGGGATGGTGGCGAGTGGTCATGGATTGCACTCCGGTACCAAGACCGGCTTGATCCTGCAGCCGATGCCGCCCGGCAGCGGCATCGTCTTCGGCACCGTGTCGTCGGATGAAACCGTGCCGGCGTCGCTCGACTACGTCGACTCCACGGGCTACGCGACGACCTTGCACCGGGGCGGGGTCACGGCCAAGACCGTGGAACATCTGCTGGCGACGCTGCACGCATACGGCATCACCAACTTGCTCATCAAGATGCAGGGCGAGGTGCCGGCGATGGACGGCTCGGCGCTGGAGTTCTGCCGCTTGATCGAAGGCGCGGGAATTCAGGAGCAAGAAGAGGCGATCGAACCGATCGTCATCAATCGGCGCGTCGCCGTTGGCGAACCTGAGGGCGACGGTGAGGCGATTTGGATCGAGCCGTCGGATTGTTTTGGGGTCTCATATACCCTCGTTTATCCGCATCCAGTGGGGCGCCAAAAGTACACCTTCGCGCTGCGCGACGCCGCTTCGTTTCGCGACGAGATTGCTCCGGCGCGCACGTTTGCGTTCCTGAAGGATCTCAAGGCCCTGGCCAGCATGGGATTGGCGAGCGGCGGCCGGCTCGATAACTGTATCCTGATCGACGAAGAGCGGGTGGTGAATACGACCTTGCGATTCCCGGACGAATTCGCGCGCCATAAAATTCTCGACGTCATGGGCGACTTGTACTTGCTGGGTCGGCCGATTCACGGCTTCGTGTCGGCGCGCCGCACCGGGCATTCCGATAATATCGCCCTCTTGCAGGCGATCCGGCGCGGCATGGGACTGAGCTGAGCCGCGCTCGCGGTCGGCCGCGGCTAACGATCTTCTTCGTGCGTGACGGCGGGACGAGCGGGTTCCGCGACACGAAACCGGTGTTTCGTTCCGACGACATCTTCTACGGCTGGTGGATTGTCGCGGTGGCCTTCGTCACCCACTGCGTGACCACCGGCATCGTGTTCTACAGCTTCGGCGTGTTCCTCACCGTCCTCACCGATGCCTTCGGCTGGAGCCGCGCGGAGGTGTCGTGGGGATTCTCGCTGGTGTCGCTGTGCGGTGCGATCTATGCGCCGCTGGTCGGCCGTGCGGTCGATCGATTTGGTCCTCGCGTATCGCAGATCGTGGGCGCACTGGCGATGTCCGCGGGCTTTGTGCTGCTGCGCGGAATCGAGAACAAGGTTGCGTTCTATTTGCTGATGGGTGGGTTGGTGTCGTTCGGATCGACCGCGCTGGGCCCGCTGCCGAGCAACACGGCGGTGTCGAATTGGTTTGTTGCGTTGCGCGGGCGTGCGCTCGGCATCGCCACCGCCGGCATCTCGATGGGAGGCGTGATCTTCGTCCCATTGACGCACCTGTTGATTGCGCGCTTGGGTTGGCGCGACGCGTTCGCTGCGCTCGGCGTCCTTATCGTTGCCATCGTGATACCGCCGGTCGCGTGGTTGATGGTGCGACGGCCAGAGGACATCGGGCTTCGTCCGGATGGCGGAGTTCGCCGCAGCGGCGAACACATCGGAATCGAACACGAGCACGAACGATCGGTCACGCCGCGCGAAGCCATGCGGCAGCGGAACTTTTGGCTGATCACCGCGGCGTTCGCACTGACCGTGATGGGCCTTTCAGCGACCTTGCTGCATCAGGTATCGTTCCTTCTGGATCGCGGCATATCCGGCGCCGCCGGGGCGTTTACGCTCGGCGCGACCGCCGGCGTCGGCGTGCTGGGCAAATTGGGCTTCGGCTATTTGCTCGACCACTTCGGCCAGCGGCGGGTGATCGTGTGGTGCTTCGGCTTGCAGGCGCTCGGCGTTGTGCTGCTGGCGGCGACCTACAGCTGGCCGATGCTCGTCTTGTTCGTGCTCGTCTACGGCTTTGCGATGGGCGGGAATGCGACGCTGCAGGCAACCATCCTCGGCGAATGCTTCGGGCGGTTGTATTACGGCGCCATCGCTGGGCGGATGACGCCGTTCATCGTGATCGGCCAAGCGGTCGGTGTCCCGCTGCTCGGCGCAGTGCGCGATCGCTGCGGGAGCTACGTCCCGGCATTCGGACTGGTCGTTGGGTTGAATCTGCTGGCGATGACACTGATCGCGCGGCTGGAAGTTCCGCACGCCCGCAGTCGCTAGGCCGCAACCTCGAGGACGGTCGCGCGCACCCGATGCTTGCGGTTGAGGGCCTGCGCGGTACGTTGCGCTTGTTCGCGAGTGGCGTAGTCGCCGACGGTGACGTGATAGCGGGTCTTCTTGCCCTTGCCGGCGCGGGCGACCAGTGCGTGGTATCCGCCCTTCGCGACCGCACTGCGGAGCCGATCGGCACTTGCATAGGCCTTGAACGAGCCCAGACGAATGCGGAACTGGACCGACGCGTTGCCGTCATCGGTATCGCCCGACGCTTGCGGCTGCGGGTCGTCGGCCGCAAGCTGCCAATCGACGTCATTGCTCGCCAACGTCGCTCCGCCGGTCTCGCCTCGAAATCCGCTGTCGATCATGCGCTTGAGGTCACCCCACAAGTCGCGTGACCCCAGAACCGCGACCAAGATTTCGCGCCCACCCGAAGAGGCCGCGCCGACAAAGCACTTCTTCGCGGCAATGGTCCAGCCGGTCTTGCCGATGACATGGATCGGATAGTCGCCCATCAACAGGCGGTTGTGACTGTGGAGGGAGATCTTGCGGTTGGCCGGGGTGGTCGGCGAGATCACCAGCCGTTTGGTTTCGAGCACTTGTCGGAACAGCGGGTGGCGCAACCCGGCGCTGAAAATGGTGGTGAGATCGCGGACCGTTGAATAGTGGTCCTCGGCCGGCAATCCGTTGGGGTTGACAAAATGGGAATTCACGGCGCCGAGCGCCCGCGCCTCGGAGTTCATCATTTGCGCGAAGCCATCGACCGAGCCCCCGAGTCCTTCGGCGGCCACCACGCTTGCGTCGTTCGCGGAGTTGAGGAGGATTGCATAGAGGAGGTCGTGCAAGCGCAACCGCCAGCCCGGACGAACGCCGATCTTCGACGGTGACGCTTGCGACGCTTCGTAACTAACCGGGAAGGAGTCGGACAGCCGCCCACTCTTGATGGCCAGCAGGCCGGTGACAATCTTCGTCGTGCTCGCCGGCGGGAGCCGCAGATCGGGATTGCGTTGCCAGAGTATGTTGCCGGTCTGTCGATCAATGATGATCGCGGCTGTGGCGGTGATGGCCCCACCACGCGCGGCGTGCGCCGCTGCGGGAGCAACCGCGACGAGTGAAATGACAAGGGCGGTGAGCAGGGCTTGCTGGCGTGCAATCTTCATGCGCTCACCTTGCGTATCCGTCCCCACACCCCGGTTCGGATGTCCAACAATTGTGCCGCCTTGTCAAGAAACGGCGCTCGGAAGACGAGCGCGGCGCGTGTCGCAACGCCGCCGGTCATTCCGGCAGTTTCATGTCGCGCAATTCCGGCCGCAGATGCGCTCCCTGTAGAAACATCCCGTGGAAGAAGAACAGGCTGATGACCAGCGGGAGGACGTAGTAGGCCACGCGGAAGATCAGCACCGCCACGACCGCGGTCTCGAACGGGACGCCGAGGCTGGCAAACACCGCCGCCATCGATCCCTCCATGATCCCGAGGCCGCCGGGAATGAACGAGATCAACGACAAGGTGACCCCGATGGCGAAGCCGACGACCACGAAGTTGAACGGGATATTGTAGCGGAGGGCGACAAACGCGCCGTCGAGAATCGCCAGCGTGACGATCCAATCGACGAAAATGTAGAGCGTCGGCATCACCATGTGAGTTTTGCGCGCCAGCATGAATTCGATGCCGCGATTGAGGTTGCGCTGAAAGCGCCAAATGCGCATGCGGCCG
Source organism: Binatia bacterium (assembly GCA_035541895.1). Classification (GTDB taxonomy): domain Bacteria; phylum Desulfobacterota; class Binatia; order HRBIN30; family JACQVA1; genus DATKMK01. Next base: position 21,469 of record DATKMK010000045.1, on the reverse strand, counting down.
GGCTTGCGACGCGGCATCAGATGGTGCAGCAGCCAGTGTGTGGTGTTGGCAAGGATGAACAGCGTCCGGCGCCGCAGGCGTCGATGCCCGAGCAGCAAGAGCGTCACCACCGCCGTGGCGCTGAACAGCGCCAGCAAGATCGAAGTGGCGACCAGCGCCCACCCGCTCAGGTTGTGGAAGGTGACCAGGTAGCCGAAGCCGAACAACACGAAGGCCAGCAGCGTGACATTGGTGATGTAGCCCTGCGCCAACGAAATCACCACGGCGGTACCCGACGGAATCGCACGCCGGGTGAAGAAGTAGAGGCGGAGCGCAAACCCGCTGAGGCCGCCGGTGGCAACGAGATAGTTTGCGGTGTTGGCCACGAAGGTAATTTTCAACATCTCGCGAAACGGCACCACCGCGCCGGCGGCGTGGGCGATGCCTTGATACGACAACGCCATCACGATGTAGCTGGCAATGGTGCACGCCAGAGGAATCGCTAGCAACCACGGGTCGGCCTGCGAGATGACGTGACCGATCTCGCGCACGTCGGTGAAGGCGAACATCGCGGCCAGCGCCCCCACGCCCAGCATGATTGCCAGCGGCAGCCAGCCCCGATGCGCGGTCACCGACGGCGCCGGTGGCGGCGCCGGCTCGTTGGCTTGCACTTCTCGCACCTGCACGGTCACTGTGGCTCAGGCATTAGTCAGTCGGATTCCGAGGGTCAACCCTGCGGTGCCGCCGTCAGACTGCACGAAACTGTTTCGGCCCGACTTCGACGACGCGGCCGCCGGCTACGAGACGGTCGAGGTGCTGCTGAATCGTGCGCCGCTCGACTGCGTCGATGAAGGCCGCCTTCGCGTGGGGTGGGTAGAGGAAGCGGTGCGCGACCAGTTCGTCCATCGTACGCGGCTCGCGGAGACAATCGACCATCGCGCGCTCCCGCGCGGGAATCTTGCCGGCGAACCCGTCGAGCTTGCTGGCGAACGTGACGTAGTCCTCAACGACGCCGACGTGGTGAAACGACACCCACACGCGCGCCGGAATGTCCCGTACTCGTTGCAGCGAGCGCTCGAAGTCGGCGAGATCCGACCATGCGTCGCCGTAGTACGGCCCAAACCCGGTCAGATCGATGTCGCCGAGAAACAACACGCCCTCTGGCTCGATCAGCAATGCGCAGTGGCCGCGCGTATGGCCGGGAAGATGAAACGAGCGGACATGCACGCCGCCGAGGTCGAACCGGGCCCCATCGTCGTAGTCGCGGGTGTCGGGCCGTGCGGTGAAATGAAAGGTGTCGGTGACGTACGAGCGCATCCCGCTGGTGAGCGGTTCGCCGTAGCCGTAGATGTCCATCAGACCATCGAGGCTGCGCAAGCCGGGCGCGTCGGCGCGGTGCGCATGAACGGTCGCGCGCGGAAATAGGAAGAGGCCGGCGACATGGTCTTCGTGGACGTGGCTGAGGACCACGACGTCGGCGGTATCGCGCAGTTCGTCAGCGCGCTCGGCCACGGCAAGCGACGGGTCGATCATTAGCGATGCATCGCGCCCGCGAACGAGGATGGAGTTCCCGTGTGGATATTTCCCGTTCTTGTCTCCGAGCAGCACGGTGACCGTGCCGAAGGTGCGATCGGTTTCCACAGCGTTCGTCTTTCGGCGGCGCTCCGGACTTAGCCCGTGCCCAGGGTCGAAACAAGGTGCGCGATCAGCGCGGTCGGTATCCGAACGGATGCAACGGCACGCTGGTGGCGTACTCGGTGATCAGCTCGGCCACCAATTGTCCGGTGATCGGCGCAAGCAGAATGCCGTTGCGGTGATGGCCGGCGGCAAGGATGAAGTTGTCGTACCCGCGCACCGGACCGATGATCGGCCGGCGGATCGTGGGGCAGGGACGCAGACCCGCCCACGTTCGCTCGATCCGCGCATCGGCCACGGCCGGCATCATGCGGACGGCGCGCCCCAGCAGCGTCTCAACGGCGCGCTCGGTGACGATTGCGGTGTCGGCGTACTCGGTCGTGCTGCCGACGAAGAGCTCGCCGTTCGACCGCGGCACCAGGTAGCCGTCGCCCCACGCGAGGGTGTGCGTGGGGATGGCGTGCGGCCGCACCGCCAGCATCTCACCCCGTGCCGGTCGAATCGGCACGCGGACACGCAACAACGCGGCAAACTCGGGCGACCATGTGCCGGCGGCAAGCACGACGACTCCAGGACTGACCCACGCGCCGTCGCTGCCGCGAACGCGCAGGATGCGTTGAGAGGCCGTCTCCACCCCGGTGGCGGCGACGCCCACGCGCAACTCGGCGCCCTTGCGCTGAGCGGCGACGGCGAACGCCCGCGTCAATCGCTCGTTGTTGATCGTGTGATCGTCGAACAGCGCCCCACCGATCACGTGTGACGACACAGTCGGTTCGAGCTGTCGGGCCGCGGCGGCGTCGAGGACCTCGACGTGAAAGCCCTGGGCCCGCCGGCGGTCAGCCAAATCGTGCAACTGCTGGAGCTCGTGGGCGGTGAAGGCGATCTCGAGCAAGCCGCGTTGCACGTATTCGGGATCGATGTCGCTCTCGCTCCGCAGCGCCGCCGCAAGATCGGGAAACATCGCTGCGCTGCGGCGGCGCAACTCGAACAGCACGCCGCGTGGGGCGCGGCTGCTGGCAACGGCGAGCACGCCGGCTGCGGCGTTCGAGGCACCGGAGCCGAGCGTGGCTCGTTCGAGCACGAGCACGCGCAATGAGGATTGACGTGTCAGGTAGTAGGCGACGGCGCAGCCGATGACGCCGCCGCCGATGATCAAGACATCGGGCTGGCGCATCGCGCGAGCCGGCGGACGAGTCGGGTCAGTGGCCGCTTTCCCACGAGCCGAAGCGGAAACGCTCGCGGCGCGCCAGCATGTCCGGCGTCACGTACGCAGGCCCTTCGGTGAGCTGCCACACATCGTCCGCGGCGACCGCGTTGCCACCGGTCAGCCAACCGGTGATTCCGCTAACACCGGCCCACACGGTGCTCAACGCGAGCCGTACCGGCATATAGACGAGGTTGATACCGGCCGCCGCAAACGCAGCTCCAGGGTTGCGCGGTAGATCGTTTTCTTCCGCACGCACCGAGGCGGTACCGCACATCAAGATCCCGACCAGCGTTGCGGTTGCGACAATTCGCTTGCGCATCGTCCTTCTCCTCGTCACCACAATATCGCGAGCGGCCGGCGCTGTCACGCGCATCTTGTGCGCCAGCGCAACCGCAGTTGTTGGGCGAAAACGATCATGGTAAGCGGCACTGTCTGCCGCCATCGATGGGAAACCCAACGACAGCATCGCGACGCCGATCCACCCTGGGCGTGATCTTTGTCACAGTCTTTGTCGATCTGCTCGGTTTCGGCATCGTGATCCCCTTGCTGCCGTACTACGCGCACACCTTCAACGCCTCCGGCGCCACCGCCGGAGCGCTCATCGCGTCCTACTCGGCGATGCAATTCGTCTGCGCCCCGCTATGGGGGCAACTGTCCGATCGCATCGGACGCCGGCCGGTCATTTTGATCAGTCTCGCGGCCTCGACGCTGTCGTACGCGTTGTTCGCCTCGGCCAACAGCTTGTCGGCGCTGTTCGTCTCGCGTCTCCTCGCCGGCGTCGGCGGCGCCAACATCGCGGTTGCGCAGGCGTTCATCGTCGATATCACCAGCGAAAACGAGCGCGCGAAAGGCATGGGCGTGATCGGCGCCGCGTTTGGGCTGGGATTCGTCTTCGGTCCCGCCATCGGCGGGCTGCTCGCGAGCTACGGACATTGGGCGCCGGGATTGGCGGCCACGTTGATCTGCGGCGCGAATTGCGCGCTGGCCGCCGTGCGGCTGCCCGAATCGCTGCCGAAGACCCAGCGCAATTCCGCGGCGCGCAGAACGACTCACCCGTTCGCGCGACTACGCGTCGCCGTCGGCAAGCCGCAGCTTGGACTGTTCTTGCTGTTGTTTTTCGCGGTGGTGTTCGCGTTCGCCACGATGGAAACCACCCTGTCGCTTCTGTGCGCAATGAGCTTCGGTCTGACCACGTCGCGGATTTACTGGCTGTTCGGCTTCATGGGATTGATGACGAGCCTGATGCAGGGCGGGCTGATCGGGCGGCTGGCGCAGCGACTCGGTGAGCTGCGGGTGATGACCAGCGGCTGCGCGCTGCTGGCGATCGGTTTGCTGGCGATCCCGTTTACGCGGCCGTTGGGTTCGTTGTTGTTGGCGTTGGCGGCGCTCGCGTTCGGCCAAGGCATGGCGTCGCCGACTCTGTCGAGTTTGATATCCAAGCTGACCGAAGCGTCGGAGCAAGGTGGTGTACTCGGTCTGTCGCAGTCGGTTGGCAGCTTGGCACGCATTTTCGGACCGCTGTGGGGCGGCTGGCTGTTTGATTGGGGTCCGGCGACGCCCTACGTCGCGAGCGGAGCATTGATGGTTGCGGCAACCATCGCGGCATTGCGCGCCGGCGACGTGCCGGATATGCGCGCGGCCGAGGTCAAGCCGCTACGTGCGAGCGGTTGAGGTCACGACGATGGCGAACACAGCCGAACTAACCTTTGAGCGCGGCGGCGACCAGCTTCGCGGCTACGCCGCGTGGCCGGCGAGCGGCGGGCCGTTTAACGCCGTCATTCTGATTCCGGACGTTCGCGGCGTGTACGAGCACTACCGCGATGTGACGCGCCGACTGGCGGACGCCGGCTTTTTCGGATTTGCACTTGATCTCTACAGCCGCGAGGGCGCCCCGGAGCTGCCCGACATGCCGTCGGTGTTTCGGTGGATCCGCCAACTGCCTGATCGCCGCGTCCTCGACGACATCGCCGGCACCGCTGAGTTCTTAGCCGCCCGCGCCGACGTGCGAGCCGACGCGATTGGGGTCACCGGCTTTTGTATGGGCGGACAATACGCGCTGATGGCCGCGTGCACGGTTGCCAAATTGAAGGCGTGCGTGAGTTGGTACGGCATGTTGCGATACGCGGAGAACGACGACGTGAAACCCGCGAGCCCGCTGCAACTCGCGCCCCGCCTCGGATGCCCGTATCTCGGCTTGTTCGGGGCAGACGATGCGTTGATTCCGCAGACCGACGTCGAAGAGTTGCGCGAGACTCTGGCGCGCGAGCACAAAGTTTTCGAGATCAAAGTGTACGCCGGCGCCGGTCACGCGTTTTTCAACGACACGCGCGGCGACGCCTTTCGCCCCGAGGCGGCCGCCGATGCGTGGCCGCGATCGATCGCATTCCTCCGGCAGCACCTGCGATGACGGGTAACACTTCGCGATCCAGGTTCGACGCCGTATCGTGAGAGGTGACGCATGCGTCGCCCCCCGGGATGGATGACGTGCGCGCAGCGTTCCGTCACTGTCGCACTATCGGAGCACGCGTGCGAGCGAGAGCTGATGCCGCGCCTCCCAGCGTTGCAAATGCGTGCGATAGCGCGCGGTGACGGTCGGGAAGCGATCGCTGAGGTTGGTCGTCTCGCCAGCGTCGCGGCGCCGATCAAATAGCTGATCGACGCCGGCGTGAGGCGTGTAGATGTAACTGAAGCGCTGATCGCGCACGCCGAAGTAGGACACGCCGTTTTCGGTGAAGTGCGCGATGAGCCGGTGGGGATCGCTGCGCAGGAGCGACATGCCGTCGGTCGGCTCGGGGTTGTTCATGCCGAGAATGTCCGTGATCGTCGCGCGCAGGTCGACCTGCGAACCGAGTTGGGCAATATGTTGCGGCAAGCCGAGCCGCCGGGGATGGAGAATGAAGCCCGGAATATGGACGTTCTCTTCGTAGATGAACGCCGCATGTCCGAAGTTGCCGGGATGTTCTCCGAACGCTTCGCCGTGGTCCCCGAGAACGAGGAGCAGCGTGTTGTCCGCGACGCCGTGTTGCTTCATCCACTGGTAGAGGTCGACGACCAGGTCCAGTTCGAACGCGACCAGGCGCTCGTACGCCTCCTGCGGTGTCTTGGCGGACTCGTTCAGCAACTCCGTCAACGGATAGGGGTGATGGGTGTTGCTGGTAAACGCCAGCAGAAACCGCGGCCGTGAATCGCCTTCGACCAAGGTGCGCTTGATTTCCTCGAACAGCAATCGGTCGTCGCGGCCCCATTCGAGCAGTTGATACCGCTCTTGGCCGGGCCAGTCGTTGGGATCGCGGACGCGTTCGAAGCCGCGCGTTGCGAAACTGCGCATGTCGTCGAAGTTGAGATCAGCGGTGACGTACAGATGCGTGGCGTAGCCGGCGCGCCCGAACATCTGCGCCATCGAGTCCGCGACCACCGATCGATCGCTGCCCATCCAAAATGGGCCGAGGTACGGATAGACGCCGTACAGAATCGAGAACAAGGCGTGCGCCGATGTCGGCACCGGGGCGTAGAGTTGATCGAACACCACGGTTTCGTCTCTGAGCGCAAGGAGGGAGCGACCCGCCGACGCGCTCGGATTGTAGAGCGCCACGCTGGCGGCGCGGGTCGATTCGAGCAGGACGATCACGATGTTGCGGGGACGCTCGGTCGGCTCCAGGTGATGCCGGGCGCTTCGGCACCCCGGCACGACCTCGGTGGACCGATCGTGCTCCCAGATTTGTTGCGGACGCGCGCCCGATACCAGCCAGACGATTGGATGGGGAATCAAGAGTGCGTCCGCAACGTGCGGCTTTGGTATCAATGCGGTGAAGGCGGCAACGCTCAAGAACAGCGCGAGCGATGCGGGCTGTGCGAGCGAGGCCAAGCGTCGGCGATCCAGCCACAACGCCGGCGGCAGCCCGTAGTAGCCGACAGTGATCAGCACGATGCCGCACGCAATCGCCGGCAGTCGGAGGATATTGCCGCTTGATATCAAATGACGGCTCCACCCGATGAGCCGAACCTCCTCGGGACCGAGCGGCGTGAGAAACATCGCGAAGTGTCCCAAGCCCAAGACCTCGACCAGCGACAAAAACGGCAACGCGACGAAGCCAAGGGTCCACGCGCCAGCGAGCCAGAGTTGGCGCAAGCGCGGCGCGTAGCGGCGCGTCGTGGCGGCGCCGGCGATCAACAAACCGAACAGCAGGATTTCCTGGTGGCTGAACAGCAAGTAGTGCCACCCAAACTGGCCGCTGCCGACGCTGACGTTGTCGTAGTCGGGCGTCAGCCGCATTTCGATGAACTTGACGTAGAGGCTGATCGCAAAGAACGCCGACAACTGCCCGAGGACGAGCACGAACGGCTGTCGCAGCGCGGCGCGATAATGCCGGCAATAACTCGAACCGGCTGCCCGCAGAGCGTGCCACGCAACCATATGGGTAGCATAAGGCTACTGCGAGCGGCTCGAAGCGGTCAAGCGGGGCGATGTAAGGGGAGCTCTAGTGCCGCACGCCGCGGACGTCGAAGTAGACCTTGCGTTCACGTCCGCACAGATGACATTCGAGGTGTACGATGCGCACAAAACCACGCGAGCCTTCGCCGCGGACGCTAAAGCGGCCGCCGCAGCGACAGCGTTCGTGCAGAACCACCGCGTCGATCTCGCCGTAATCCGTGACGCTGATCGCGGACGCTTCGCTTTGTCCCCGGCGCGTCGTTTCACGCCGCCAGGTCCGCAGGCGGCGCCAACCGAGGATGACGGCGGCGGCCAACGCGACCAGGCCGAGCAGCGAGGCGAGGAGCGCGCCGATCACGGCGAGTCCTCCCCCGCTGCCCGCTTCGGTTCGAGCCGTGCCATTGCGCGATCCAATTCGTTGTGGTTGCCCAGCAAGACGAGTGTGTCGCCGGCTTCAATGCGATGCTCCGGGCCGGGGTTGGTCACCGGCGTGCCGCCGCGCACCGTGGCGATGATGGTGACGCCGGTGGCGCGGCGCAATCCGAGATCGGCGATCGTTCGGCCCGCCGCCACGCTGCTCGGATCGACGAGGTAGGTCTCCGTCAGCGTCGCAGCCAGGAGGTGCTGAATGTCGTGCATGCTTTGGCGCGGCAAAGTCAGCCCGCGCAACATGCCGTAACGCTCGCCGCGGATGAGGTCGATCTGCACGTTGATCACGTTGCGCGGGATGCGCAACCGGCGCAACACGCGCGCGAAGATTTCCACCGAGGTCTCGAATTCCTCGGGAATGACTTCGGTCGCTCCCAGGCGATAAAGCGTATCGATCTCCGCAACGTAACGCGTGCGCACAATCACGGTGGCGTGCGGATTGAGTTGGCGGATCACCGCGACGATGCGGCGCGTGGCGGCCGCATCAGAGATCGCGACGACCACGACGTGGGCGTGCTCGATGTGCACACGGTGCAGTAGGTCGGCACGGGTCGCATCGCCGAAGATGATCGGCTCTTGATCTCGCCGTGCACCGGCGACGACGTCGGGATTGAGTTCGAGTATCCGGTACCTGAGTCCGGTCTCGCGCAGCACGCGGGCGAGATTCCGCCCGTTGAGGCCGTAGCCGATGATGACCACGTGCCCGTGCAGTTCATCTTTGGGGCGTAGCGGCTCGGGTCGTTGACCGCGCGTCCGTTGCAGCAGGTGCGCGATTGACGGTGCGGCGTGCAAGAGAAACGGCGTGGCCGCCATGCTCACCACGCTCACCGCCAGAAACAGGTCATAGTGCAACGAACTCAGCAGCGGCGACGACGTGGCGAGCCGCGCCAGGACGAACGCCAGCTCGCCGATTTGACAAAGCGCCGCGGCGACAAGCGCGGCGAGGCGGGCGGACCCGGTCAGCGCGCCGATCACCGTGCCGATCAGGACGCCCTTCAGGAGGATTGCGGCGACCGTCAAACCGAGCAACGCTGCAGCGTGCTGCACCACGACGTCGAGGTGCAGCAGCATGCCGACCGAGGTGAAGAAAATGCTGTTGAACGTATCCCGGAACGGCAGGATCTCGGCGACGGCTTGATGGCTGTATTCCGACTCCGAGATCACCAGCCCCGCAACCAGCGCTCCGAACGCCAACGACAAGCCGAACTGCGCCGTGAGCCAAGCGGTGCCGAGACAGAAGAGCACCACCGCGCCGGTGAGGAGCTCGCGGATGCGCAGCCGCACGATCAGTTCCAACAGGCGAGGCAGCAGCATGCGGGCGGCGACGATGATCACTGCGACCAGCACCGCGGCTTTGGCGATCGTCAGCGTGATCGCCAGCGGTGAGGCGGCACTCGGGTGCGCCAACACCGGAACCAGCAACATCATCGGCACGACGCAGAGGTCCTGGATCACCGCGATGCCGGCGGTGAGCCGGCCGTGAGCGCTGTCGATTTCACCGCGGTCGGCGAGCAGCTTGAGGGCCACGGCCGTGCTCGAATGCACCACCACAAATCCGATGAAGATTGCTTGCGCCGTTGGCAAGCCGGCGGCGCTCATCAGGGCGGTGGTCAGCGCCGCAGTGAGCAGCACTTGCAGCGCAGCGGCTGTCACCACGGTGCGGCCGAGCTGGGTGAGCTGTTCCAGCGACAGCTCGAGGCCGACGACGAACAGCAGCAGGACGACCCCCAACTCGGCCAGCCGTTCGACGTCATCTGCCCCCTTGATCAGGCCAAGACCGTTCGGGCCGATTAGTACGCCCGCGATCAAGAAGCCGACGATTGACGGCACATTGAGTCGGTGAAAAATGAATACGATCGGAATCGCCGTGGCAAACAAGACAACGAGGTCGCGCAGCAGGGGGGCCTCGGCCATGGGCGGCTTGTACCGCGCCCGCGCGCCCCTGTCAGGTGCCGCGGGGGAAATTGACAAGACCGGTGGCCTGTATTATCCGGCGCGCACCGCTTGAGAAAGCAGAGGAGTCTCATGCCAAGAGCGTATGCGATCACCGCCGAGGCCATCGCTGAGGAGCGCCGGCGCGTCAACAACGATCTGTCGAAGTTCGACATTGCGCGTGTCATTCGCTTGGACGAGCTGCAGTTGCGCGACATCGGTCCGCACGACGTGCATCTCCGCATCCTGGCCGTGTCGGCCGAGCACAACGTGGATCATGCGGCATTGGCGGATACGGTGAACATCGCCGAGTTGCGCGGCGGCAAAATCTATCCCGGCAACTCGGCGCTGGGCGAAGTCATCGCCGTTGGTGGCGGCGTGACCCGCTTCGAAATCGGCGACATCGTCATCACACACTGCAACGGCGAGCCCGATATCTACGGCTACCCGTTGCGGATCTGGGCGTACGACCAGCCGGAGTCGATCGGCTGGTACGGGGAAGAGGCCGTCGTCGCCGACTGGCAGCTCATTCCCGCACCGCTGAAATGCGGCCTCAATCTCTGGGAGATCGCCGCGCTGCCGCTGCGCGCGCCAACCGCCTACCATTTGTGGCGTCGTGGCACCGATATCTTCCGCGCCAAGGTATCGCGGGAGAAGCTCGCGCGCATGAACGTCCTCGGCTTCGGTGGCGGCGTCTCCGAGCTGTTCCTCATGCTGGCGCATGCCGACGGGCATCGCGCGTTCTTCTGTTCCGGCAGCCCCGAGCGCCGCGCGCACCTGGCACAGTTGGGCATCACGCCGATCGATCAAAAGAAATTCAATCGGTTTGCCGCCGCGGACGACGTCAAGGCGTTCAACAAGGAGGTCAAGCAACTGAGCGGCGGCGAGGGTATGCACATCGTCTGCGACATGTTGCGCGGTCCGGTGTTCGCCGCCGGCGTGGCCGCGCTTGCGCGCGAAGGCGTCAACGTCAGCGCGGGCTGGCAGCTCGACAAACGCATCAGTTACGATTCCGCCGGACTCTCGGTGCGGCAAATCACGCTCGATCACACCCATTACGACACCGTGGAAGGCGCCAACGCGTGCACGGCTCTGTACGGCTCGGTCTTCAAGCCCACCGTGCACAAAGAAGTCTACGCCTTCGAAGATCTCCCACGGTGCATGCACGAGATGCACCTCAACACGCAAACCGGGATCCCCATCGTGCGAATCGCGAAAACGATGCCGAAAGCGGTGCAGGCGATCGCGCCCTAGTTGACTCGCGTGGTCAGTCTTGATTCTGTGTCGCCATGCCGATCTACGAATATCACTGCAGCGACTGCGACCGGCCGTTCGAGGAACTGGTGATGTCGAGCACGACGGCAGTGTGCTGTCCGATTTGTTCGGGCACCCAGGTCGAACGCCAGTTGTCCGTCTGTGCATCACGCAGCGGCAACGGGGGCGGTCAAGCCGTCAGCCCAAGCGCCGACGCCGGCGGATTCACCGGCGGCGCCTGCTGCGGTGGTGGCTGCGGCTGCCGCTGACTTCCCGAGCGAATCCTTCCGGCGCATGAAGGCTGCGTACAGCAGCGCGCCTCGCTCGATTGACCTGCGCGACGTCGCCCGCCCGACTCCGGGCGCGGGTGACGTGATCGTCAGAATTCGCAACTGCGGCGTCTGCGGCAGTGATCTGCACTGGTACAGTGGCGGCTGGCCGCCGCCGTCGGTGTGCCCGGGACACGAAATCAGCGGTGAGGTAGCGGAGGTTGGTGCGGGCGTGACCGGCGTCAAGGCGGGTGATCGAGTCGCTATCGAGCCGCTCGTGGTGTGCGGCGACTGTCACGCCTGTCGCACCGGGAATCGGCAGCTTTGCCGCCGCCTCCGCATCCTTGGCACCATGATCGACGGCGGCTTCGCGGAGTATGTGCGCACACCGGCGAGCACGCTGTTCGCGCTGCCGGCCCGGCTCGATTGGGCGACGGCGGCGATGACCGAACCGCTGGCGGTGTGTGTGCACGCCGTACGACTCGCCAAGGTGCGACTTGGCGACCGCGTGGCGGTGCTCGGCGCCGGCACCATTGGTCTCTTGTCGGTGGTCGCGGCGCGTGCAGCCGGAGCCGCTGAAGTCCTGATCACCGCGCGCCATCCGCATCAACGTACGAGGGCCGAAGCGCTAGGCGCACGCGCCTTTGCCGCGACCGACGACGGCACGGTCGAGTTGAGCGAGTACGCCGGCGCCCATCCCATCGATGCCGTCATCGAGACAGTCGGCGGTGCGGCCGACACGCTCAACGATGCCGTGCATCTCGTTCGCCCCGGCGGTGCGATCGCGGTGCTGGGCGTGTTCACGGCGCCGGTCTCGTTGAATGCCTTGCTGGTGATGATGAAAGAGGTGCGGATCGTCGGCTCGTTGACGTACAGCCGCGCCGGACATCGGGCCGACTTCGACGCCGCGCTCGATTTGCTGGCGACGCAGACGCAGTCGGTGCGTCAACTCATTACTCACCGCTTCCCGCTCAATCGCATCGCAGAAGCGTTCGCAGCGGCCGCCGACAAGAGGTCGGGCGCGATCAAAGTGACGATCGACGTGCCCCCCGGATCGTGATGCGCCACCCAGCGTACTTGTCATGCGCCGCTGATCGCAGCATGATCGGCCGATGCCAGACATGGATTGGGGCAAGTCGCTGTACGGGGAATCCCGGCAAACGAGGAGTGAAACCACGATGGCAATTGTCGACGGCGGTACGTTGGTAGGTCGAGTTCTGAAGGAGCAGGGCGTCAAGTATCTGTTTGCGATCAATGGCGGCCACACGTTCCCGATTCTCGCCAATCTGCGAGACAACGGCATCAAGCTGATCCACATGCGCCACGAACAGGCGTGTGCGTACGCGGCCGACGCTTATGCGCGCACGACCGCGCGGCCAGGCGTGTGCAGCGTGACGGCAGGGTGCGGCTTGACCAACGCGGTCACCGGCTTGTGCGTCGCCGGCCTAACTGGCAGCGCGGTCGTTTGCATCGCCGGTCAGCATCCGACCACCGAGGACTATCTCGGCTCGTTTCAGGAGGCCTATGGCTCGGAGGTCTGTCGCAGCTTCTCGAAGTACGTCAAGCGCGTGCTCGATTGGAGCACGATCGAGTTCGATTTGCGGCTGGCGTTTCGTGAGGCGCTGAGCCCGCCCCAAGGGCCGGCGTTGATCGAGATTCCCACCAACATTCTGTACCACGGCGACGACGAGTCGAAGCAGCGTCGAGGCGCGAAGGTCTACCAGCCTGATGCAATGCGTTCCCAGGGCGATCCCGCGCAGATCGAGCGTACGCTGGAGCTGCTGCTGCGCGCCGAGCGGCCGTTGATCGCATGCGGCGACGGCATCTTCTGGTCCCAAGCCGCCGCCGAGTTGCGCGAATTCGTCGAACTCACGCGCATTCCGGCGTATGCGCGTCGAGCCGGGCAGGGGGCGATCCCGGAAGATCACCCGCTCGCTGTTCGCGGCGCCTGGAAGAAACCGTTCACCGGCCGCGCCGACGTGGTGTTGGCGATCGGCTTTCGGTTCTGGAGCGGCGAGCACTTCGGCGAGCCGCCGACGTGGAACGACCAGGCGACCTACATTCAAGCCGATCCGGTGCCGAGCCGCATCGGCTGGCAGGTGCCGGCCGAGGTCGCGATCGTCGGCGATCCGAAGTTGGTGTTGCGACAGCTCATCGAAACCGCGAAGCGTTTGAAGCTCGACTTTGCGCGCCAGCGCGACTCGGCGTGGGTGAAGGAAGTGTCCGACGTGCGCGCGAACTATGAGAAGCTCATCGACGAGAGCGAGCGCAAGGTCCGCGATCGGGCGCCGATTCACCCCGATCGATTGGCACGCGATCTGTGCGCCGTGATGGACAAGGACGCGACCGTCGTGATCGACTCGTTCACCTTGAGCGGCTGGATGACGCAATGGTTCCGCGCACGGTTCGCCGGACAAGTGGTCGATGCCGGACCACTGGCACCGGTCGGCCACGGCGTCGGCATGGCAATCGGCGTCCAACTCGCGCGTCCTGGCAAACAGGTTGTACTCGTGACCGGTGATGGCGGGCTCGGCATCGGCGGTTGGGATATCGAGACGGCGCTGCGCTACGATCTGCCGGTGCACACCGTGCTGTGGAACAACAGCTCGTGGGGACCGAACTTCGAGCAAATGCCGCTGCTCAAGGGACGCACCGATCCGTTCAACATGATCGAGAACATTCGGTACGACGAGATGTTCAAGATCATGGGATGCCACGGTGAGCACGCTGACAAGCCGGACGACATCAAGCCGGCGCTCGAGCGGGCATTCACGTCCGGCAAGGCTTCGCTGATCAACGTGACCGGCGACAAGCGCGTTGGGCACCCGCGGCTGGGCGGAAACCTGTTAGGGTCGACGCAAGTGTAAACCACGACGGCGCGGAGAGTCAGTCGCAAACGCGCGTCAAATGGCGAACGGGCGGGTGAGCAGAATCTGGCCCTGCGGGCTGACGAAGTAGATCGTGACGCTGTCGAAGGGCGCTTGTCCCGGTTCGTGCGGCAGGACGGCGGTCACGCGTTCCCAGCTATGGCCGACCGTGAGTCCCTGACCCGCTGAGGGAGTGGCACCGTGGAAATGGCCCCCTGCGCTGATCGCGGTGCCGGCCGACTCGGGCGGCCAGATCGCCCAGACGCGCGGTGAAGCGTGATCGTTACGTGCGACGACGAAGACGAATCCCTCGATCGGCTGGGGTAACGTCGAGCGCAGGCGAAGCGAGACGCTCAGGCGTTCACCGTCTTCACTGCGCTCGCGACGTGCCGTGAAGCGGTCGACTTCGATGATCGGAGGCAAGTCGGCTTCCGGAGTCGTTGCGACGGCTGACGGGTGTTGTAACACGCGGGTGAGGGCGAGGTACCCCAAGACCAGCACGAGGACGAGGAGCGTCGAAAACGCCGCGGAATTTGCAGCCCGTCGCCAGCGTCGTGGGTGCGCGCTCGTCATGCAGCGAACGTAGCATATGGCGACAGTCTGGCCGAGTCTCCTGCCGCCGCTTGCATTGCGACGCGGCTGAACCGTCTGCTAGTGTACATCCATGGTGTTCGGTCCGGCCGGGGTAGTGATCGTGTTGGTCGTGATCGCGCTGGTCGCGGGCGTGAAGGTGCTCAGCGAGTACGAGCGCGGGGTGATCTTTCGGCTCGGGCGACTGATGCCGGCGCGCGGACCTGGGATCGTCTACGTCATTCCGCTGATCGAGCAGATGACTCGACTCGACTTGCGCACCATCACGCTCGACGTGCCGTCGCAGGACGTGATCACGCGCGACAACGTCTCTGTGAAGGTCAGCGCGGTGTTGTACTTCCGCGTTGTTGACGCCGGCCGCGCGGTGACCGAGGTGCAGAACTTCATGTACGCGACCTCGCAGATCGCGCAAACCACGCTGCGGAGCGTCTGCGGGCAGGCGCATCTCGACGAGTTGCTTGCCGAGCGCGAGAAGTTCAACAGCAAGCTGCAAGAGATCATCGACATGCACACCGAGCCGTGGGGCGTGAAGGTGGTGACGGTGGAAGTCCGCAACATCGACCTGCCGGTCGAGATGCAACGCGCGATGGCACGTCAGGCCGAAGCCGAGCGACTGCGCCGTGCCAAGGTGATCAACGCCGAAGGCGAGATGCAGGCGGCGACGCGCCTCGCGGAGGCCGCGGATCTGATGGAGAAGGAGCCGATCGCCGTCCAGTTGCGGCTGCTGCAAGCGCTCGGACAAGTCGGAACCGAACGCAATCATACGATCGTAATTCCGATGCCGCTCGATGTGATTCGCTCGGCGCTCAGCCGGCTGGGTCCGAGTTGACTGCATGCCCCTCGACCGTGAAGCGTTGGCGCGCCGCCGGCGGGCGGTCATGGACCGGATGGGCGCCGACGCGGCGGCGATTTTTCCGGCCGCGCCGATGGCCGTACGCTCGCACGATGTCGAGTATCGCTACCGTCCCGACAACGACTTGTTCTATCTGACCGGATTTCCCGAACCCGAAGCCCTTTGCTTGCTCCTGCCGGGTCACGAGAAGCGTGAAGAGTTCGTGCTGTTCGTCCTGCCCCGCGACATCGAGCGTGAGACCTGGACCGGCAAGCGAGTCGGTGTCGAAGGCGCGGTCGAACAGTACGGCGCCGATATGGCGTATCCGATCGACAAGCTCGACGAGAAGATCCGCGAGTACGTCGGCGAGCGCGAGCGGGTGTACTACCCGCTCGGACGGAACCCGCCATTCACCCAGCGACTCATGGGCTGGCTGCAACACTGGCAATTGCAGCGACCGCGCACGGGTCGCGGCCCAACGGCCGTGCTCGATGCGAATGAAATCGTGCACGAACTGCGTCTGTTCAAAGCGCCGGAAGAGGTGGCGGCGATGCGACGCGCCATCGCCATCGCCGGCGACGCGCATGTGGCCGCGATGCGCATGGCCCAGCCGGGCGTGCACGAATACGAGATCGAAGCCGTGCTCGATTACACCTTTCGCCGGCTCGGGGCCTGGGGTCCGGCGTACCCGTCCATCGTTGCGTCCGGCAGCAACGCAACGATTTTGCATTACACGACCAACACCCGCGTGATGGCGACTGGCGATGTGTTGCTCGTCGACGCCGGGGCGGAGTTCGACGGCTACTGCGCCGACATTACGCGCACGTATCCGGTCGAGCGCAGCTTCACCGGGCCGCAACGCGCGATCTACGAATTGGTGCTGCAGGCGCAACAGGCGGCGATTGCGATGATTCAACCGGGCGTGCGGTTCGACGACGTACACCAGTGCGCCTTGCGAGTGCTCGTCGATGGGCTGGCGTCACTCGGGATTCTCGCCGGGTCGGCGGCGGAGATCGTCGAGAAGGAATTCTACAAGCCGTTCTACATGCATCGCACCAGCCATTGGCTGGGTCTCGATGTCCACGACGCCGGCAAGTACAAGATCGGCGACCAGTCGCGTCAGCTCGAAGCCGGTATGGTCCTCACGGTCGAGCCCGGCATCTATGTGGGCGAGCATCTCGACGCGATCGATGACAAATGGCGCGGCATCGGCGTGCGGATCGAGGACGACGTGCTGGTAACGCCGGACGGCCACGAAGTACTTTCGAGCGCGATCCCCAAGACGATCGACGAGATCGCTGCGGTCCGCCAGTAACCGCGGGGCAGCGGCGACGCCACTGCCCCGCGGCTGTTGCGGCGGTGGCCGCAGCGATTTAGCTCACAGCAACCTCGATCTTGCGCGGCTTGGCGCGTTCGGCCTTGGGGAGTTCGAGTTCGAGCACACCGTTGGTCATCCGGGCGGTAATGCCGCTCGCGTTGATCGAGTCGGAAAGGGTGAAGCGGCGCTCGTAGTTGCCGACGTTGTACTCGGTGTACACGGGCGCGAGATTCTCGTAGTCCTTCAGCGACACCTGACCGGAGATCGTCAACACGCCGTCTTCGAGGTCGACCTGCACCGATTGCTCGTCGACGCCGGGCAAGTCGGCCCACAGCCACAAGCGGTCGGTGGTCTCGTAAATGTCGACGTCCGGGATGTACGTGCGGCCAGGCCGCGTCGGTTCCTCGCGTGCGACTTCTTGTTTGTTGCGAACGCTGAGTTCTTGCGCTGTCATGGCACCAGATACCTCCTTTGCAGCGGTGTCGTCAGGCGGCCTTCACGCTGATTTGGCGCGGCTTTGCCTCCGCGCGCTTGGGGACGCGGATGGTCAACACGCCGTGTTTGCACGCGGCCTCCGCACGTTCGAGATCCAACTCCTGCGGCAATTGCAGGGAGCGCGAGAACTGGCCTTCGTCACGCTCGCGGCGATGGAAACTGCCGCCCCCGCTGGGCGTGAATTCGCGCTTGCCGCCGACGGTCAGCGTGCGGCCACGGCTCTCGATGGTGACGCTCGCCGGGTCGACACCCGGAATTTCCAGGCGGATCACGTAGCCGTCGCGGTCGCTGAAGACGTTGACGGGCGGGAACACTCCGCGTCCTGACAAACCGAGATCGAGACCGAGCGGATGCTGAAACGCGCGCTCCATTTCGCGCTGCAAGCGCAGCAAACTGTTGACGGGATCGAAGGCGGAACCAAAGCGAAATACGGTCATCGCAGAACCTCCTGTTGCTTCGTCTATAATGTTGGTGCGGCGCCGACGAACTGTTCGCGGCGGAATCTAAGTCGCATCGACTCACTGTCAAGAGGCACCGCTGCGGCGCGCGCGAGCGCGTGCGGTACCGAGCGAGAAGATGAGACGGCGCGTGGAGGCTATGCGGCGGTGGATTGACCGGCCGCCGGCCGACTCGGCAGCATGCCGGCATCTGGCAGCGTGCGAAGCTCCGCGATCAGGCGATCGAGTTGGACCGAGATATCACGGACGTACTCGTAGAAGTGTTTGTGGATGAGCGCCAGCGTCACCACGGTGCGGAACTGCTGCGGCCGGCGCCACGCTGTCTCGATCATCATCGAGAGCGTCATCCAGGCACGCCGCGGCGACGCGCGCAGGATGCAGCTCCACACCACGCGGAAGAAGATGCCCAGGTCGCGCCAGTTGGCGAGCAGCTTCGATTCGATCTCGGCGCCCTTGTGGAGGACCAGCGCCATCGCCCGCTCGCGGTAGTTGCGATAGTCGTACAGGCGCTGCAGCAGCTTCTTGTAGCCTTCGTAGAGCTCGATACGCGACATGCCGTGCGGCAGGATATTGGTGAACACGAATTGGTCCCCCACCGACTCGGCGAGCAGGCGCCCGCCGTCCTTGAGTCGCTGATAGAGCGGCGTCTTGGGCACGGCATTGAGCATCCCGGTCATCGAGATCGGAATGCGGGCCTCTTGGATGAATCGAAATTGCTCGTCGAAGATCGCGGCGTCGTCGTGATCGAAACCGACGATCATGCCCGCCATGACTTCCATGCCGGCATGCTGAATGCGATGCACGGCGCTGAGGAGATCTTCGCGCATGTTCTGCGTCTTGTGGGTCTCCTGCAAACTGGCGGGGCGGGGCGATTCGATGCCGACGAAGATCGTGGTGAAGTGCGCCTCGCGCATCAAATGCAGCAACTCGTCGTCCTGGGCGATGTTGAGCGTCACCTCGGTCATGAACTCGATCGGATAGCCATGCTCGGCCTGCCAGCTCGCGATGGCCTTGAGCAGCGCTTTGGCTTCCTTCTTGTTGCCGATGAAGTTGTCGTCGACCACGAAGATGTTGGTGACGCCGAGCCGGTGTATTTCCTCGACCTCGGCCATCACTTGCGGGACGCTCTTGGTGCGCGGCTTGCGTCCGTACATGACGATGATGTCGCAGAACTCGCAGTTGTACGGACAGCCGCGCGCGAACTGAATGGTCATCGTGCGGTAGCTGTTCACGCGCAATAAATCGAAGCGCGGCAGCGGCGCGTCGAGCATGCTCGGCTTCTCGTCTTGCCGGTATTCGCGCCGCCAGTCGCCGGCGGCGAAGTCGCGCAGGAACTGCGGCCAGGTGTACTCGGCTTCGTCGACGAACAGCACGTCGACCTTGTCGCGCAGTTCCTCGGGGCAGAGTGATGCAAACGGGCCGCCGACCACGACGAATTTTCCGCGCTGCTTGAAGGCGTCGATGATCTCGAAGATGCGCTGCTTGTGGATGACGTAGCCGGTGATGCCGACGATGTCGGCATCGGTCTCGAAGTCGATCGAGTCGACGTTTTCATCGCAGAGCACGAGCTCGTGTTCGCGCGATGTGAGCCCGGCGACGGTCGGAAGCGAGAGGTTCGGGAAGACGCAGCGTTTGTTGAGGCTGGGCAGAATGCGGTCGAAGGTCCAGAACGACTCGGGGTTCTTCGGAGCAATCAGATAGATCTTCACGCCTCACCATCCGTTCTGCACGCTGCGCATGCACCGCGGGGTTGGGGCACTCCCAGCCCGCACCGAGCCCAGATCAACCGCGCTCTCTTTACTGCAAGTGAGCGTGCCTGGCCAGTGTGCAGTGTGGGCGTGACGAACTGATTACAGGCCGGTGATGTACTGGAGAAGCGTGCGCACCCCGAAACCGGTCGCGCCGATCGGGTGCGCGGGTGCGGGCTTGTCGACCAGCACCGTGCTCGAAAAGTCGATGTGAGCCCACGGAACCTTGCCGACAAACTCGCGCAGAAAGAGGCCGCCGATGATCGTGCCGGCGTAGCCTTCGCCGGTGTTCTTGAGATCGGCGACGCGACTCACGATGTCGTTGCGGTACTCGTCGACCAGCGGGAGCTCCCACAGGTTCTCGCCGGCCCGCTTGCCGGCGGCGATCAAGCCCTGCACCACGGCCGCATCGGTGCCCATGATGCCGGCGTAGCGGCGTCCGAGCGCAGCTCCGACTGCCGCCGTCAAGGTGGCCAAATCGACGATCTGATCGGGCTGCTGGGCCGCCGCGTGCGACAACGCGTCGGCGAGCACCAAGCGGCCTTCGGCGTCGGTGTTGAGCACCTCGATCGTCTTGCCGTTGGCCGCGCGCACGATGTCGCCCGGGCGAATCGCGCGCCCGCTCGGCATATTCTCGGCCGCCGCGACGTAGCCGGTCACCTCGACCGCCGGCCGCAGCGCGGCCAGTGCGCTCATGACGCCGAGAACAGCCGCGCCACCCGCCATGTCGCGCTTCTGGCCCTGCATCGCCTCGGGGTTCTTCAGCGACAGGCCGCCGCTGTCGAACGTCACGCCCTTGCCGACGAACGCGATCGGCGCCTTGCCGCGTCCGCCGCCGTTCCAGCGCAAGGTCACCATGCGGGGCTCGTGGAGCGATCCTTGTGCGACGCCGAGCAGCGCGCCCATCTTGAGCTTCTGCAACATCTTGAGGTCGAGCACCTCGATCGCCAGCCCGAGCCGCTTGAGCGACTGCACCCGGGTCGCCATCGACGCCGGATAGACGACGTTGGCCGGCTCGGCGACCAGATCGCGCGCGAACGCGATCGCCTCGGCGACCTGCTCGAGCGGCGCGAACGCGCGCTTGGCGGCGCCGCTGTCGTCGAGCATGACGGTGACGCGCTCGAGCTTCGGCTGCTCGTCCTTCTTGATCTTGGTGCGATACTTGTCGAAGCGATAGCTGCGCAGTTGCCCGCCATAGGCCATGTGGGCGGCGGCGCGCGGCGCCGGCAGCCCGGCGCCGCCGTCGACGACGATCGCCGCCGCGGTATCGGGCAGCCCGCGCAGCAGCGCGAGCAGCCCGCCGCCGAGATCCTCGGCCTTGCCCTCGATCAGGTCCTCGGGCTTGCCCAGGCCGTAGAGCACGATGTGCGACTGCGGCACCCCGGCCGGCCCGGCGATATCCAGCAATTCGCCGAGCTTGCCATCGAATTTCGAGCCGGCGAGCGCGCGCCGAATCGCGCCGCCCGACTGGCGGTCGAGCCGGGTCGCCGCCGCCCCCAGCTTGCGCCCTTCGGCCACCGCCACCGCGATCACGCCCTTCTTGCCCAGATCCGGCTCGGCGAAGCTGAATTTCATCGTGTCATTCCATCGACTTGGGAGAGGATCGGCCACCCTACCGGCGCGGTCTCCAAAGGGAAAGGGCGGCCGGGCGCGGGCGTTGAGGTGGCGGCGCCACGACCAGATCAGGTGGCTGCGCCACGACCAGATCAGGTGGCTGCGCCACCAGGCCGCGATATATGATGTTGCGGCGTCCGTACGTTTGTTTCAGGTTGCGGCCCGGTCGCCGCCGCCCGGTCGTCCCAGGCCCCCCACGTGGCTGCCCCGTGCGGGGCAACGAGATGCGGCGGGTCGATTGGATGTCTCGATGAAGCTTGTCGCGCTGTTCCTGGCCTTGATCGCCGTCGTGTCGGCGCCCGTCGCACCGCGGGCCCAGGAGACGCTGCGGATCGCCGCGGTCGTCAACGACGAGGTGATCTCGCTGCTCGACGTCAACGCGCGCATCCGTCTTCAGCTGGTGACGATC
>DATKMK010000044.1:0-2884 GCA_035541895.1 Binatia bacterium | reverse complement strand
GATTTGCCGATGCCGGCCTCACCGGCGACGAACACCACTTGCCCGTGGCCGGCGATCACCCGGCGGAAAATCGTTTCGAGAATCGCCAGCTCGTCCGTGCGCCCGACCAACGGTGTCCACCCGTGCTCCGACGGCGCCACGAGCGGTGCGCGCGGCGCGGCACGGAGAACCTCGAAGGCCTCGACCGGAGCCGACTTGCCCTTGAGTTGGAGCGCGCCGACCGGTTGCATCACGAAGCGAGCCCCAACCAACTTGGCGGTGTTCTGACTGATCAGCACCGAACCCGGCGGGGCTGCGCTCTGCAACCGCGCGGCGAGGTTCGTCGTGTCGCCGATCGCGGTGTAGTCCATGCGGAGATCGTCGCCGATCTTGCCGACCACCACGGGCCCGGTGTTGATGCCGATGCGCATGCGGAAGTCGATGCCGCGCTCGCGGTGGAGTTCGTCGTGATACGCCTGCAGGGCCGATTGCATCGCCAGCGCGGCGCGCACCGCGCGCTCGGGCGCGTCTTCGTGCGCGATCGGCGCGCCGAACAGCGCCATGATACCGTCGCCGGTGAACTGATTGATCGTGCCCTCGAAACGATGCACTTGCTCCGCCAACATGCGGAAGCACCGGTCCATGATGCCGTGAACGTCTTCCGGATCGAGGCGCTCGGCCATCGCCGTCGAACCGATACAGTCGGCGAACAACACGGTCACCTGTTTGCGCTCGCCTTCGAGGGCGCTGCGCGACTTCAGGATCTTCGCCGCCAGATGGTGCGGCGTGTAGGCTCGGGGTTCGGAGGTCGGCGGCTCTGGCTCGGTCGGTCCTCCCGACTTCGCCGCCGGCGAACCATTCAACGACTGACCGCACTCGTCGCAAAAACGGGCGGCCGGCGGGAGTTCCGCGCCGCAACTCGCGCACACGCGGCTGAGTCGCTGCCCGCAGGTGAGGCAGAACTTCGCCGTGTCGCGATTGTCGTGACCGCACGCCGTACAACGCATCCAACTGCTCCCGAACGACTTGCGGCATCATCGCCTCAGCCGGGCGTGGCGTCAATCAGACACTGGCGGCAGCCCGTCGCGATAGATCCCCGCGACGATGCGCTCGATCGGGGTCTCTTCGAGCGCGAGATCGGCGATCGGCGCGCGCTCGGCTAGCCATGCGATCACGCGCGGCGCGGCCGTGCGGTCGCCCTGAAAGCGTAAGACGAGTCGCTCCGGCGCGCGTTCCTCGACCTCGACATGGGGCGGGAGTTCGCTAGGGGCCGGGCCGTCGCAGTCGACACGCAGGCGGCGTTCGTCACCGAACCGGCGTCGAATCTGTTCGACCGCGCCATCGTACACCACGCGGCCGTGATCGATGAGGAGCATGCGTGGACACAAACGCTCGATGTCGGAGAGGTCGTGGGTGGTGAGCACGATGGTGGTGCCGCGCTCGCGGTTTTCGGCCGCAAGGAAGTTGCGGATGATCTCCTTGGCAACCACGTCCAGACCAATCGTCGGTTCGTCGAGAAACACCAGATCCGGTGCGTGAATCAGCGCCGCCGCCAGCTCGCAGCGCATGCGCTGTCCGAGCGACAGTTTCCGAACCGGTGTATCGAGCACGCCGTCGATTTCGAGCAGCGCGACCAACCGGTCCTGCTGCATCCGATAGGTCCCGCCATTCACCGAGTACACGTGGCGCAGCAGCTCGAAGGATTCGATCACCGGCAGGTCCCACCACAATTGCGTGCGCTGCCCGAACACGACACCGAGGTGGGCGACGTGCGCGACGCGCTCACGCCGCGGTTCGCGGCCGGCAACACGCACCCAACCGGCCGTCGGCTCCAGCACGCCGGTGAGGATTTTCACGGTGGTCGATTTGCCCGCGCCGTTGGGACCGATGAAGCCGACGAACTCGCCGGCAGCAATCTCGAACGAGACACCGTCGACCGCGCGGACGATGTCGTACCGGGTCTCGAACAAGTTTCGTACGGCCCCGAACGCGCCTCGGTGATGCCGCGGGATGCGGTATTCCTTGCGCAGATCGGCGACCTCGATCACGTTCAGCTCCCCGACGATCCCGACCGCCAGAGCAATCGCCGGCGGCGCCCAGACGAGCACGCTGCGGTGCGGCAGCGGCAAGTGGTACAGCCACATCGCTGCCCCGTAGAGCACGAAGGTGCGGGTCAGGGCACGGTCCGGTTGGAAGGCCCACCAATCCGAGTTGCAGGCTCCCGGTCGATGGGTCGAGTGCCGGGCCGCTGCGATCAAATGCGGCGCAGCAGGCGAATCCATTCGCCGACGTGAAGATCACGCGCAGCGTTTGGAGCGCCGCGGGGACGCCGACATCCGGGCTCGATGCGGGCTCCGATCCCGCGCGCAGCGTTGCGTTGACGGCGGCCGACTGCCCGCCGCTCGAGCCGCTCCCGCACGCGCACACGGCGATGCTGCCGAGCGCTAGGAGGAAGATGTTGGAACGTGACCTGCGCCACGGTGCTGCGGACGTCGGCTGGCGCGCCTGCATCGGTTGCGTCAACGGGTCACCCACACCAGGGCCCAGTCTACGCGAATCAGAATCCAACGCCTACCCGGACTCCGCCGCTGCTTAGCGCGGCGGGCGACTCCCCGAGCAACGAACCCACGTCGGCACCGCTGCGCGCGGTTCCCTTCCGCGGTGCCGGCTGTGTCTCGGGTCCGGGGATTGCGCTGTGAGCGTCGGCGCCGCGAGCCACCACGCGGCCGCTCACGACACCGTGGCTGAGACCGCGAACACCGCAGGCGGAAATGTACCTGAGCGAGGCGCTGCATCGCCGCCCGACCGAACAACGGTGATCGCATGCGACCACTTTCGCTCAAATGCCGCATCACGGCGACCATGCTCATCCTCCAGGCGATCGTGCTGGGATTGATGCTGGTGC